>JBKKBB010000119.1:0-19322 GCA_046714395.1 Candidatus Limnocylindrales bacterium | reverse complement strand
GCGACCCGAAGGCGCTTGCCGGCGCAATCGGCCGTCTGGTAGCTGACGATGCGTTGCGCGCGCGAATGACCGCCTCGGGGGTCGAACGGGCCAACGAGTTCAGCTGGGAGCGCGTGACCGGCAAGGTCGAGGACTACTACGGGTTCGTGGTCCGCCGCCTCGCCGCACAGGGCGCGCTGCCGACCGGGTTCCGAGCCGAGGTGCCGATGGCTCCGCGCACCCCGCATGGCGGGGCGAGCCGACCGACCGAGACGCCACAGCCCGACTGAGGTCGAGGACCATCAGGTCCAAATCGGTTTCGCCCGGCACAGCGGCGTCCAGTATTGACACCCGGATTTGACACGCTGACAATGCACGCACATGACTACCCGAGCCAAACGTACCTACAACCTGTCGGAGACCACCGTGCAACGCGTTCGCGAGCTCGCCGGCCAGTACGGCGCGTTTCGAACCCAGGATCGAGTCGTCGACGCCGCGGTTGAGCGCCTGTACGTGGAGCTGCGAACGAAGGCCGAGGAAGAACAATGGGCGGCGGCCGCGGACGATCCGGAGTTCCAGGCGGAGGCCGCAGCGATCGCCGCGGCGTACGGCGACCGGGACAGCTGGCCCGCCTGAGAAGGCCATGAAGGCTCGAGTCGTCGTCTTGTGACGCCCCCGGTGCAGCGCTGGTCGATCGTCATCCTCGACCTCGATCCCGCCGTCGGCCACGAGCAGCAGGGCGTCAGGCGCGCGCTCGTCGTCTCCTACGACGCCTTCCATCGATCGCAGATGGCGACGGTCTGCCCCATCACCTCGCGCGCGGCGAAGTATCCGGGCGAGGTCGCCATCCCGGCCGGCACCGCAGGGCAGACCCTCGATTCCCTGATTCTTGCGCACCAGGTCAGGACGGTCGACCTACGGCGGGTCACTGCCTTCGAGATCGGCGATGCGGCACAGGTCCTGGTGAATCCCGTCATCAGGCGCGCGGTCCGGTCCGCGCTTGCCCATCACCTCGGGCTCGATCTCCCGGCGTCGCTCGACGGCGCCGCCTGACGGCCGAAGAGTCCGGAACCCTCGAGGCGGTTAGCCCGGCGGTCCGCTAGCCGGTTCCCCCGGGATCCGGGCTGAGGGCGTCGCCGGAGTCGGTCTCGGCCTCCATTTCGGCGCGCGCGACCCGCCAGACCCAGGCCGCGTACCCGACGATCCCCACGACGCCGAAGATCGCCACCAGCAGGATCGCCGGCTCGAGACCGATCAGGCTCGCACCGGGGCCGCTTCGGTCGATCGTGCTCACGGGGAACTGGAACGGATGGACATAGGTCGGCAGCAGGCCCTGGTAGGAGTTGGACAGCGCCTGGGGAAGCGGTAGGCCGGCGATATTCGGGTACCACAAGACGAACCAGCCGGCCATCGCGGCCACCAGCCCGGCGACAAATCGCCGCGCGTCGCGGGCCGTCACGACGAACGCCGCGAGCGGCAGGAGGGCGATCGTGACGATCAGCGCGATCGGCTCAACCGGGACGCGGGTCCAGGTGATCAGCGGGGTGTCGTCGAAGAACGCCGAGGCGACGACGAAGCCGAGGCTGAGCCCGACGGCGGCCAGCCCGGCATTCCGGAGCCGGGTCCGGAGCGAAACGCCGTCCTCGACCTCGTCGGCCAGCGACAACAGCAGCCGAATCAACAGCAATACGCCGACCCCGACCACGAGCGCAATCGCGGCGGCCCGACCGCTCAGCAGGAAGTCGGGGATCAGCGTCGGACAGGCCTGCGACCCGGCGTTGACAGACTCGACGCGTACGAGTGCGCAGAGCGGCCGATGGAACAGCCACAGGGTCGTTGGAGCGAGCACGGCGGCGGCTCCGGCCAGACGGACGAGCAGCCAGGTTCGGCGCGAGGCGCCGTGCCACAACTCGGACAGGAAGTAGGCGAGCGCCAGAAACACGAACGGCAGGCTCGTGTAGTAGTGGTATTGGAAGGCCGCCCGGTCGATCCGGGACCAGGCCAGCCACTGGAAGGCGAACCCGATCGCCACGAGCGCCAGTCCCGGGCTCCGCCGAGCGAACGCCTGCCAGGCCGCGAAGGCCATGGCCGGGATGCCCATCCACCACGCGACGAGGTTGCCGGCGTCGTAGATCGCGGCCGCGGTGCCGCCGGCAAACCCCTCCTGATAGAACCAGACCGGCTTGAAATCGAAGATCCAGGCCCACCATGGTGATGACGCCGCATGCGGCGAGCTCAGGTTGTTGTGGTAGCGATACATCTGCTGGGTCAGGTCCCAGAGCGACTGGCCCTGGTGGCCGGGTGGCCAGGACGCCACGATCTGGTGATCCTCGACGAAGGCCCACGGGAGGTACGACGCGACGTACAGGCCCAGCGGGATGGCGACCAGGCAGACGAGCACCCAGAGCATCGGCAGGCCGAATCCGGCGCCAGGACGCAGCCAGCCTGCCGGGGCGGGGTCGGGCGGCAAGAGGAGACGCGGGGGGTCGTCGGCGGCGGGCGCCGCGGCACGCGGGCCGAAGCCCCACCGGCCAACCAGGGTGACCATCGAGTAGGCGACTCCGCTCAGCACGACGAGCGCAAACGCCACCTCCTGCGGCGTGATCGCAATCGGCCCGAGGACGATCCGCTGGTTGGCGGCACCGATCGCGATCGCCGAACCCCACACGACGAGACCGGCGGCCGCGGGTCCCCAGACCAGCAGTCGCTCCTCGTCGTCGGACCAGGCGATTGGATGCAGCACGTTGGCGCTCGCGGCAACCAGGGTCAGCGCGATCATCAGCGCGATGAACAGGAAGTTGGCGCCGCTCTGGTCAGGCGGCACGGACAGGGCGATATAGCCGAGTGCCGTGGAGGCGAACACGAGCCCGCCGATCACGAGCAGGCGGCCGAGTGCGCTCCGCGACAGCACGAGCAACCCCAGGGCGCCGATCGCGTAGACGGCGACCCACTTCGCCGCGAGCGCGAATCCGAGCGCCATTCCGACCAACGGCATGACCAGGGTGAAGGCCAGCCAGTGCGTCCGCGATCCGCCGGATCTCCAGATCGCGGCGAACAGGACGTAGGCCGCCACGATCCCCAGGCCGACGTACGCGTCATTCATCCCGATCCGGCTCTGGGCGAAGAGCATGCCGTCAACGCCGATCAGGAAGCCGAGGAAGACCGCGATCTCGCGGCGCCGGAAGAGGATCCTAGCGAGGAGGTACAGGAGCACGGCCATCGCCACGCCGGCCAGCACTCCCGGCAGTCGCCACGCGTAGGCGTGCTGTCCGACATCGACGGAGGTGCTGCTGCCGCCCGCCCCGAAGGCAAGGATCTGCTGGCGGTCGGACGACGGGTAGCGCTGGTTCTCGTCCAGGACCAGTGCCCCGGGCGCGAACGGGAGGGCCGCATCGGCGAAGACAGCGTTCGAGTGCGGCTCGATTACGTAGATCGTCGGCTCTCCGGTGGTGGGCCGATTGCCGAGGACGTGGACCATCTGTGTCGCGAGGTCGTAGCCCACCCAGCCCGCGGCCGTGCCGGGGAGGCGGAAGGTGGTCTCGAGCGCAGGAGTTCCGGCGGTCCCGGGCGAGAGGATCGTGGCCACGCGCGGCCCGTCGTCGGCCTGGTACGCGACGTACAGCCGATCCTTGTCGAGCTCGGTGGTCAGGGCGAGACCGAACGCCGGCCCGTCCAGCGACACGGTCGTCGGAATCGTCGCCGTGGCCAGGTCGAGGATCGCGACGCTGCCGCCTGCCGTCGCCAGGGCGACCGATCCGAGACCGGCGCCGGCAACTGCCACGACCGGGCCGACGTCCGTCCGGCCGACCTCGGACCCCGACGCCGCATCCATGACGACCGCGGCCTGTCGGGTTCCCGCTGGGGAACCGTCTCCGACCGACAGCACCGCCACCAACGTGCCGCCGTCCGGCGTCACGTGGAGGAATTCGAGCGACCCGTCCAGCCTTCCGAACGGTTGAGAACCGGCCGGGGCAGCGTCCTTGGACACGGTGCCTCGGCGGACGTCGTCCAGGGCCGTCGTATCGACGACAACGATGTCGCCCGACACGGTGCCGACAAAGATCCGATGGGTCGCTCTGTCCAGCGCGAGCACGTGGGCGCCCGGGATCGAGACGTCGAACAACTGTGCCCGGGTGGACAGGTCGTAGGCACGCAGGGACGTGCCGGTCGCGACCCAGAGCCGATCACCGGAGATCCGCGACGTCGTCGCCGCGTCGTCCCAGCGAGGCTCGATGATCGCGGCCGCGACCGGGATGCCGAGGTCGCTGGTCGCCGTCGTGCGATCGTCGCCCCAGGCCACGATCCCGCCGGCCATGGCGTACTTCGCGAGGTGCGGGTGGGTCCACTCGTAGATGTCGTGGGAGAGGCCGTAGCGCCACGCCTGCAGGAACTCGACCGCGGTCCGCGGGTGATACACCTCGTCGAAGTGCATCTGGTAGGGCTCGCCGAGGCGCCAGACGCGGACCGTCAGGAGCGTCACGGCGAGGACGGCCATCATCCAGATATCGAGGCGATCCACGCGCCCGCCGCCCTCCCCGTGCAGGCTGCGGCTGCGGTCCAGCCGGATCGGACGCTCGTTCAGGCGGTGGCGCAACCAGCCGAGGTAGCCGAGCTCGCCCGCAGAGGGTCGCTCGTGCCACGACGAACGAACGATGCCGGCAACCGGCGGGGGCGGCGCCTCCAACGCGCTCGCCGAGGGTGCCGGTACGCGCGGGGCGGCGTCATCCTCGGGAGGCCGGATCGGGCCGAGCGTTGCAGCTGTGGACGTCGGTTCGACGCCATGCGGCGACTCGTCCATCGAAAGGTCATCGGGGTCCTGATCGTCGAGGTCGGCGGGGTCGGGAGCATCGAACTCAGCCGCGAGGCGGCGGCTCGCGGCGGCACGCAACTCGGTCAGCGCGAACAGCAGCACCAGTGCCTGGATGGCCGCCGCGACGGCCACGACCGGGAACGATCCGAGCGCGCGGCCGGTCCCGAGCCAGTCGTCCACGCCTGGATTGTTCGGGTACAGCGTGATCAGGACGAAATACATGTTGGCCAGCGTTGCGAGGCCGGACAGGACGTAGGCGATCCTCCAGCGCCACGAGACCGCCGCGAGGATCGCCCCGAGCGCGACCAACGGGAACAGGTAGCGCTCGTGAACCCGGGTCGGGACGACAAAGAAGGCGATCGCAAGAACGGCCAGCCCAACGAGCATCGTGCGCCGATCCGGGCGTCTGGTGACGAGCACGGTCGTGACCAGGAAGACGGCGAGCACGAGTGCTGAACCAACCAGGACCGCAGGGAACGCGCCGATCGAGAAGGCGCGGCCGCAGGCGGGCGTGATCATGTCGCACACCCACGCCGAGTTGGCCGCGATGCCGCTGCCGTCGAAGGTCACCAGCGCCCACGGATTCCACGCGTTGACCGACAGGTACGGGTACCCGCCCGCGGTCTTGAAGATCTGCTCGACGAGGCCGGGAAAGGACAACCCGAACGGCCAGCTCAACGCAAGCGCCGTCGCAAAGCCAACCACGCCTGTTGATACGATCCGCACCCAGCCGCGCGTCCGCGCCTCCCACGCCGTCGTTGAGCGCCGGATCTCCGGAGCGGCCTCGGTCCCGAACCCGCCTGCCGGCCAGAGGGCCCGCCTGATCGTCACGGCGGCCACGATCGGGATCAGGATCCCCAGCTGCGGCTTGATCAGCGCGCCGATCACCGTCAGCACCGCCGCGCGTTCCGGGCGATCGCGCCACAGCTCTCGAAGGCCGAGGAGGAGGAACACGACGCCGAATGAATCGACCTGGCCCCAGACGACGCTGTCGAACCAGGTGATCGGGTTGACCGCCACGATCAGAGCTGCCAGTCGCGCGGCGCGCCGGTTGCCGCCGAGCTCCAGGGTCATGGACCAGACGAGATACGCGAGACCGAGGTCCGCCAGGATCGGCGGAACCTTGATCAGGTCACCGACGCCACCGAGCGTCTGACCCAGCGTCCCGACGAGCCACAGGACGTACAGGTACCCGGGCGTGTAATCGTGAAAGAAGTCCCTGGCGTAGAAGCCGTGAAGGCCCTCGCTGGCGAGATTCGACGCCCAGTACTGGAAGGCGCCGATGTCGTTCGCGTACCCGGAACCGGGCAGGAGGTATGCGATGATGACGCGGAAGGCGAGCCCCAGCGCGAGGAGGATGAGGATGCTACCGACGCCGTCCCGCGTCCCGGCATGCATCGCGCTCTCGCCCCGGACGGGCTCACCCGCCATGGGGCCAGTCAACCGGATCGGCCTCCTGCTCGAGCGATGAGGTGGGTCGCAGCGTAGCACAGGGTCCCGCCCGGTCCGGGAGGGACCGATCCGATCCGCACTGGCTCGACCTCCTTCCGTCCGCGCTCATCGGCGTCGCGCTCGTCGCCATCGCCCTGGCGGCCTATTGGCTCCCCGGGTCCGTCCGCTACTACAACCACTTTGTCTGGCAGGCACTCGCGTTTCTCGACGGCCGGGCCGCGATCACCTGGCCCGTGGCCGGCAACGACTACTTCCAGGACATCCTGCCGCTCCGGGACGCCGCCGGCAATCTGACGGGGTTCGGGCTCCTGCCGTTCCCACCGCTGCCGGCCATCGTGCTGATGCCGTTCGTCGCGATCTTCGGGCTGGCCACCGATCAGCGGGCAGTGTCCGTCATCGTCGGTGCGCTTGACGTGGGGCTGTGCTGGTGGGCCCTGGGCCGCGTCCCGGTCAGTCGTCCCGTGCGGCTGGCGACGACGATCTTCTTCGGTTTCGGGACCGTGGTCTGGTACGCGGCGGGGCTCGGGACCACCTGGTTCTTTGCCCATGTCGTGGCCCTTGCGCCGGCGCTCCTGGCGGTGGGTCTGGCGCTCGGAGGCGACCGCTCGTTCGACACCGACGCGGATGCCGATGGGGATCCCGCCGCGCTCCCGGATGAGCCGCCGGGAGGAAGGCTGATTCGGTCCGGCACAGCCCTCCTGCGGGAGGCGGTGATCGAGGCCCGGGCCGCGCTCCGCGCTCCGCTCGAGTTCATCGATCGACGCCAGTTCGTGGCCGGAATCCTGTTCGGGCTGGCCTGCACGGCACGGCTCACGATCGTATTCGGAGCCCCCTTCTTCATGTTCGTCGGGAGCGGTGGCACGTTGCTTCGACGGTCCGTGTCGGCCGGCCTCGGGGCACTGATCCCGGTCGGCCTGCTCCTCGGCTACAACCTGGTCACGACCGGCGAGCCCATTCATCCAGGCTATGAATACCTGTACCAGCTCGAGGCGGCGGGCTATGGGGCGCTCGGCTACAACCCGGCCTGGAGCATCGAGGACCTCCGGTACCTCCCGCAGAACCTCCGGGTCATGCTCTTGTCCGCACCGGCCATCCTGCCCGACCACATTCCGAGCGGGCTCGGACCCGGGGCCTTGCTGTGCACCGAACCCGCGGCCGTTCGTGGCCTCTTCGACCTGGCCTGCCCGATCGCCCTCCCGCGCGACATCGGGATGAGCATCCTGCTCACCAGCCCGGCATACCTCCTCGCGATCCCGGCGCTGCGACGGGCACGCGGGTCCCGACTGGTGTCCGGATCCATCCTCGCCGTCCTCGCCATCGCCGTCGTCAACCTGATGCATTTCAGCCAGGGCTGGGTCCAGTTCGGCTACCGCTTCAGCAGCGATTTCGTGGTCTTCGCGCTGCCTCTGGTGGCCATCGGTATCGCTCGCCGGGGAGGCGTCGGTCTGCTCGTCGCGTGGCTGGTCGGGCTATCCGTGGCGATCAACTTCTGGGGCGTGACCTGGGGCAACCTCCTCGGATGGTGACGCCGCCCCGCTCAGAGGGGCCGCGCCCCGCATTCGCAGGAACGGCGGCCGGCATCGTTGCGCCGCTCGTCGTGGCCATGCTGGTCGTCCTGATTGTCTGGCCGGGGCTGATGCCCGGCGTCGGCTACTGGGACACCGCCGAGTTCCAGACGATCCTTCCGGTCATGGGCACGGCCCATCCGACCGGGTACCCGACGTACGTGCTGCTCGGCTTCGTCGCGAATCTGCTGCTGACGCCGATCGGGGAGCCGGCCTTTCGGATGAACGTGCTGTCGCTGTTGTGCGTGGCGGCCGCCGCCGGCGCCACGATGCGCCTCGTCGGGCAGCTTACCGGGATCGGAGCGATCGCCGCCGCTGCCGGGCTCGGCGTGGCGCTGGCGCCCGCGACGTGGCGGCTCGCGACACATGCCGACCCTCACACCCTCCACCTGGCCCTCCTGGCGATCCTGCTCGCGCTGCTGGTCCGCTGGGAGATCGCGCGCAGGAACGGCGAGGCCAGGGCCGATCGCTGGCTCGCTGCGGCGGTGGTGGCCTATGGACTATCGGTCGGAAATCACGCGCTGACCCTGTTGCTCGCCGTGCCCGTCGGGTTGTACGTGTTGAGCGTGCACCCGGGGATCGTGCTTCGGCCACGGCTCATGGCCCTGTGCGCCGCGCTCATGGCGGGGACCGTCGTGGCCGTTTACTTGGAGCTGCCCCTACGGGCCGGGATCTTTCGTGCCCCGCTCGTCTACGGGAGGCCGGACACCTGGGACGGCTTCTGGTACATCGCCCTGGCGGAACAGTTCCGCGGGTCGCTCCACGATCCACTCGGGGAGCTGCCGCGCAAGCTCGGCGAGCTCACCGCGTTGACCGTCACGCAGTTCGGCCCGCTCGCGGCGCTCATCCCGATAGGCTTCGTCACGACCGCGGCCCGCCACTGGCGGTACGCTCTGCTCACCGGATCCGCAGCATTGATCACCGTCATCTTCAACGCCTCGTATGCCAATGCAGACATCGGCCGCTACTACCTCGGCCCGATGTTGATGGCCTGGACATGGCTCGGGGTGCTCGGGGCAACGGTGGCGGAGCGGCTCGGCTGGTCCGTCCCCGGCGAAACCGTGAGCGGAGACTGGCCGGGCGACACGGACGAGGGCGGACCGACAGCGATCCCGGGGGCGCGGCTCGTGGCGCTCGTGCGTGGCCCGATGATCGCGGGTGCGCTCGGAGCCGCCCTCCTGATCCCGACCGCGGTCGATCTCGCCGTCCGTGCGGATCAGGCCGATCTCAGCCACGATACCTCCGCCCGGCAATGGGTGGACGCGGTCCTGGGGCACGTCGAGCCCGACGCCGTCGTGGTGAGCTGGTGGAGCACTTCCACCGTCCTCTGGTATGCGCAGTACGTTGATCACCTGCGCCCGGACATCACGGTCGTGGATGATCGGACCCGACTCGATCTGGACTATGGAGAAGCCACGGACGTGATCGCCAGGTTCCTCGACGAGCGCCCGGTGTACGTCATTCGTGCCAACCACCACGACCTCGAGCTCGTGCGCGAGCGGTACGACCTGGAGCTGCTCGACCTGCCGCCCATCGCCAACGTCTATCGGGTGCTCGGCCCGCGGGGGGCGGGCGGATGAGCGAGGCCGTTCGAGTCGCCGCGCTGTCCTATTTCTTCCCGGCCCACAACGAGGAGGCGAACCTGCGCGGGCTCGTTGAGGAAGCACTGGCCATCCTGCCGGATCTCGCAGAGACGTTCGAGGTCGTGATCGTGGATGACGGGTCGCGCGACGCCACACCAACGATCGCCGACGAGCTGGTCGCTGCGGACCCCCGTGTTCGGGTGGTCCACCACCCGCGCAATCGCGGCTATGGGGCGGCCCTGCGGTCGGGGTTCGGAGCGGCCCGCCACGATCTCATCGCCTTCACCGATGGGGACCGCCAGTTCCAGGTCGCCGATCTCGCACGACTGACTGCGCGCTTCAGGGAGGGCGGCGCGGATGCCGTGGTCGGCTACCGGATCAAACGCGCCGATCCGTTGATCAGAACCCTGTACGCGCGGGCCTATCGACTCTCAAATCGCATCTTCTTCGGGCTCAGGACGACGGACGTGGATTGCGCCTGCAAGCTGTTCAGGCGCGCCGCGCTCGAGGGCATCGGCGTGGAATCGGAGGGCGCTTTCTTCTCGGCCGAGCTCCTGATCAAGTTGAGCGCCTCGGGACGACGGGTTGCCGAAGTGGGGGTTCCTCACTACCCGAGGACGGCCGGATCTCCGACGGGTGCGAAGCCGCAGGTCGTGTTCCGGGCGATGCGCGACTTCTGGCTGCTTCGGCTCAGGATGTGGCTCGACCGGGACCGCGCGCTTGGGCGCGGTGCGCCCATCCTTGCCCACGACTGACCGGGGATGAGCAGGGAGCGGTCCGGGGTCAGCCCGGCGCTGCCTCGCTGGCCCGCGCCTCGTACAGCTGCCGCGCGCCGCTTATTCCCTTGAGCACCTGGGTGCCCCGATCCAGGAATTCGACGCCAGCGCCACTCGCCAGCTCTCGCGAGGTCGACGAAACAAGGACTTCGCCGGCACCGGCTTCGTTCATGATCCGCGCTGCGAGATGCACGGCGAGCCCGCGGATGTCGCCGTCGACAACCTCCACCTCGCCCGTGTGGATGCCGGCCCGAATCTCGATGCCGAGCTTCCGGGCGGCGGGCGAGATTGCGAGGGCGCAGGCGATAGCCCGGGCGGGACCGTCGAACGTGGCCAGAAAGCCGTCGCCGGTGGTGTCCACCTCACGGCCCCGGTGCCGTTCCAGCAGGCTGCGGACGTCCTCGCGATGGCTTGACAACAACTGCTTCCACGATCGGTCACCGAGGCGTTCTGCCAGGACGGTGGAGCCGACGATGTCCGTGAAGAGCATCGTGGTCAGGACCCGTTCGCCTGCCTCGGGCGCCTTTGCCCAGTCGGCGATGCCCTGAAAGGTGTGTTCGGCAAACGGCTCGCCGCCGACGACCCAGGCATCGTGTCCCGGCGCGGCGTCGTATACGTCGCCCGGACCCACCTCGCGCAGTTCGCCGTCGCGGGTCTCGATCGCCATCCGTCCGGCAATCACGAAAGCGACGTGGTGGTACTCGCACCGTTCCGTTCGTACGATCGGCTTCACATGGGTCGACCAGCGCCATCCCGGTTGAAGGACCTCGCGGCTGATCGTGAGCTGTCCGACGCTCACCAGCTCCGAGAATCCACGCTCGAAGGTGACGGTCTCGTCGGGCTCTCGGTGGTTCTTGATCTCGATCCCGGACAAGGACGGGAGTCTGGCCGCACCCCGGTAGGGTCGTCAATGGGCCAGTGACACTGAACGACCGCGAGTCTGGTTGTCCGCGGAACGGCGCGGCCGCCTCGAGTGACTACGCCTTGCCCTGATCCTGGTCGAGCGAGTTGATGAACTCGCGGAACATGTCGAGGCGCTCGTCGACGACGGCCTCACCGAGCGACTCCATCGGGACCTCGCGCCGATAGTCGCGATCGACGCTGGCCCGGGATGGACCTGTCCCGCCCTCCTCGTCGTCGTCACGGTCGCCCGGGTCCGCGCTCAACGCAGCCTGGTCGAGCACCTCGTCCGCAACAAGAATTCGGGTCTGCCTCCGGACGGCCAGAGCGATGCAGTCGGACGGTCGCGCATCCAGCTCCACGGTCCGATCGCCCACCGCCAGAACGAGGCGGGCGTGGTAGGTCTCGTCGGCCAGATTCAGGATCTCGATCCGGTCGATGCCGATGTCGAAACGCTCCAGGGCTTCGGCAAACAGGTCGTGGGTGAGGGGGCGCTCGGCGGTCAGACCCTGGAGCTTCATCGCGATCGCGCTCGCCTCCCAGGCGCCGATCCAGATGGGGAGATACCGGTCGCGCGCCGCGTCCTTGAGGATCACGACGTGGCGATTCGACAGCATGTGAACGCGGACGCTCTCGACGACCATCTCAACCAGCGGGCCCATGCGCGGATTATCCACCCGCCCGGCCGGTCCAGTGCTGGTTTCACGCGGACGGCGCTCGATGCGCGGTCCGGAGACGGTGGCTCAGGGCGCCGGCGAAGGTTCCGCGGAGCCGGGGTCTGAGCCGGACGGCAGTGGCGATCCGGATGGTGCGACGGCGCTGGTCGCCGGCTCGAGAACGGCCCGATGAAGCGCAGTGGAGCTGATCCAGACGATGCTGTCCACCGCGTCGGCAATGCCAGGTTCCACGTACCAGGCGCGAGCGTCCGCCCAGAGCTCCGCGCCGTCGGCGAGCCGGTACTGCTCCACGAAGCCACCCTTGGCCTTGGCGAAGGCCACGACCCGGGCGTTCGAGGGATCGTACCCGTAGAGCAGCCCGGCTCTGCGCTCGGCGCCCGACACGACCGCGGTGAAGAACGGCGCACGGCGCAGAATGCCGTCCGGGAGCGGCTCGGCCTGCCAGCCGTCCGTCGTGCCGGCGACGACGCGCAGGATTGTCCCGCCATCGGCAATCCAGATGTCGCCGTCGATGTACAGGCTGGTCACGCCGTCGACCGGTCGTGGCGCGGTGAGGCGCTTGGACGGAGCGGCCGGGAACCCGCCGCCGTCGGCGGCCGGCGCGTAGGCGAGGATCTCCTGTTCGGATGGGTCAACGATGTAGAGGTTGTAGAGACCCGCCGACGCATCGCGCAGGAACGTGCCGATGGCGACGATGTCGTCCCCCCACTCGGCAGCGCCGGTGACCTTCACCTTGGTGGTCGTGCCCTTGCCGTTCGCGTCGGCCGGTCGCCAGCGCCACAGGACGTTCTTCGCGTCGAGGATCAGGAGGTCCGGACCACCGGCGGTCAGGAACCTCGGGGCGGCCTCGGTCGATCCTGCAGCCTTGGTTCCTTCGCGGAAGATCGCCGCGGCGGTGAGATCGGTCAGGTTGATCCGATAGACCGAGGCGGTCTTCGGGTCCAGGACGTACGGTGCCCCGTCGGGTCCGCGCACGAGGTTGGTCAGGTCCACGCCTGCCTCGGCGGAAAAGGTAAAGACCGCGGTCGCGGTGACGTCGATCACGCCGAACAGGCGATCGAGGCCGGCCACCGTCTGCGCGCGCAGCGGCGTCAGCACGGCGGCGGCGATCCCGGCGACCGCGGCCCGATCCAGCTCGGTCAGCGTCTCCGTCAGGAGCTGCTCCGCGCTGCGCGGGTCGTTGACCACGAGGTTGATCCCCGGGCCGAACACCCGGTCGAGATTCGTCCGGGCCTGATCCAGGGCGAGCTGCCCGACCTCGGCCGAGGCGATGACCGCGCCCGGCGAGGGCCGTCCGCCCAGCATGGATACAGCGATACCGAGCGAGCCGGTCACGAGGACGAGGACGAGGACCGCCACCGCTGCCCGTTGCTGCGTCTCTCGTCGCGCTCCCATCGGGGTCACCCAACGCGGACCGGGCGGACGGGAGGGCATGGCGTCCTGGGCCCGGCCGATGACCCTTCCCAGTACCCCGGCCGCTGCCGACCTGGCGCGTCGCGCTCCGGCCTGAGCCGCGGCAACCCCCCCGCTGACCGTGTCCGCGAGCGGAATTGGCGATCGATCGGGAGCGCCGGCGAGCGGCTCAGCCGGTTTTACGGCCACCAGCGTTCTGCCCGACTTCACCGCGGACAACTCCGCCACCTCCAGCACGAGGCCCCCGTCACTCCCGGTGCCACCCAACTCGCTGAAGCGCCTGGCCAGGTGCTCGAGGGCCGGTTGCGGGTGCAGCGTGACGAGTGCGTCCTTGAGCTCGTCGGGCCCGAGCCGGCTCATGACATTCGGAGATACCAGCACGAGCTGGTCTCCGACGCTGATCTCGCCCCGCCAGACGTCCGGCTCCAGGTCGGTCGCGGGCAGGCCGCGTTGGCGGTCGGGGTCCGGGAGGGTGCTCAGTCGCGCGCCGCGGCTCAGGTAGGCCTCCGCGGGCCCCACGGTGGCAACGTACAGCTCATGGTCCCGGACGACGGCTACGGCGACGCCGATCGGCGACGCACCGGAGGCCGAATCGGCCGCGAGCGCCGAGCGCTCCCGTGCGTGCGTGAGACGCTTGTTCGCCGCCAGAATCGCCTTGATCAGGCAGACCCGGATCCCGGCCGATTCGTCGTAGTAGTACTCGTGTCGAATCACCTCGGCCACGAGCCGGGTCGCCTCTCGGGCCCGGGGACCGGGGATCATCGAGGTGACGAGCAGGTAGAGTTGGCCCTTCGATCGCGCCCGCGACCCGACGGTCGGCTCGACGATCACGACGGTGTCGGGCGAGTCGGCGAGGCGGTTCGGTTCGGCCAGGACGCCGAGTTTCATCTGGAACCGGGGGGCCATGCGAGCCTCTGCCAGGGGTCTTTGGGGCGGTGTGCCGGGCGGGGATTATCGCACGCGAGCGGACCTGGTCTGCCTCACCGAGACGGGTCGCCGCTTCGGATCGTGACGCGCAGCTCGGTCACCGGAGCGCCGGCTGGGGCCGCGCGGAACGCGGCGAGCAAGGTCCGGGCCTGCAATCGGATCTCCTGCCCGACGATGGGGGCATCGGCCTCCACGACGAGGGTGTCACCCTCGACCCGGAGCGCGCGGCATCCCCCGTGGGCGGCCGGCGCCCGCTCGGCGACGATGGCATCGAACGTCGCCACCATCCGCGCTCGCCGCAGCTCGTCGGCCACGCCCAGCTGTTCCGCGACCGCGGGGATCAGGTCCCCGATCCGGGACATGGGCCGACGGCGGCGGCGGCGGCGCTCGGCCTCGTCCGTCACCGCACACCCACCTGGGTCGGCCCGTGGAGCGTGGCACCTCGCGCCGACGACTCGGCGGGCGGTCCGTCCGGAGCGACGTTCGCCGCTACCCGCCAGGTATCGGCGATGGCGAGCAGGGCCGGATCCAGGTCGTCCAGCGTGGTGGTCGTGACGAACGCCTGGGGCAGGGCCGCGATTCGCCGCACGAGGTGGGACCGGCGGCCGGGGTCCAGCTCGGAGAACACGTCGTCGAGCAGCAGGAGCGGCGGGCGAGTGTCGAGGTGGGTCAGCAGGTCCAGCTCGGCCAGCTTGAAGGCGAGGATCGCGGTCCGCTGCTGGCCGCGCGAGGCAAAGGCCGCCAGGTCCCGCTGTTCGAGCCCGAAGGAGAAGTCGTCACGGTGGGGCCCGATCAGGGTCGCCCCGTTCCAGACTTCTTTCTCCGCGGTCTCGGCGAGCCGTCGCTCGAGCGTCGCACGCGGCGTTTCGCCGCTCCGGGCCGGGGCATTCGTCTCATAGCGGAGGCTGAGCGGGCCCCGGGCCGCCTCGTCCGGCGCGATCTCCGCGTGAGCGGCCGCCAATGGCCTGGCCAGTTCCTCCAGGAGGCGCAGGCGTGCCATGACGACCTCCGCCCCGGCGTCCAGAAACGGCTGGTCCCAGTAGCGCAGCTGGGCCCGCTCGGCCGATTCCTCGCGGATCGCCCGGAGCAGGCCGTTGCGCTGCTGGAGCGCCCGGGTGTAGGTCGCCAGCGCCGACGCGTAGGCCGGGAAGCGGCCGGCAGCGATCCGATCCAGGGCGGCCCGGCGGAGCGAGGGCGAGCCGGCGATGAGGAGCATCTCTTCCGGGGCGAAGACGACCACGCGGATCGCTCCTGCCAGCGCGGAGGCGCGGCGGGGTACGCCATTCACCTGGATTCGCTTCCGGGCGCCTCCGGCGGCCGACGGGCTCCCGGGGCGGACGAGGACCAGATCCAGTTCATCGGTGCCGACGGTTCCTTCGATTCGGGAGACGTCCGTGCCCCACCGGATCAACTCGACGTCGGTCGCCGTCCGGTGTGAGTGGCCCCAGGCGAGGAGCACGATCGCCTCGAGCAGGCTGGTCTTGCCGGCGGCGTTCGGTCCCCACAGCAGCTGCGGGCCCGGGCCGAATTGAACGTCGAGCGTCTCGTACCCGCGGAGGTCGGTCAGGCGGATGGACGAGAGCGTGGCAACCTCTAGGAGGTTGTGCGGACCGGCATGACGACGTGCACGTAGTGGTCGTCGCCGATCGGCTTGAACACCCCCGGCGCGAGCGGGCCCTGCAGCTCCAGCGCGAACTGGTCGGCGTCGACGTTGGTCAGCACATCGGCCAGGTACTTGGCGTTGAAGGCAATCGTGGTGCCGTCTCCCTCGACGCTCGCCTCCACTTGCCCAACGTGGTCACCGATCTCGGCGTTGGCGCTCACCGTGATCCCGGCCTCGGTCCCGGTTCCGACCTGGAGCTTTACGATGTTCGCCGACTCATGGGCGATGAGGGCGGCCGGCCGAACGGCCCGCAGGAGCTCCTCGCGGTCGAGGACGGCTCGTGTCGTGTGCGCCTGGGGCATGACCGACTGGTAGTTCGGGAACTGGCCATCGATCAACCGGCTGACGAGATCCACCCCCTCGAGATGGAAGAGGATCTGGTTGCGCGCCTGAGCGAGCACGATCTCGACCGGCGTGTCGACGTCGGCGAGCACGCGCATGAGCTCGTTGAGCGCCCGTGCCGGGACGACGACGCTCGTCTCGGCCACGGAGTCGAGGACCGGAATCGTCTTGACTGCGATCCGGTAGTTGTCCGCCGCGGCCAGGGTCACAGTGTCACCCTCGAACCGGCAGAGCACACCGGTGAGGATTGGTCGGGCCTCGTCGGACGCTGCCGCGAAGGCGGTCTCGGCGAGGGCCCGGCGCAACACGTTCTGCGCGATGCGGGTGGTGGGCCGCTCACCGGTTGTCTGGATCGCCGGGAACTCCTCGGCATCGATGCCTTTGAGGTGTGATTCGAACCGGCCACAGCGCAGGTCGAGCGATTCGCCTGGACCGAGCTCCAGATCGATCCGATCGCCGCCCTGGAGCGAGTTGACGAGGTCGGTGAGCAGTTTCGCCGGCACCGTCGTGGCCCCGTCGGACTCGATCTTGCCGGGGACCCAGTAGGTGATCCCGATCTCGAGATTGGTGGCCGTGAGTTTGAGGCCGGCGTCCTCGGTTCGGAGCAGGACGTTGGCCAGCACCGGCAGGGTGCTGCGCGATGAGACGGCGCGGCTGACGACAGACAGGCCGCGCGCCAGATTCTCCTGCATGACCGAAAGCTTCACGTTCGAGTCCACTCCACAAACGACTTGCGTTAGGCGGTACGAGTGATGGTAGCGGTCGAGCGGGTCGAGCGGGCGGAGGCAGTACGCGGCCCCTCGGGGATCTGGCGCGAATCGTCGCCGGCGGCACCCTCTAGTCGACCGTCGGCCGACTGTCCACGGACGGTTCGTCGGTGGTGTGTATCTTCCTTCATTCTACGAAGACCGTCACCGTCATAGTCATGCTGTGGATACGGTGGAGCCGCACGCTCCGAGCCGCACGCTAACCCGGTGGATCGAGCCCCGTTGCGGGTGGAGAGCAACGGCGGCAGGGATGACGAGTCGGGGACCCCGGTGTTGTTGTTGTGGACACCGGCGGGCGAGCAATCTCGCCGGCCCGGCGCCGTCAACGCTGGCCCGCGAGCAGTCCGACCCAGCGCCGACCGATGTCAACTCCCGGCCATGGTTTGTCCACCGACCGTCGTGAATCCATCCACGCGACGGCGCGCCGGAGAAAAGCCCGCTCGCAGTGGCCTGGGCGCCACGACGGCCCGGTCAGTCGGAGTAGATCAGCTCCCGGACGGCCGAAATCTCCCGCCGGAGTTCGTCGTTGGCGCTCGTCTCGCGGGTGATCTTGTCGCAGGCGTGGAGGACCGTCGAGTGGTCGCGGCCCCCGAGTTCCGCCCCGATCCGAAGCAACGAGACGTCGGTCTCGGCCCGCATCAGGAACATGGCAATCTGGCGCGGCATGACGATCGCCTTGTCCCGCTTCTGGCCCTTGAGCGCATCAAGTCCAACGCCGTAGTAATCGGACACGGCCTGGACGATCCGCTCGGGCGTGATCTGGCGCTTCTTCGGGTTGTACAGGACGTTCGAAAGGACGGCCTGGGCGAGCTCGATCGAGATCGGCACCGCGCCCATCGAGGCGTAGGCCACGATTCGATTGAGCGCGCCCTCGAGCTCCCGGATGTTGCTGACGACCTTACGGGCGATGAACTCGATCACGTCCGAGGTGATCGGAACGGAGCCCTCCTCGGCCTTGGCCCGGAGGATCGCAATCCGGGTCTCGAGATCCGGCGCCGTCAGGTCGGCGATCAAGCCCCATTCGAACCGGCTGCGCAGGCGCTCCTCGAGCGTGAGGATGCCCTTCGGCGGCCGGTCGGACGAAAGGACGATCTGCTTGCCGTCCTCGTGGATGGCATTGAAGGTGTGGAAGAACTCCTCCTGGGTGCGTTCCTTGTCGGCGATGAACTGGATATCGTCGATGAGTAGGATGTCGATTCGGCGGTAGCGCGCCCGGAACTCGTCGATCTTGCCCTGCTGGATCGAGGTGATGAACTCATTGGTGAACTTCTCTGACGTGGCATAGACCACCCGTTTGCGGGGGAACTTGGCCATGACCTGGTTCCCGATCGCGTGCATCAGGTGGGTCTTGCCGAGCCCGACTCCGCCGTACAGGAACAGCGGGTTGTAGGCATGTCCAGGACGCTCGGCGACCGACAGGCTTGCGGCGTGGGCGAGGCGGTTGGCCGAACCAACGATGAAGTTCGCAAACGTGTAGCGCGCGTTGATGTTGGTCGCGCCGCCTTCGCCGCCCACGCGGGAGGCCTCGACGCGGACGTGCTGCGAGCTCGGTGTTGCGAGTGGACGGTCGGGTGGCAGCGGGGCCGCGTCGCCATCCGCCTCGGCCGCGACCTCCGGGGTCGTGCCAACCACGAACTCAACCTGCACGCTGTAGCCCACGATCCGGGCGAGCGTCTGCGAGATCAGGGAGCGATAGCGACTCTCGAGCCAATCCTTGGCGAAGCCGTTTGGAACCGCGATCCGGAAGCGGTTCTCATCCACGTCGATGAGCGTCGTTTCACGAAGCCAGGTCTCGAAGTTGGCCGGGGACAGCGACACCTGCAGTTCCCCGAGAGCGGCGCGCCAGACCTGCTTCGCATCCATTCGTCGATGACGGCTCACTGAGAAACCTGCGATGGACCGGCGACCGACCGACTGCCAGAGGCGGCGATCGGGGCGCCACGGAGAGACAAACGAGCACTGCCGGCGCCGACCCTCGGCCGAATCCGACCCCGAAGGACCCGAGTCCGCGAGAAGGAGCGGAGGGGCGACGGGTGTCGAAAGATAGCACCGCGCCCCGACCCTCGCAAGGCGATTCCGTGATACTCCCTGGGAGTATCGTCGCATGGGCTCGCACAGCGCGCCGTTGAGCGGTCGCGACCGCCCGGCTCAGCTCCCCGATCCTGCCGATCGAATCTTGGCCGATGGGCCTCGGCGCCAGTGTCCCGGACCGGCACTTTCACGCGCAGCCGACGTTTGACACTCCTTCTGGGCGCGGCCTATCATCCCCCGGACGTAGAACGCGCCATGCGCCGCTGGGCGCTCGGCGCGTTTATGTGCCTCTGAGGGGTCATGCAGACCACCCAATCCCCGAGGCCTGATGGAGAGGATTCCACGCAGTCCCGATGAAGCAGACCTACCAGCCCAAGAAACGACACCGCGCCAAGGAGCACGGTTTCCGCGCCCGGATGAGATCCTCGGGCGGTCGC
>JBKKBB010000118.1:0-19770 GCA_046714395.1 Candidatus Limnocylindrales bacterium | reverse complement strand
TTCGACGGACCGCATTTCTGCACGCCCTGCGCTCGGAGGCGAGCCTCCGGTTCGAGAAGGGTCAGGAGTGGCGTCTGGCCCGGGTCGGCGCGGACCGAACGGCCCAACTGATCACCGCCTGGGCCGGCGGAGTCGTGGCCCCGGGCCGTCTGGACACCGCGCCCGCCGAACCGAGCCCGAACAGGGTCGCGTTCCGACCGAGGCGGACCACGCGACTGCTCGGACTCGCCCTCAGCCCTGAAGAGCAGGTCGCCCTGCTCGCTCGAGTCGGTATCGCGGCGGAACCACCCGCGGCCGGCCAGACGGACGTGACCGTCCCCTTGTCGGGCGAGCCCCGACCGCTCGAACTGATGGTCCCGGCCCAGGACACCCTGGTCGCGATCGTGCCGTCCTGGCGTCGAGACATTGCGATCGAAGCCGACGTCGTCGAGGAGCTGGCCCGGGTCAACGGCTTCGAGCACATCCCCACGACGCTGCCGTCGACCGCGATGCCCGCGTATCGAGAATCCCCTCTCCGCCTCCGCGACGCCGCGAGAACGGCGCTGGCCGGGCACGGACTGCATGAGGTCGTGACACACGCTCTCGTTTCACAGCGCCACGCCGCCACCTGGACGTGGGCCGCTCCGATCCCGCCGGCCTCCGGCGAAGGCTTCGCGGAGGGAACCCAGATCACGGTGACGAACCCGCTCTCGGCGGACCACGCGATCCTGCGTCAGGGTCTCGTCGGTGGCCTGCTGGAGACGATTGCCCTCAATCGGCGGCGCGGCGGTGCCGACCTCGCCATCTTCGAAGTCGGGAAGGGCTACGGGCGCGTTGCGGATTCCGCTCGTGAGTGGTGGCGGCTGGGCATCGCCCTGGCCGGGGCGTTCGACGTGCCGGCCTGGAATCGGCCGCGCCGCGAGGCCGACATCGACGACATCAAGGGCCTGATTGCCGCCTTGTGTGATGACCTCGGGTTCGGCACGCCGCGGTATGCGCCCCTGACCACGGAGCCAAACCTGCACCCCGGCCGTGCCGCCACGGTCGAGGTTCTTGCGCCGGACGGGGCTCAAGTCGTTGCCGGCGTCCTCGGCGAGATCCACCCGGCCTCGGCCGCCGCATGGGATGACCGGACCGTCGGGTCGATCGTAGCGGAGCTTTCGATCCAAGGATTGTCCGGCGGGGCGCCCGTGGTGCCACGAGGCGTTGCTCCGAGCCGCCACCCCGTGGTGGAGCGCGACGTCGCCGTGGTCGTTCACGCGGGTCAGGTGGCAGGCACCCTGGAAGCGGCGGTTCGCGCCAGTGGGGGGCCACTCCTCCGAGATGTCACGTTGTTTGACGTCTACTGGGGAGCGCCGCTTGCGGATGACGAGCACAGCCTGGCCTATCGGCTCACCTTCGGATTGGACGACCGTACGCTGGCAGAGGATGAGATCGAGTCGGCCATGTCTGCGGTGATTTCAGCGCTCGTCGCCATCGGTGGCCGTATCCGCGGGTGACCCGCCGGGGGCCCGTCCGGCCCGGGAGGTCGTGGTCCCGGCTGTTGCTTCGCGGACTCCGGCGCTGCTACGCTGTCGCAGCCTCGGGCACCGGTCCGAAGGACGACGGGGCGAGCGCCCATACGAACGGGGAGAGGCCGACACTGTGGACATCATCGCCACGATCACTTCCGTCAAGGGCGTCGACCTGCTCGTCTTCTTCGTTTTCTTTGCCCTGTTCGTGGTGGGCTTCATGCAGGGGATCATCCGACGGCTGCTGGGGATCGGTGTCGTCCTCCTGTCCCTCCTGATTGCCGCGCAGATCCGCACGCCGCTTGGGTCCTTCCTGAGCGAGAACTGGACCCAGTACTCGTCGGAGTACAACCACATGCTGGCGTTCGGGTCGGTCTTCGTGGCCGGGGTCGTGGCCTCGACGATCGCTCTCCAGTTGTTCTACACGCCGGTGCCGCTGTTCGCGAAGTACCGGCCGCTCGACGAGGTGATCGGTGGATTCTTGGGTCTCGTCCAGGGCGCGCTCATCCTCGCTGCGTTCTACCTGATCACGGACCCGTTCTTTACGATCGTCGGCCAGACCGCCCGGAGCAACGAGTTCCCGTTCGTCAGGCAGATCTACGAGACCCTCCATGGTTCAGTGACGGAGAGCATCGTGCGCGACCAGATCGTACCGTTCGTACTGGTCTTCTTCGGCGGGCTGTTCCCCTCGGATGTGACGTCCGTCTTCAGCTCCTGACTCGTGTCGGGTCCACACCGATCGCCCGCTCGGTGTGTCGAGCAGGGTGGTAGCCGACTCCATGGATGAGCGATCCCTGACGCTGCTTGAATTCCCGATCATTCGGGAGCGCCTCGCCGCGCATACGTCGTTTTCGCCAGGACGCCGCCTGGCGGAGGCGATCGAGCCCAGCCCCGAGCCGGTCATCGTGGCAAGGACCCTGGATGAGACCGATCAAGCCCGGGCGCTGCTTGAAGAGCGTCCCGGCGTCGGCATCGGCGGCGCCCACGACATCGGACCATCGGTGGATCGGGCCAGGCGAGGAGGTCGGCTGGATCCCTCCCAGTTCCTCGAGCTGGGCACGACGATCGAGGCGGCCACGCGACTCCGGTCGGTCCTGGCCGAAGATCGCCGGCCCCTGCTCCGGGACCTGTCGTCGGAGCTCCACGCCCTGCCGGCCGTGCGCGCCACGCTGGCACGTTCGTTCGATCCGGTGGGGGAGTTGCTCGATACCGCGTCCGCCCGGCTCGGCCCGCTTCGACGTGCCGTCCGGATCAGCTACGACCGCCTCCGCCGACGACTGGATACGCTGGTCGGCTCGGAGCTGGGCAGCGCGCTCCAGGAGCCGATCGTCACGCTGCGCAACGGGCGCTACGTCGTGCCGGTTCGGGCAGATGCCAAGAGCCGGGTCAAGGGGATCGTCCACGACGCCTCCGGGTCCGGCCAGACCTTGTTCATCGAGCCCCTCGTCGTCGTGGAGCTCGGGAATGCCTGGCGTGAAGCCCAGCTGGCCGAGCAGGAGGAGATCGGGCGCATCCTCGATGAGCTGTCGGCCCTGGTGGCGGTCCATGCCGAACCACTGCGTGCAACGCTGGCAGCCCTCGCCCGGTTCGACTTCTGGACGGCCAAGGCGGCCCTCGCCGCGGACATGGACGCGACGCGAGCCGAAACGAGCTCGCACGGCGAGATCGTGCTGTTTTCGGCCCGCCATCCGGGCTTGACCGGCCGTGTCGTCCCGATCGACGTGCGGCTGGGTGATGGCTTCACGGCGCTGATCGTCACCGGGCCGAACACGGGTGGCAAGACGGTGACCCTTCGAACCCTGGGTCTGCTGGCCTTGATGCATCAGTCCGGGCTGCATGTTCCGGCGGCCGCCGGCAGTCGCCTCCCGATCCTGCCTGACGTGCTCGCCGACATTGGCGACGAGCAGTCCATCGCGCAGTCGCTGTCGACGTTCTCGGGGCACCTGCGGTCGATTATCCGGATCGTCGCGACGGCCGAACCCGGCACCCTCGTGCTGCTCGACGAGCTCGGCGCCGGCACGGATCCCACCGAGGGGTCGGCACTGGCCCAGGCGCTCCTCGATCATTTCATCCGGGCCGGCGTCCTCGTGGCGGCAACAACGCACTATGCCGAGCTCAAGGCCTATGCCCACACGACCCCCGGGGCCACGAATGCCGCGGTCGAATTCGATCTGCAGACCCTCAGCCCGACCTACCGACTGACGATCGGGCTGCCCGGCGGGTCGCAGGCATTCGCCATCGCGGAGCGCCTCGGACTTCCCGACGTGATCGTGGCGGATGCCCGATCCCGGCTCAGTGACGCCCAACGCTCGTTCGAGGCCACGTTGGCCCAGATCCGCGAGACCGAGGGGGAAACGACCGACGCACTCGCCCGAGCGCGCGCGGCCGACGCGCGCGCCGCCGAAGCGCTACGGTCGGCGCGTGACGAACGGCGCAGCGCGCGCCGGGATCGGGACGCTGCCGTTGAGGCCGCGCGCGCCGAGGCCGAGCGGCTGCTCACCGGGGTCCGAACGGAGGTGGATTCGCTTCGCCGGACACTCGAGCGTGGGCAGCTCGCCGCGCCTGCCTTGGACGAGGCGCTGGCGCGGATCGAATCCGGAGTGGCGCGCATGCCGGTCCCGAACCCAGCGTTGCCCGGATCGCCGCAGCCTGAGGCGACTCCCCGAGCATGGGCTGTCGGCGACCGAGCGCGGAGCCTCTCGGGCGGCTGGGAGGGTCAGATCTCCGCCTTCGAGCGCGACGGCAGCGCCGCCACCCTCGAATCGGCTGGCATGCGCGTGCGCGTCCAGATGGACGACCTCGGTGATGCTCTAACAGCGGACACCCCGTCCGGCGACGGGGGGAAACGAGGCGCTCAACGAGGTTCGGCGCCCGACTCCAATCTCGATACGATCCGGCGCGCCCGAGCGCGATCCGTTCCCTCGTCCCTGGATCTCCGCGGGGCACGGGTCGAGGAAGCGCTGGAAGCGCTGGAGCGCTACCTCGAGGATGCATCTCTGGCGGGCCTGCCGCGGGTCACCGTGATCCACGGCATGGGTACCGGCGCACTGCGCGATGCCGTACGGTCGGCCGCGGCGGCCCACGCCCTGTCGGGTGAGGTTCGCCCAGGTGGTCGGGGCGAGGGCGGTGACGGAGCGACGATCGTCAGTCTTGGGTAGGGTCCCGCCGTCCGGATCAGGATTGCGTCTTCCGGATCGGACGAGGCCGCCGGAGCCCCAGGTCGGCTACGGCGCGGGTGGGAGCGTAGGTATCGGCGGAGTCGGCTTCCCACCCGGCTTGTCCGTCGGCTCCGGTGTCAGCGCCGGCTCCGGTATCGGCTCGATGCATGGGGTCGGAAGCGGCGGGGCGAACGGATCGAAGGTGGCGAACCGATCAAAGCTAGCGAACGGGTCGAAGGACGTCCCGGGTTCGCAGATCGGTGGTGCCACCGGAGCGCAGATCTCGGTCGGGGCGAACACGCCGCCCCAGCTCTTGCCGAACGGCGCGAAGCTGTTGTTGTAGAAGTAGCTCGTCCTCGTCGCCTCCGGCCCACCGCGCACGCCAGACCCTTTCGCGGCCCGTGTCGCCCAGTCCTGGGTGAACTCCTGCCAGGCGGGGAACCGCGGCTCGACCCGACTGAAGTCCAGGAATCCCTGGGTGACCATGGGCCCGGCGCATCCGTCCTGCCAGAGCAGGCCCGTGGCCTCGTCGATGGCCAGTTCGAGGTGCAGGTCGTCGATCCGTGTTGGGACGGTCCCCTCGATGAACAGTTCCTTGACGGTCCTCGCCGTGTAGGGGCCCGGGAGCAGCCCGCTGAAGGCATCCACCTGTGCTGTCACGAGCCCCGCCGGGGGAATGAACTTTGCGACCGGAGAGCCGAGACTGATTTCGGTCATGATCCGCGACCACAGCGGAGCTGAGGAATCAAGCGACAGGCTGCCGGAATTTGGCGTGGCATCTGAATTGCCCATCCAGACGCCAACTGCCAGCGCCGGCGCGACCGGGTCCTCCGGTGGGGCGAGATAGCCGAACGCCAGGACGTCCTTGTTGTCCGAGGTCGTGCCCGTCTTGTAGGCGGCCGGTCGCCGCTTGCCGTCCTCGCGCACCACCCACTTCGACCAGTACGGGTTGACCGCGTTGATCGTATTGCCCTGCAGAATGTCGGTGATGATGTAGGACGCCTGCGCACTGGCCACCTGCGTCCCCGTCGGCGCATCCGCCGGGGTCGGGAAGACCACGTTGCCACCGGCATCGCGGACCTCGGAAATCATCTGGCGGGGCATCAGCACGCCACCGTTGCCGATGGCACCGTATGCGGAGAGCAGCTCGATCGGATGGATCTCGAGTGTTCCGATGGACATCGAGGTCACCGGAATGGCTGTGCTGGGGAACGTCAGCCCGAAGTCCTTCATCCGCTGGAAGAGGTGATCGAGCCCGTTCACCAGGCCCGCCTTGATCGACGGGATGTTGAGCGAGAACTGAAGCGCTGAACGGAGCCGGACCGGGCCGCGCTCGCGCTCGTCGGCCTGGGTCGGGGTGAAGGGTTTCTGCCCGCCGAAGTCCGTGGTGACGTCCATGAACATGGACGCCGCGGTCATCGAATGGTCGTCAATGCCGGTGATGTAGTTGAGCGGCTTGATCGCGGAACCCGGCTGCCGGAAGCCGTCCGACAGAACGTCGTACTGGGGCTGAAAGGCGACCCCGCCGGTCGCGTAATAGCCGGCACTGCCGGCATAGGCAAGGACCTCGCCGGTCCGGTAGTCGATCACCGCCGATGCCGCATTGTGGATGTTGCTATCCACGAGCTGGAGGATCCACTTCTGGTCGGCCTCTGGGATCCCGAGCCGATCAAGGGAGGCTTGTGGGTCGGCGAGGTTAGGCGATCTGGCCGCCGCAAACACCCATTTGTCGACGACCTGCTGCATCTCCCAGTCGATTGTTGTGGTGATCCGATAGCCGCCGGTGTCGACTTCCTCGCAAGTGTCGGCAAGCTCCTCGCCGCACAGAATGCTGCCCAGTTGTCGGCGGACCTGCCAGATGAAGTGGGCGGCCTTCCAGGGTGTGGACGCTTGCCTCGAGAGGACCACGGGCTCCAGCTTGGCTGCCTCGTATTGCTCGATCGTGTGGGCGCTGCCGGACAGGACGCTCCGGGTCTTCATCAGATCGAGCACCTTGTTGCGACGCAGCACGATGCTCGAATCCTGGGGCACGACCAGTTGGACACTGGCCGCCGGGCAGTCCTCTCCCGGAACGATCACGACGGCGCACTCGCTGGCGGCGTTCTTGACGAGATCGAACTCGGAGGGAGTCTGCGGGATCGCGGCGAGGATGGCCACCTCGGCGAGCGTCAGTTCAGCGAGCGTCTTGTTGAAGTAGGTTCGCGCGGCGGCGACCACGCCGTAGCTCTGGTTCCCGTAGAAGTTCTGATTGAGATACGCCGTGATGATCTGTTCCTTGCCGTCCTGACCCGGGAATGCCTGGGTCAGGCGGATCGACTGGATGATCTCGCGGAACTTTCTTTCGTAGGTCGAGCCCGCGAATGCCTCCTCGGGAAGCAGGCGTGCCCGGACCAGCTGCTGGGTGATCGTGGAACCGCCACGGGGCCGGCCCTGGAGCGTGTCCACCGTCGCGGACAGGAAGCCGCCGATATCGAAGCCGGGATTGCTCCAGAAGTCCTTGTCCTCGACCGCGGTGGTGGCATCCAGCAGTTCCAGGGGAACATTGTCGAAGGTGACGAGCTCACGCTTGCGCTCGCCCAGGCGGGCGAGCTCGACGGTGCCGGTCCGGTCGTAGATGATCGAGGGCTGGTCGAAGCCGAGATCCGCGAAGGCCTTGGCTGGATCTGGCAGGTCGCGACTGTAGTACGCGTACGCACTGACGACCCCGATGAATGCCGCGCCGCCGAGGGCAAGGAAGCTCGCAAACAGGAGGATCGGGATGGCGAGCGCGACGCGGCTGACAGACTGGCCGCCGCCCCGTCCACGTCGCGCGGCGCCGGTGCGGCGGTGACGCTGACGCCGTGAGAGGCTGGTCTGCATATCGGCGGCGACGATACCATAGGGACCGTGGAGGACCTTCCCCCGACCCGGCCTGCTCCGTGACGCCCTGCGACCACGCCCTGTGACGAGCTTCGATCCCGGCCCCGCCGGACTGCTCGATGAACTTCGCTGGCGCGGCATGTTCCACGTCGCATCCGACGGCCTGGAAGCCCGTCTCGCGACAGGCCGCCCACTATCGGGCTACATCGGGTTCGATCCGTCCGGTCCCTCGCTCCACATCGGTCACCTCGTGCCAATCTTTGGCCTCATCCACCTGCAGCGCCATGGCGGCAGTCCGGTTGCGCTCATCGGCGGCGGGACGGGCATGATCGGCGATCCCTCCGGACGGTCGACGGAGCGGAACCTGCTGGATAGAGACACGCTGGCGGCCAACGCCGACTCGATCCGGCGGCAATTGGAGCGGTTTCTCGATTTCGGAACATCGGACGGCCTCGCGCGTTTGGCCAACAATCGCGACTGGCTGGAATCCATGACCGTCATCGATTTTCTGCGCGACGTAGGGAAGCATTTCACCGTGCCCTACATGCTGGCCAAGGATTCGGTCCAGGTCCGCCTGGATCGCGGCCTGTCCTACACCGAATTCAGCTACATGCTCCTGCAATCCGTCGATTTCGCACACCTGCGACGGACGATGGGCGTGGAGATGCAGATGGGCGGCGCCGACCAGTGGGGCAACATCACGGCCGGGCTTGAATTGATCCGCCGCACGAGCGGCGGTTCGGACGGTGCGTCGGCCGCGTACGCGCTCGCCTACCCACTGCTGCTTTCGCCATCGGGGGGCAAATTCGGCAAGTCGGCCGAGGGCGACTCGGTCTGGTTGGATCCGGAACGGACCACGCCGTTCGCGTTCTACCAGTACTGGCTGAACACCGATGATCGCGACACCGGCACGTATCTTCGATGGTTCACCACGATGGACCCGGCGACGATCGAGTCGCTCGACGCCGAGTTGGTGGCCAATCCCGGCGCTCGCGAGGCCCAACGGGCACTGGCGCTGGACATCACCGCACGAACCCACGGAGCGCCCGTCGCAACAGCAGTGGCGCAAGATTCCGTGGCCCTCTTCGCGCCTGACCCGATCAGCGATCCGGCGCTGCTCGAGCGCCTGCACGCCAGCGTCGGTGGGTTCAGCGTGGCGTCGTCTGCGCTCACGGAACCGGCGGCGTCCGTACTCAGTGACGCCGGCATCTTCGGTTCGCGTGGTGAGGCCCGCCGGATGATCCAGAACGGTGGGCTCACGGTCAACGGCGAGGTGCTCCGCGAGCCCGGAAACGCATTGCCTGCGCCCCTGGCGGGCCGTTGGTGGGAAGTCCGGATCGGCAAGCGTCGGCGAGTGATCGGCCGCCTCGAGCGCTGATCTGATCGGCCGAGCGACGTCAGCCGGCGTGGCGTTTCTGCAGGATCTCGATGACCTGGCGCGGATCGACGTCCCGTTCTGCCAGCAGGACCAACGCGTGGTAGAGCAGATCGGCTGCTTCTCCGGCTAGAGCCTCCGTCGTTGCAACTCGGTCCCGACCGGCCACCTCGGCGGGCGCGTCGTTCTTGGCGGCCAGCAGCACTTCGGTGGCCTCCTCGGTCACCTTCCGACCGACGACGTCCACGCCACCATCCAGGAGCGTCGTGGTGTAGGAGTCAGCCGGTCGCGCTCGGCGCCGCGCGTCGATCACCGCCCAGAGGGTCTCCAGCCAGACAAAGCCCTGACTGGCCACAAGTCCGGGGAGTTGGTCAGCGGAACCACCACCGTCATCGGCGTCGAAGCAGCTGCGTGAGCCTCGATGACAGGTTGGTCCCGCCGGCCGGACTGTCGCGAGGAGGGCATCTCCGTCGCAGTCAAGCGCCAGGCGGACCACTGCCAGAACATTGCCGCTCGTTTCACCCTTGCGCCACAGGCGAGCCCGGGAACGAGAGTGGAAGTGCATCTCCCCGGTCGCCAGCGTGGCGGCAAGGGCGGCGGCGTCGCTGTAGGCGACCATCAGGACCCTGCCGTCGGCCTCGTCCTGGACGACGACGGGCACGAGCCCCGCCTGGTCGTAGCCTGGTCGAATGTCGCTCATCCGGCCATCCGATACGTACGCCTGACCGGGATTCCAGCCGCCAGCATCGCGGTTTTGACCGCCTCGATGGAGTGCAATCCGCGATGAAAGATCGATGCCGCGAGGACCGCGTCCGCACCACCCTCCGACACTGCCCGCACGAAGTCGTCCGGACCCGCCGCGCCGCCCGAGGCGATGACGGGGACCTGCACGCGGGATGAGATCGCGTGCAGCAACTCGGTGTCGAAGCCGGACTGCGTGCCGTCGCGATCGATCGAGGTCACCAGCAATTCGCCTGCGCCGAGCTCGGTCGCCTCGACGGCCCAGCTGACGGCATCGCGCCCGGTGGTGTCACGCCCGCCGCGCACGAGCACTTCCCAGGTCGGTGCCGCTTCCGGCGTCGCGGTAGCCCGACGGGCGTCGATCGCAACGACGACGGCCTGCCGCCCGAACCGGCGCGCACATCGACTGATCAGATCGGGGTCTCCGACCGCAGCCGAGTTCAGCGACACCTTGTCCGCGCCGGCCCGGAGCACGGCGCGCATGTCCGAATCCGAGCGCACCCCGCCGCCGACGGTCAGCGGGATGAATGCTCGCCGAGCGGTACGTTCGACGAGCTCCAGCATGGTGGCCCGTCCGTCGCTCGACGCGGTGATGTCGAGGAACACGAGCTCATCGGCCCCTTCATCCGCATAACGGGCAGCAAGCTCGGTCGGATCGCCCTCGTCGGTAAGATCGACGAACCTGGTGCCTTTGACCACGCGACCGCCCGCCACGTCCAGGCAGGGAATGACCCGACAGCGAAGCACCTCAGTCACCTCCGGCTGTACCGCCGGCACCGACCGGACTGCGCTCGGCCCCGGCGCCCGCCGACAGGGCGGTCGCCCAGCGCACGAAATTGCCGAGCATCCGGATCCCGTTACCACCGCTCCGCTCGGGGTGGAATTGGACCCCGAGCACGTTGCCGCGCTCGACGGCCGAGACGAACGGTCGTCCGTGAGTCGTCTCGGCGAGGACGGCGGATTCTCCCGCGGCACCCGCCGGAGCGCCGGCGTAGGAGTGGACGAAGTAGAGGTCGGCGCCATTCTCGATCCCGGTGAACAGCACGTGCTCCCGCCGCCGTACCACCTGGTTCCAGCCGATGTGCGGGAGCGACGGGGCGTCGCGTAGGAGCACAGTCCGGCCCGGCAGGATCCCGAGCGTCTCGGCGTCGTCTTCATCGCTGCGTTCGAACAGGAGCTGCATCCCAAGGCAGATGCCCAGGAATGGCCGACCGAGCGCGATCCAGCGGCGGATCGGTTCGACGAAGTCGGCTGCCGCCAGCCGGTCCATCGCCGGTGCTGCGGCCCCGACGCCGGGCACGATCAGGGCGTCGGCGTGGTCCAGGTCCCGGCCGGACGTCGCGACCCGTACTTCGGCCCCGACGAAGGTGAGAGCCTGGTCGATGCTGACGAGGTTCCCCGCGCCATAGTCGACCACGGCCACGCGGAGCGGGCCATGCATGGCTACACCAGCACGCCGGCCGCCGGTCACCGGGCCGCGCCCTTTGTGGATGGGATGCCCGTCCGGCGCGGGTCGGGCTCGCAGGCCGAACGCAGGGCGCGGGCGATCGCCTTGAACGCAGCTTCGGCCAGGTGATGGTCGTTGCGACCCGTGCCGCGGACGTGCAGCGTGCTCCCGGACGTCCGCGCAAACGCCTCGAGGGCGTGCTCGATCAACTGCGTCGGGAGGGTGCCGATGCGATCGGCCCGAAACGGCAGGTCGATGACCGCATAGGGCCGTCCCCCGACGTCGACGGCAGCGCTGGCGAGGGATTCGTCCATTGGTACCGAGGCCTCACCGAACCGTCGAATACCGGCCCGGTCCCCGAGCGCCGCGTCGAGCGCCGCCCCGAGCACCAGGGCAACGTCCTCGGCCGTGTGGTGCTCATCGACCTCCAGATCGCCAGTGGCCCTGATCTCGAGATCCAGGAGGCTGTGATGCGCCAGTGAGGTCAGGAGGTGATCCAGAAAGCCGATGCCCGTGGACACGTCGGCCCGCCCCGCACCGTCGAGCACGAGGCGCACGGAGACGTCGGTCTCCCGGGTAACGCGCCGAAGGGCGCTCATGCGGGAGCCGGAGTCGAGGATCTCGAGCGCGCCGAGCGGGCTGGTCATTCAGTCGGTCTCCAGTGGGGCGGCCGCGGCGGCCATGAGGCGATCGTTCTCTGGGATGCTCCGGATGGTCAGTCGAAGACAGTGAGCCAGGGGGTGGTCGGCGCCGAACGTCCGTGGGACGAGGCCGCGGCGGAGGAGGTGCTGCGCTGCGGCGGCGGCCCGGACCGCCGTCCCGAAGTCGACCAGCAGAAAGTTCGTGACCGATGGTCGGACCGTCCAGCCCGCGGCGCCGAGGCCCGCCGTCAGGCGTGACCGTTCGGCAGTCACCCGGGCAAGGTTTTCGGCCAGGATGTCGTCATCCCGTAGAGCTGCCTCGACGATCGCGACCGAGGGGACCGATACGGAACCGGGCGGCCGATATGGCGCCATCGCGGCGATCAGCTCGGGGCGGGCGAGGGCGAAGCCCACCCGCAGGCCGGCCAGTGCATACGCCTTGCTGGCAGTCCGGATCACGATCAGCCGCGGGTACTGAGCGCGCAGGCTCACCAGCGAGCGTCCGACGAACTCCGCGTATGCCTCGTCGAGGACGACGACCGGTGGCGCGGCTCCCTCGGCACGGCCGTCGGCCGCGAGGTCGACGAGGAGGGCCTCGATGGCACCGTCCGGTTCCGCCAGCGCGGTCGGGTTGTTCGGGCTGCACAGCCACACGACGTGCGCACCTCGCGAGGCAACCCGGACGGCTGCCGCATCAAGGGCGAACCCCGCGTCGGAACCTTGGCGCGGCACGGACCGCACGACGGCGCCCCGCTGCTCGCTGTCGACGCGGTACATGGCATAGGACGGCGTCGGGATGACGGCGCTGCCACCTATCGGGAGAAATGCCTTGGCGATGAGATCGAGCACCTCATCCGCGCCCGCACCCACGAGGATCTCGTCCTCACCAACGCCGTACCTTCGTGCCGCGGCATCGATCAGCAGTCGGTAGTCCGACGGCGGGTACTCAGAGATCGACCGGTCAAAAGTGTTCGCGGTCAGGAGCCGGACGGCGAGCTCAGGTGGGGCAGGGGACGTGTTGAGATCGAATCGCGCGACCGAGCCCCGGGGGATGCCATACCGGGCGGCCACTTCCTCGTCCGTTGCCTCCCAGGCGTAGCCCGCGGGCACCATCGGCGACATGAAGGTCTCCGGTGTCGGTGTCATCGGCGGGCATCCGATGGCGGCATGGCGGTCGACAGTCCGAGCGCAACATCGGGGAAGCGGGCCTCGACGGCGTCACGGTGAGCGAACAGCCCTTCCGCCTCGGCGAGCGTCGCAATCGTCGGGCGCAGGGACGCCAGGCCGTCGCGCGTGATCCGCTGGATCTGGACGAACTTGCCGAACGTCTCGACCGCCAGGGCCCCGCTGCCCCGCGCCAGGCCGCCGGTCGGCAGCACGTGGTTGGCGCCGGTCGCGTAGTCGCCGGCCGATTCGGGTGCCCACGGTCCCACGAAGACCGAGCCGGCATTCGTCACCTGGGCGACTGCTGCCTCGGGCTCGGGTACGTCGATGGAGAGGTGTTCCGGGGCATACGCATTCGCCACGGCGATCCCGGTCTCGACGTCGCTCACCAGGATGACCCGACCGTGCCGCCGCAGGGCCTCGACGAGAACGCTGCTGCGCGGTGCGACGGTCACCCGAGCCCACAGGGCCGCCTCGACGGCCTCGGCGAAGGCCTCGTCGGTGGTCACGAGGATCGCCGGCGAGTCGGGACCGTGTTCCGCCTGGGTGAGCAGATCTGCCGCAATCCGGTCGGGGTCGGCCGGGGGTGTCGCCAGGACCAGGCCTTCGGACGGGCCCGCCGGCAGGTCGATCGCGGTCCGGCCCGCAAGTTCGATCTTGGCGGCGGTAACCCAGGCGTTGCCCGGCCCCACGATGAGGTCGACCTCGGCGATGCCCAGCGCAGGCAGCCCGAATGCCAGGGCGCCGATGGCCTGTGCCCCGCCTGCGACCAGGAGCGCGTCGATCCCAAGCATGCCGGCCGCACCGAGCAGGACAAGGTCTACGAGCCCGTCCGGCCCTGCCGGACTGGCGACCACGATCGAGCCGACGCCGGCGACCTGTGCCGGAACCACGGTCATCACCAGGCTCGACGGATAGGCGGCCCCACCACCCGGAACGTAGGCTCCAGCACGCCCGACAGGAACCCAGCGTCGCTCGATCTCGACCCCCGGCACGATCGTCACGGTCGTCGTCGTGGGCCGCTGATTCAGGGCGAACTTGCGCACATGCTCGATGGCCACGTCCAGGGCGTGGCGAACGGCAGGGGCGAGGTCTTCGGCGGCCCGAGCGAGTTCGTCGCGTCGGAGCACCAGCCGTCCGTCGCGCTGGCCGCCGCCGTATTGCGTATTGGCTGCCGTGACGGCCCCGGCGCCGCCCTGCTCGACGGCGGCGAGAATGGCCCGGGCGGCGGCCCGGACGACCGGATCGGGAACGGCGCCCCGCCTGGCAAGTGCCACCACGGCCGGATCTGACGCGGCGGCGGCCCCGAGGGCGCGCAGGTCGAGACGCGCAATAGCGGTCATCACAAGCGGCTGGGTCAGGCGCTGTCCGACCGTACTCACGGCACGATCTTCTCGATCGGCAGGACCAGGATCCCGGACGCGCCGGCGGCCTTGAGGCGGGGCAGCAGGGCCCACACGTCATCGGCGCCGACGACGGAGTGGATCGCGATCATCCCCTCGTGGGCGAGGGGAATGACCGAGGGCGACTCGAGTCCAGGCAGGAGTCCTTCGAGCTGGGCGAGCCGGTCCGCGGGCGCATTCATCATCACGTACTTGCGGTCCCGTGCCGCGATCACCGCGCCGATCATCGTATCCAGACCCGCGATCCCTCGTTCCTGAGCGGCGGACAGATCGGGCCGGGCCACCAGGACTGCTTCGGAAGCAAGGACGTCCTCGACGCTGCGCAGGCCGTTCATGGCCAGCGTAGACCCGGTCGAGACCAGATCGACGATGCCCTCGGCCAGCCCGAGCCGCGGCGCGACTTCGACGGCACCCGACAGGGCGATCACCTCGACGTCGAGATCCCGCTGCCGGAAGAAGGCACGCGCGATGTTGGGGTGTGCGGTCGCGACACGCTGCCCGACGAGGTCCTCGGAGCGTGCGACGGGGCTGCTCGTCGGGACGGCCACGGCCAGCCGGCAGCGTCCATATCCGAGACGTCGCATGACCGGCAGCGAAGAGCCGGACTCAGCCAGGAGATCGGCCCCGGTGATCCCCAGGTCCGCCACACCGTCCGCGACGAACTCGGCGACGTCCGCCGCCCGCACGAACAGGATGTCCAGGTCGAAGTTCTGGACGAGCGCGACCAGGCTCCGATCGTGCTCCTCGAAGACCAGCCCGGAGCCGTGCAGGAGGGCGATCGTGGGATCGACGAGGCGCCCCTTGTTCGGAATTGCCAGGCGGAGGCGGTCGCGGGTCACCGGGCCGCAGTCCGGTCGAGCAGCAGGCGATAGCCTCCTTCACCGTGACGGAGCCACGACGCGATCCGGGTGATGGTCGCGGTGCTCGCCCCGGTCCGCTTGGAGATCTCGGCGTAATGGAGGCCCTGATCGAGCATGCGGGCGACCGACCAGCGCATAGCCAGGTCGCGGAGCTCGCCCAGGGTGCACAGGTCGCGGAAGAACTGGTCAGCTTCGCTGCGGTCGTTCAGGAGCAGGATTGCGTCGAAGAGTGCGCCCGTTTCGTCGGTTCTCCAGGATTCGTCGGCGGCCATCGCGTGGACCTCACGGTGCGGTTTCGGAGTTGGGCCTGCCCTTACAGTACATGTTACTGTAGTAGCGTGCTAACACACTAGCAGGCACGGAGAAGAATGACAAGCTTTGCGTTGCTTCCCGCCATTGACCTGCGCGGCGGCAAGGTTGTCCGGCTCCAGCGCGGCGACTTTGCCCGGGAAACGGCGTTCTCCGAAGATCCGCTGGCCGTGGCCCGGAGCTTCCTCGATGGGGGCGCGAGGTGGCTGCACGTTGTCGACCTGGACGGCGCGCGCCTCGGGCGTCCGGCTCACGGCGACGTGATCCGCGGGATTATCGAGCCTGCCGGGGTAGGGGCACGCGTCGAGATCGCGGGCGGTCTCCGGACGAGCGGGGCGGTCGAGGTCGCCCTCGGACTGGGCGCCGCACGGGTGGTGGTCGGCACCGCAGCGCTGGCTGATCCGTCTTTCGCCGGCTTGCTCGTGGAGCGGCACGGGGCAGATCGGGTGGTCGTCGCCCTCGATGTTCTCGACGGCCACGCGGTTGGGCAGGCCTGGCAGGCCGATGGACTTCGTGTTCCGCTCGAGGATGCGATGGGCGAGCTCTGGGAGGTCGGTGTCCGATCCTTCGAAGTGACCGCGATCGAGCGCGACGGAATGCTGAATGGACCCGACCTCGTGATCCTGGGACAAGCGATCGCCTTCCGGCCGGCCGAGATCATCGCCGCCGGCGGCATCGGATCCGTGGCGGACATCCGTGCGGTGCGGGCGATCGGCTGCGCCGGCGCAATTGTTGGGCGTGCGCTCTACGACGGCACGATGGATCTCAGCTCGGCCCTCGAGGCCGCCGGAGATGGCCCGTAACGTGGCCGCGATCCAGGGATCCGGACTTCCGTGCGATCTCGGCCTCGTCCGAGGAGTCGGGCCGGAACCTCCGATCAGTGGCCCCCCGCGGCCTCGCCATCCTTGCGATGGAGTTCGATGACCTTTTCGGCAAGGTGGGCCGGCACCTCGTCGTAGTGATCGAGGGTGGCCGTGAACGTGCCCCGACCGCCGGTGATCGAGCGCAACTCCGTTGCGTACGAAAAGAGCTCCGCCTGGGGCACGCTCGCGTTGATGACCTGCATCGCGCCGTCCGTGTCCATCCCGAGGACCCGTCCGCGGCGGCCGTTGAGATCGCGGTTCACTTCGCCGAGGAAATCCTCGGGCACGTGGATCGCCACCGTCATGATCGGCTCGAGGAGGGCGGGCTTGGCGTGATGCACGCCGTCCTTCAGCGCCATCGACGCGGCAATCTTGAACGACAACTCATTCGAGTCCACGTTGTGGAATGACCCGTCGTACAGGGTCGCCTTGAAGTCGGACAGCGGGTAGCCGGCGATGACGCCCTCGGCGGCCGTCTCCCGGATGCCTTTCTCGATGCCCGGGAAGAACTGCTTCGGGACAGACCCGCCGACAACCCGTTCTGCGAAGACCACCCCGGCTCCCGGGTTCGGCTCAAGCTCCAGCCAGACGTCGCCGAACATGCCATGTCCACCCGTTTGCTTCTTGTAGCGCCCGTGGACCTGGGCCTTGCCGCGGATCGTCTCCCGATAGGGGACCCGAGGACTCTTGGTGACGATCGCGGAGCCGAACTTCCGCTTCAGGCGTTCAATGATGACCGCCGTGTGCGCCTCACCCATGGTGATCAGGATCTGCTCGCCGGTGTCGCTGCGCTCCAGGCGGGCGGTCGTTTCTTCCTCCAGCATCCGCTGCAGGGCCGGACCCATCTTGTCCAGATCGGCCTTGGTCTGCGGCTCGATGGCGACCATCAGGGTCGGCCTGGGGAAGTCGAGCGGGGCGAGGACGAGCTGATGCTCCTTGCTGCTCAGGGTGTCGCCGGTCGCGGTTGCGGCCAGCTTGGCGACCGCCCCGATCTCGCCTGCCTTGAGCTCGCCGACGGCCTCCTGTTCCTTGCCGTGCAGCAGCAACAGCTGGCCGACACGCTCGTCCCCGTTGCGGGTCGCATTCCAGACGTGCGACTGGGAGTGGAGTGTTCCCGACAGGACGCGCAGGTAGGTCAGCCGACCGACGAACGGGTCGGCCGAGGTCTTGAACACCCGAACGAGCAGCGGGCCGCCGGCGTCGGGCGCGACGTCAACGCTTGCGCCACTTCGGTCGGCGGCCGTGGCGGGAGCCTCGTCGGCAGGGGACGGGAGGTACCGGATGAAGGCGTCGAGGAGCGCCCGAAGCCCGATGCCGACCGCCGCGCTCCCCACCAGCACCGGGGCGAGGACGGATTCCTTGACGCCCTTGCGCAGGCACGCCTCGAGTTCCGCGTCCGTGATCTCCTCGCCCTCGAGGTACTTGGTGAGGACCTCGTCATCCGCTTCCGACGCTGCTTCGAGGAGCTGGTCGCGACGCCGGGCAACCTCGATCTCGAGCTCCCCGGGGATCGGGATCTCGGCGTCCTTGGTGCCGTCCCAGCGATAGGCCCGCCGATGAACGAGGTCCACGTAGCCCGAGAAGGTGTCCCCGGCGCCGATGGCCAGCTGGAGCGGGGCGACCTTGTTGCCGAAGGCCGCACGCAGCGCATCGAGGGCGGCCGTGGGATCCCCGTTCTCACGATCGCATTTGTTGATGAAGAAGCAAGTGGCCGTGTTCGTGGCTCGGGCGAGGGAAACCGTGTTCTCGAGACCGGCCTCGACGCCGCCTGCAGCATCGATCACCAGGAGTGCACCGTCCGTGGCGTGGAACCCCGATACGACCTCGGCGGCGAAGTCGAGGTAGCCGGGCGTGTCCACCACCGTGATCCGAGTCCCATCGGTCTCGAACGTGGCGACGGCGAGGCTCAGCGATTCGCGCCGCTTCTGTTCCTCCGGCTCAAAGTCGAGGTGTGAGGTGCCGTCATCGACGCGTCCCAGCCGGTTGATCGCACCGGCGCGAAAGAGCAGCTGTTCGCCTAGCGTCGTCTTGCCGGAACCGGCATGGCCGGCGAGCACGACGCTCCGTAGGTGGGGCAGGTCGACGTTCTTCATGGTCATGAACGGTCGGTCCTCTCTGCTCGCGATCAGTCGAACGAGGCCGCGGAGGGCGCGCCGCGGGCGGTCTGGGCATGATAGTCCGGTATACTCCCGCCCGATGTCAGGACATTCCAAGTGGTCGACCATCAAGCGCCAGAAGGGCGCCAACGACGCCAAACGGGGTGCCATCTTCACCAAGGTCGCCCGGGAGATCATGGTGGCCGCGCGCTCCGGCGGCGGTGACCCCGACGCCAATTTCCGGTTGCGCCTGGCGATGGACAAGGCGCGCTCCGTGAACATGCCGCTCGACAACATCAAGCGGGCGATTGAGCGGGCCACGGGCGCCGGCGAAGGCGATCAGTTCGAAGAGATCGCCTACGAGGGCTACGGCCCCGGTGGCGTGGCGATCCTCGTTGAGGCAGCCACCGACAACCGCAACCGGACGGCTTCGGATATCCGTTCCATGTTCACCAAGGCCGGCGGTCAGCTCGCCGGCAGCGGCGCCGTCGCCTGGCAATTCGAGCCGCGTGGGCTCATCTCCATCCCGGCAGGCGGGCGCGACCGCGATGACATCGCCCTGTCTGCCATCGACGCCGGGGCAGCCGACGTTGACACGTCGGATCCATCGGTCATCGAGGTCTACACGGACCCAGCGGATCTGGAGCGAGTCCGCACGGCGATCGAGGCTGGTGGCATTCCGGTCGATTCGGCCGAGTCGACCATGATCGCCAAGACGACCGTCGAACTCGATGCCCATCGCGCCCGCCAGAACCTCCGCCTCATCGAGATGCTCGAGGACCTCGATGATGTCCAGCGGGTGACCGCGAACTTCGACATTCCCGAGGACGTCTTCGCCGAGATCGCCGGGTGATCGTCCTGGGGATCGACCCGGGAACAGCGGCCCTCGGTTGGGGCCTGGTCGAACGCACCGGCGGCTCGCTCCGTCTCGTTGACGTCGGATGCCTCGAGACGAGCCCGGATGAAGGTCTGCCGGACCGCCTGCTGCTGATCTACCGCCACCTCGAGACCTTGATCGAGCGGCACCGGCCCGACATCGTGGCGGTTGAGCGCCTGTTCTTCTCAAAGAACGCCCAGACCGCGTTTGCCGTCGGCCAGGCCCGCGGCGTCGTCCTGCTGGCGGCTGCCGCGGCGAGCACGACCGTGCGCGAGGCGACGCCGAGCGAGGTCAAGCTGGCCGTCACCGGATCAGGAACCGCCGACAAGAGGCAGGTCGGCGCCATGGTGGCGGTCTGCCTCGGATTGGCCAAGGCCCCACGCCCGGACGATGCCGCCGACGCGCTGGCCATAGCCATCTGGGCGGCCAACAGCGAACGAGCCGACACCGTCATACCCGGGTCGTCGGCCCTCGACCGGGCCGCCGT
>JBKKBB010000117.1:0-5846 GCA_046714395.1 Candidatus Limnocylindrales bacterium | reverse complement strand
GTCATACGCCCCACGTAAGAAACCGACGGCCCGGCGGCTCGCTGCGGCGGACGGTGTCCGTGTTCATACGCCTGACGTATGAGGACCGACGGGAAGCCCGTTGCGGCCACCGATTTCAGCCTCTCGGAGGCGCTGGGACAGCTTGACTCGTCGGTTTCTTACGCCCCACGTATGACGGAGCCCAGTTCTTACGCCCCACGTATGAAATCGACAGTCGGGGCCGTCCGGGCAAGGAACAATCCGGCCGACGCGCCCGGGACCCGTATGAAATCGACAGTCGGGGCCGTCCGGGCAAGGAACAATCCGGCCGACCGGCTGCGTTTCACCGCCGCCCGCCCGCCCGCCCGAAGGTCATCGGCCAGCACCCCGCCCGCGATGCACCCGATGCCGCCGGCGGCGATGACGACGATTGCCACGACCGCAACTCCCGCGTCGTGGCGTCCGCTCGAGGCTCCAGGTCTGCTACAGCCGCTCGAAACGCTCGACGGGGAGCACGAAGACCGTCGCGCCGCCGACTTCGACCTCGAGCGGGTACGGCATGAAGAACTCGCCGGGCTCCATGATCGGCGGCATCGGGTTGACGACCTGCGTCCGCGAGGTGCAGTTGGCCCGAATCACCTCGAGGACGCCTTCCACGAGCGCTTCCTCGACCCCGACGATGACCGTGGCGTTCGACTGCTTCAGGAAGCCGCCCGACGAGTGGAGGCGGGTCGCCCGGTGCTCGCCTTCGAGCAGGGCGTCCACGAGCGCTCCCGCATCCTCGTTGTGGACGATGGCGACGATCAGCTTCATGGCGCGAGTATAGGCTCGGGTGTTACGCCGATGAACATCCATCGGGGCGGTGCTCCGGTGTAGGATGCGGCGCGCCCTCCCGTGCGCCAATTCACGAATCCATTCGGCCGCCCGAGGCCGACCGCCACCGTCAGGAGCCTCCTGTGACCGATCGAGACAGGGCCGCCGCGACGCCGGACGTGATCCTCGCCGGGGCAATCGCGACCGCGGCTCGCGCGGCGGATCCCGAGCGCGCCCTGACCAGTTTGCTCGACGCGGCGATCACATCCGTCGGCGCAGACCGTGGCGCGGTCGTCCTGTGGGATGGGGAGCGCGGAGCCCTGGCGCTCGCGGCATCGGTCGGCTACACACCCGATGAGGCGGCCGCGTTCGAGACGGCCGTGGCTTCCAACGTCGAACATCCCGTGGCCCGGACCGCCCATGGCCAGACCGCGATCCTCGGCGCGGAAGCGGCCGGGCCCGGCGGCGCAGCCCTGGTCAGCGCGATCTGGCCACTCCGGGTCACGAGTGATGGCCTCGAGGAACCACTGGGCGCTCTCTCCCTGAGCCGGAGGGCGCCGTGGCCGATCGGCGAAACCGACGCAGCCATGCTGGCTGCGTTCGCCGACCTGATGGCGCTCACCGTCGATCGTGCGCGTCTCGCGGCCGCCGCCAGCGAGCGGACCGACTGGCAGGATCGGATGGCACACACGGACGCGCTGACCGGTCTGGCGAACGCCCGCACGCTGTCGCGGGTGCTTGAGCTGGAGATCGCCCGGGCAGGCCGTCAGGGCACGGACCTTTCGGTCGCGCTCTTCGACGTCGACGATCTCTCCGGGGCCAACGCCGCCGGTGGTCCCTCGGCAGGGGACGACATCCTCCGCGAGGTTGCCGCGACCCTGGCCGAGTCAGTCCTACTGGTCGATACGGTGGCGCGCTGGGGCGGCGACGAATTCCTGGTCGTGGCCCCTGGATCGGCCGGCATGACCGTCGCCAGGCGCGTGCTGGACGCGCTCGCGACCCGCGCCGACGGCCCGCGTGGACGGATCTCCGTGTCAGCCGGCGTGGCTAGATTCCCGGCCGATGGAGCCTCGTCGGAAGAACTCGTGGCCGCGGCCAAAGCCGCCCTCGAGACTGCCAAATCGAGCGGTCGTGCCGCCCTCGCCGAGGCCGGCTCGAACTGACCGACAGTCCCGGGTAATCCGGCCCCGGGCCGGCGTCAGCCACTGCTGCCGCTGATCGAGCCGAGCGTCAGGACCGGGAGCGTCGGGGTCGTGGCACCGGGCGCCGGCTCGAGGGTGAGCGCGAGGATTGCGCCCGGCTGAGCAAGATCGGTCGAGCCGCGGAAGAGGCCCGTGCCGCTGGGCCCGACCGTGAACGACCCGAGCGGAACTGGGCTCGCACTTCCCAGAATCACCCATGCCTCGTAGACCTGCTCGCCCACCGTCGGGGCCAGGTCCTGGATCGCCATGATCACGGTCCCGTCGGCCGCCGCGGCGGCGACCCCGTTCCCACCGTGCTCGGCATCCGTGGGTGCAAGGAAACCGGATCGAGCGCCGGGCCCGGCTGCGACTGCCAGGACCGCCGCAACCCCGGCCCGATACGCCCGCGCAGCCGCGAGGTCGCCCTCGAGGCCGGAAAGGCGCGTCTGGAGCTGCAGGTTCCAGGCCCCCAGCGCCAGGACCGTCACGACTGCGGCGATCCGCAGCGCCCAGACTCGCGATCCACCGGCACGAGCGGCCGTCCGGACCTCGCGCTCCGGCGGGTCTGGAAATGGAATAACAGAGGGCGCCGATCCCTCGATCCGGCGATCAGCCGCGGCTGCGCTGAGGATTCGACCGCGCAGCGCCGGGCGCGGCTCAACCGGTTCGACGCTTTCCGCGAGGTACGGAACGACGCCTCCGAGCTCTTCGACCTCCGGGTGCCCTACCTGACAGGTCGCCAGATGCTTGCGGACGGCCGTGTCCTCGTCCGGCGTCAGCGCACCGAGCACGAACCCGGCGGCCAGGTCACGAACGTCGGCGCACGAGATGCTCATCTGGGCGCCTCCATGCCGGCATCTGGCGCGACGGTGTTCGCAAGGAGCGCGATTCGGAGCGCCTGCAGCCCGAGGCGCATACGCGACTTGACAGTTCCGAGCGGGACTCCTGTTCGGCTGGCGATGTCGGATTGGCTGAGTCCGCCCCAGTAGGCGAGTTCGATCACCTCGCGCTGCACCTCCGAAACGGCAGCCAGCGCCGTCTGGATTTCCGCCCTGTCGAGGCGGCCGGCAACCTCGGTCCAGATGTCGACCTCGACCAGTTGGCGCGGCGACGGCAACTCCGGATCGGGGAGCTGACCGACCGGCCTTCTCTTTCGAACGGCGTCGATCGCGCGGTGATGCACGATCGACAGGAGCCAGGTTTTAACGCTCCCGCGGCCTTCGACGTAGCGATCGGCATGACGCCACACCCCCAGGAAGGCGTCCTGAAGGACGTCCTCGGCGAGGGTTGGATCGGCGGTGATACGGAGTGCAATCGCGTAGGCCATGGCTCGATATCTGTCGTACAGCCCTTCCAGGGCATCAAGTTTGCCCCCGCCAATGTCGGCGAGGGCCTGCCGGTCGGCATCGTCGGCCGCCGAGCCGACCCGAAAGGCCGGTTCGTGTCCGTCGGTCACGGGTACATGCGTCCGGCCGCGTCTGTCGGTTCACCTCCAGATGCGAGGTCAGTTGGCGTACCGGTCGGGTCCACGACCTCGAGCACTGCTCCGAGCACCTCAGCGAAGACCAGATCCTCGTCACGATCTGCATCGATGATCGTCCAGCGTGCCGGCTCGGCCGCCGCCATCGCCAAAAAGCCCGCCCTGACCCGGAGGTGAAATTCGAGATCGAAGGCCGTTTCGAAGCGAGTGTGGTTCTCTGGTTTCTTTCGGAGGAGCCCGGAGGCGGCGGGCAAATCGAGCAGGAGCGTTCGATCGGGCAGCAGCCCCCCGGTTGCGATCGCGATGATCCGGCGCAGGACTTCGAGATCCACGCCCCCACCGTAGCCCTGGTAGGCCATCGTGGAATCAGCGAAGCGGGCACAGATGACGACGCGGCCTGCGGCAAGGGCCGGCCGGATCACCTTGGCGACGTGTTGGGCGCGCGCCGCATTGAAGAGCAGCGCATCCGCAACCGGATCGATCGGCGCGCCGCCGTTGGCCATCAGCAGCTCATAGAGCTGGTCGCCGAGAGGCGTCCCTCCCGGCTCATGGGTCAGGATCACCTCGTGCCCGCGTTCAGTGAGCGCGGCCGCGAGTCGCCCTGCCTGCAGCGTCTTGCCGGAGCCGTCCGGCCCCTCGATGGAGATGAAATGGCCTGACGGCCGGTCCGTGGGTGACACTCAGGCGAGTGTAACGGACGCCCCCTTGACGGCTCCCTCGGTGATCCGATCGCCGGGGCTGCTGCGTACCCATCCTGCGATGCGATCCCCCACCGCCCGGCGTCGGGCCGTTGCTGTCCTCCTCGGGCTTGCAGCCCTGGCGCTGCCCGCGAGCGTGGTGGCCCACCCGCTGGGGAACTTCACCATCAACCACTACGCCGCGCTGCGCGTCGGCCCGGATCAAGTCGCCCTGGATGTCGTGGTGGACCTCGCCGAGATCCCGGCCTTCCAGGCACGGAGCCGCATGGATACCAACGGCGACGGCGAGGTCGACCAGACAGAAACCGACGCAGCCCGTAACGACCTGTGCAGCTCCCTGGCGACGAACCTCGACCTGCGGCACGACGGTTCCCCGGTCGCTCTCAGGCTGGTGGCTGCCGGATTGTCGTTTCCCGCCGGGGCCGGGGGCGTGCCGACCATGCGCAGCGTCTGTGAGTACGAGGCCAACGCCCGCAAAGGTCTTGATGACGGCCGTCCGATCACGTTTGCCGATACGGCGAACGTGGAGCGAATCGGGTGGCGCGAGATCGTTGTTCTGGGCGACGGCGTCGTCATCGACGGCATCGCCGACGGCCCCCTTCCGACATCGGTCGACATTTCCTCGCGCCTCACGATCTACCCGACCGACCTCCTGGCTCAGCCCCTGAACATCGCCGCCGTGGCGTTCCGTGCCCGGCCTGGAGGCCCGCCTCTCGAACCGTTCATGGCAACGGACGCGAAACCGCTTCTCGGCACCGGGGCCACGACGAGCGGCGGGGCATCTGCTTCGGCAGGCACGCCCGGACCCAGGGTCTCTGGCGCAGCGGCCGTCGTCCCCGTCGGGGTGGGCGAGATCCCCGACCTGTTCCGAGCGGATCTGACCCCGCTCGTGGCCTTGGCGTCGATTCTCCTGGCAGTGGCGCTTGGTGCCGGGCATGCCCTGACGCCGGGGCACGGCAAGACGCTCATGGCCACGTACCTCGTGGGAACGCGGGGCACGATCCGCCACGCGGCCGCCCTTGGGTTGTCGGTCACCGTTTCACACACGCTCGGTATCCTCGCCCTGGCCCTCCTCGTCACCGGGGCCGAATCAGTCCTGCCGGCAGATGCCGTAGCGCGCACGATCCCGATCGTCGCGGCGCTCGCGTTCGTTGCCATCGGCGGAGCCATGCTCGTGACCGAAGTCCGGCGACGATGGCGAGTCCAACAACTGGCCGACCATGCGGACCCGCACCCGCACCCGCATCTCCACACACACCCGCACCCGCACCGGGATCAGCACGACGGCGCCCACCCGAACGCTGGCGCAGATGAACCGATCGATGACTCCGACGCCCCGGGTCAGCACCGTCACGGCGGAATCCGTCACTCCCACGTCCCGGCGGACGACCGGAGGCTGAGTTGGCGAAGCCTGTTCGCCCTCGGCCTGGCAGGCGGGATCATCCCGTCCACGAACGCGTTGATCATCCTCCTGGGAACCATCGTGGCCGGGAGAGCGGCATTCGGGATCGTCCTGGTGGTTGCGTTCGGGCTCGGGATGGCCCTGGTGCTGACAAGCGTAGGAGCGCTCATGGTCGTCTCGCGCGGCCGGTTGGAGAGATTCCCGATGGAGTCCACGTTCGGTCGCATCACGCGTCATGCACCCCTCATCGCCTCGGTTGCGGTCCTCGGTGTCGGGCTCTGGCTGACCGGCCA
>JBKKBB010000116.1:0-7862 GCA_046714395.1 Candidatus Limnocylindrales bacterium | reverse complement strand
CAGGTTCCGCAGTGCCGCACCGGAAAACAGACGCTCGGGCGAGAAGGCGACGAGGAAGTCCTCCTCCGCGTGGAGCCCGCTGGAGGCGTCCAGGAACGGCGCATACCGATCTCGCGTATCTCCAACGGGCAGTGTTGTTTCGAAGATGACGAGGCTCCCGGCGTGGACGCCGGGCCCGATCGAGGCCACGGCGGAGTCCATGTACCGGTAGTCCGGCTGGTGCGCCGCGTCCAGCATCACCGGCACGATCAGCACCACGACATCCGCCGCGCGCGCGGCCGCCGCCCCGTCCGTCGTGGCCCGAAGGAGCCCTGCCGCGTGCGCCGACGCGACGAGGTCGCCGACTCCGGGCTCTTCCCCGATGTGCGAGCGGCCCTCGTTGATCGACGCGACCACCGCATCCTGGACGTCGACGGCAATGACGTTCCAGCCGTGTCCGGCGAACTGCACCGCGAGTGGCAGGCCCATCTTTCCGGCGCCCACGACCGCCACGACACCGGCGGTCCCGGGCTCCCCGACCCACGGCGAAACCTGGCGTGGCGGCAGCGCGTGGTGGCAATCATTGACCGCCAGGACGATCGATCCTCCGAGGAGGCTGGCGCCGGCGCTGGGTCGCGAGACGATGCTCATCCCGGTGGCGATTCCATCAGGCGCTCCGGGATCTCAGGCCGTCGCGGACTGGGTCACGAACCCGTCCAGCGTGATGACTTCGTGGCGCGCGGCTGCTTCGAGCAGGGCGGTGGCGATCCCCACGGCCCACATGCCGTCCTCGGCATTCACCTCCGGCCGGCTACCGTCGCGGACCACCCGGAGGAAGGCGTCATGCTCAAGCGCCAGCGGCTCGCCGGCGGGGACGGGCAGCTCGGCAACCTCGCCCTCGAACGTCGGCGCATACCCACCGATGAGGCGGGGATTCGTCGTGTCCGTCGCCCGCGTGAAGGTCAGGCGCTGGGTGAGGTAGTCGAGTTCGAACATCCCTTCCTCCCCGGTGACCGTGAGCTGGCGGCGCTTGGCCGGCGTCAGCCAGTCGACGTCCAGCTGGGCGACGACGCCGGACGGGAAGTGGAGCAACCCGAAGAGGAGGTCCTCGTGATCCGCGTGGATGCGCTGCGCGGTCGCCGCGTGGACACGGATCGGGCGCTCCCCGGCGATCCAGGAGCAGATGTCCACGTCGTGGGTGGCCAGATCGATGGTCACCCCGACATCACGAATGCGGGCCGGGAACGGTCCCGCTCGCCGGGTCCCGATCGCATAGACGGTGGATAGCCAGTGTTCGTCGTGCAGGAGCCTGCCGAGTTCACGCACCGCGGGGTTGAACCGCTCCACATGGCCAACCTGGACGGGCACACCCGTGGCCCGCGACGCGTCCACGATCGCACCGGCCTCCTCGACGGTCGGCGCCAACGGCTTCTCGACGAGCACCGCGATCCCACGCCCGATTGCCGCCAGGGCGAGTGGGAGGTGGGCGGTCGTGGGGGCGGCGATGACCACCGCATCGAGCTCGGCCTCCGCAATCATGGCGAGGGGTTCCGAGAACCCGGCCGCTCCCGTCAGGGCCGTCGCGTCTGTCAGCAGGTCGGGGATCGGGTCAGCGACCGCCACCAGACGGACGTTCGGGCGTGTGCCGATCACCCGGAGGTGGTTCCGGCCCATCGAGCCGAGACCGGCCAGCCCGACCCGCACCTCACGATCCCCGATCGGGTGCCAGAAGGCGGTCACGCGGAGGCGCCCACCCGGGCGATCGTCCGCACGGCACGGCGGACGACCTCGATAACGGTCGCCTGATCGTCCGGCGCCATCCCGGGGAACATCGGCAGCGCAATCGTCCGCTCGGCGGCGAAGTCTGTGACCGGCAGATCGGCATGCAGGCCACGCTCCTGGATGTACGGCTGGCGATGGACCGGGATCGGGTAGTAGATGTCCGCCCCGACGTCACCGTCCCGAATCGCGGCGAGGATCTCGTCCCGCCCGGGTCCAACCTCGAGCGTGTACTGGTGGTAGACGTGGGTCCGCCCGTCCGGAACGACCGGGGTGCGAACCGGCAGGTCGGCGAAGGCTTCGTCGTAACCGGCGGCGATCGCTTGGCGGCGGGCGGTGTTGCGGTCCAGCTTGTCCAGCTGCACAAGACCGATGGCCGCGCCAATGTCCGTCATCCGGTAGTTGAAGCCGAGCGACTCGAACTGATAACGGGCACGCATGCCCTGGTTCCGGTAGAGACGGAGCCGGTCGGCCAGCGCGCCGTCATCGGTCGTGACGAAGCCGCCCTCGCCGGTCGTCATGTTTTTGGTCGCGTACAGGCTGAAGATCCCGTGCCCGAAGCTGCCGGCTCGGCGCCCGCGATACGTCGCACCGTGCGCCTGGCAGGCATCCTCGATGACCAGCAGGCCGTGTCGGTCGGCGATCGCCTGGATCATGTCCATGTCGGCAACCAGTCCGAACAGATGGACCGGCACGATGGCGCGGGTCCGCGGCGTGATGGCCGCCTCGATCCGCCTGGCGTCGATCAGGTAGGTATCCCGCTCGATATCCACGAAGACCGGCGTCGCCCCCGTGGACAGGATGGCGTTCGCCGTGGCCGCGAAGGTATGGGAGACGGTGATCACCTCGTCCCCCGGCCCAATCCCGAGACAGGCGAAGGTCGCCATGAGCGCGAGCGTCCCGTTCGACATGGCGATCGTCTGGCGCACGCCGCAGTAGTCGGCCCAGGCAGCCTCGAGGGCCTTGACCCGCGGGCCCTGGGCGATGATCCCGGACCGGATCACGTCGGCAACGGCGTCGATCTCTTCCTGGCCAAGATCCGGGCGAGCGATCGGGATCAATTTGGGTCTCCGTCCTGTTGGCGGGGCCGCTCTTCGAGTGCCTCCACATCGGGAACATAGAGGTAGGTCCGACCGCAGCTGGGGCAATGCAGCTCCGGGTGCGTCGCGTAGTACGGCGGCTTGGCCTCGGCGGCGGCGCCGTCGGCGCCCTGGAGGCGCACGCCGCACGCACAGACCCACCCGATCCGACGCGCGGGTGATCCCACGACGAGGGCGTACGCGGGGACATTGCGGGTCACGACTGCGCCCGCGCCGACCGTCGCAAATCGCCCGACTTCGGTGCCGGCAACGACGATCGCGCCCGCCCCGACCGACGCTCCGTGGCGCAGGACGATCGGGCTCACGGTCCAGTCCTCGGCGCGGGCCAGATCACCCGTCGTCGTGATGGCCCGCGGATAGCGGTCGTTGGTCAGGATCGCGCCGGGTCCGATGAACACGCCGTCCTCGACGCTGACCCCGTGGTAGATGAGGGCGCCGTTCTGGATCTTGACGCGGTCGCCGATCTCGACGCCCTCGTCGATGAAGACGTCGCGGCCGACGACACAGTCCCCGCCGATCCGGGCGCCGACGCGGATCTGGGCGCGGTGCCAGATGCTGGTCCCGGGGCCCACCGTGACGTCGGCCTCGAGGTCGGCCGTGGGATGCACGCGCGCAGACGGGTCAATCACCGGCGCGCTCAGCCCTTGTTGCGGCCACGGCCGAAGAGACCGGCCAGAAGACCGAGCGCAGCCCCGAACGCCAGCGCGCCGCGCCAGTCGAGGAGGACCTTCACGTCGCCGGAAACGCGCTGGGCGAGCATGAACATGACGGCCGACGGCCGGTGCACATTGACCTCCTGGGCGATGAGCGTTCGGACGACTGACTGCTCGACCCTGGCTTCACGAGCGATCACGGTACCGGCGAAGCCCTGGGACACGCTGATCTGGCCGCCGAGGCCCGCGCCGAGGGCGCCCATCTCGATCGAGACGCGCTCGCCCTTGGCCGCCCCGACTGCGCCCTGCGTCACGGCCACGTCGACCGCATCGATTCGGCCCACAAGACCCTGGTGTACGTCGACGGCGTCGGCCTGGATCCAGCCACCGTCGTCCTCGAGCTCCGGCGAGACCCCGGTCCCGCCGTCGTCTGCGGCCGGCGCGGGCTCGTCGACGACCGGCGCTGCCGGCAGCGCGTTCGCGGCGGGAGCGCCGTTGGATGCCTTGCGACGTCGCGGTCGCTTCGGCGCGAGGGGGGCGTTATCGGGGTCTCTGGTCGCCATGGGAGTACCTCGTCACAGGTCGGGAGTCGCTCGCTCGGCTATTCTGCGCCGCGTGCGACGGAGAGGCCGAGTGGCGAAGGCAGCATGACAGATCAGGCTCCGAATCCCGAGCGCCGGTCGATCGGGCCGGTTCGCCTCGCAGGACTGATCGTGCTCGCTATCGGGATCGGCCTCGGCGCGGGATCGGTGCTTGCCGGGGCCGTCGGCCGGAGCACCCCGGCCGCGTCCGCCGCCGCCGCGCTGCCGTCCGCGACCGAGGGCCCGCGTCTCGAGCCGAGCGTCGAGCCGACCGCGAGCCCTGCGCCGACGCCGAGTCCCGAGCCCACGCCCCTGCTCGTACCCGCGCCACTGACCGGCCTGCCGGTCCTCGAGGCCGCGGCCCTCCAGCACCCGATCGCGGTCATGATCGACGACCACCGGGATACACGACCGCAGTCCGGTTTCAACGCGGCCGCCCAAGTCTGGCAGGCCCCGGCCGAAGGCGGCGTTCCCCGCTACCTGATGATCTTCCAGGACATGCTTCCGGCGGCAGTCGGGCCCGTTCGGAGCGCCCGCCAGTACTTCATCGAGTGGGCCGCCGAGTGGAAGGCCCTGTACGTCCACGTCGGCGGCTCCGGCGAGGCTCAGGCCACCCTCGCGGCCAAGGGACGTGGGCAACTGGTCTACAACGCCGACGGCTTCCGCTTCGAAGGCTCGGATATGTGGCGGGTCAAGGAGCGCGCCGCTCCGCACAACGTCTACTCCGACGCGGACCATCTCCGAGCCATGGCCGTCAAGGTCGGCGCGACGGATGGTCCGCTCTCGGCGGTCTGGTCGTTCGGCGACCCCGTGTCCGTCTTTGCCCGGCCAATCGGCATGACGATGACGATCCAGTACCCGTACGAGACGGTCACCTATCGCTACGATCCAGCCACCGATCGGTACCGTCGCTTCATCGACGGGTCCGAGGCGCAGCAGATCGACGCCGCGGACGGCCAGCCGGTCGGCCCCGCGAATGTCGTGATCCTGCGGATGCGGTTCGGCCCGCTGAACGACGGCCACCCCGAGAAGAAGCGCCTCGAGGCGCAGAACGTGGGCTCCGGCGAAGCGATCATCTCCACCGGCGGCCAGATCATCCGGGGCACGTGGAGCAAAGCCGCGGAAGACGCGCCGACACTGCTGTTCCAGCCTGACGGGACGCCGGTCACCCTGACCGCCGGCCAGACCTTCGTCCAGGTGATCGCCCTGTCGTATGCCTACGAGGTCCATCCGGGCACGGCGCTGGGGAACGAACCGCGCGAGCGCTAGCCGGGCCGCGGTCTCAGGCGCGGGCCCTCCTGAGCCGCCGGAGGACCTCCTCGGCCCGCAGCGTGACGACGACGACGAGGGCCTCGGCAATGATCCGCCGGGACATCTTCGACTGGCCGACCCGCCGATCCCGGAAGGTGATCGGGACCTCGGCCACCCGGGCGCCAGATCGAGATGCCCGGTGGGTCATCTCGATCTGGAAGACGTAGCCACCGGCGTGGATGCCGTCGAACAGGATCGCGGCGAGTGTCGTTGCTCGCCAGGCCTTGAAACCGCCGGTAAGGTCACGCACGCGCAATCCGAGCACGACGCGGGCGAACAGGCTGCCGCCGCGCGAGATCAGGCGGCGACTGAGGCCCCAGTCCTCGACCCGCCCGCCAGGCGTGTAGCGGCTGCCGATGACGAGGTCGGCCTCGTGGCGGGCAATCGGCTCGAGCAGGCGTGGCAGGGCCGCCGGATCGTGCGACCAGTCGGCGTCCATCTGGACGACCGCGTCGGCGCCGCCGTCAAGCGCCTGGCGGAATCCATCGAGATAGGCTCGCCCGAGACCCTGCTTTCCGGGGCGATGCTGGACGCGGACGCGGGCGTCCCCGGATGCCAGCTCGTCGGCCAGCGCCCCGGTTCCGTCGGGCGAGTTGTCGTCGACGATGAGCATCGTGGCCGCGGGCAGGACCTCGAGGACTGCGGCCACGATCCCGGGCAGGTTTTCGGCCTCGTCGTACGTCGGTAGGACGACCCACACGCCCGCACCGGCGGCGTCAGTGCCCACCTCGTCGGCGGCGTTGGGATCAGGCACGTGAGGGCCGGGAACGACCGTGCTGCTCGCCATCGGCCCAGTCTATCCGGCGCCGAAAGCGGCGCTCCGTTGGCGCCTGAGCTCGGGGGGGCCGGCTCGCGGTGCCGTTCAGCCCGCGTACTGCTGGAGCTGGATGCGCACCGTTTCGGAGACCGCGCCGGTCGAGCCGAGGATGACGATCCGGGCCGGTCGGAGGCGGACGAGCTCGGCCGCGGTCGCGGCCGGGATCGCGTTCGTGGACACGAGCAGGATCGGTGCACCAAGGGACCCGGCGGCGGCGGACCCGGCGAGGGCATCGGGGAAGTCGAGGCCGGTGGCAACGTAGACGACCGGGACGCCCGGGGCGAAGGTCGCCGCGCTGAGTGCGGCCGCGGTCGCGTACCGGTCGCGCCCGGAGAGACGTGTGACCGGACCGGAGGTGTAGGAGCTCAGAGCCGCCAGCACGCCATCGCTGACGACTGCGGCGCCGCCCAGGATCACGATCCTGTTCGGGCTGAGCCGCGTCAGCTCGTCGGCCGTCACGGCCGGGATCGCGTTCGTGGAGACGAGCAGGATCGGGCCGCCCTCGGCGCCGGCCACGGCCGCGCCGGCGAGCGCATCCGGGAAGTTCATGCCCGTCGCCACGTAAACGACCGGCACACTCGAGCCGAAGGATGCGGCACCGATCTCGGCCGCGGTGGCGTAGCGGTCGCGTCCGGCGAGACGCGTGACTGGACCGGAGGTGTAGGCGCTCAGGGCCGCCTGCACGCCATCGCTGACGACGGCGGAACCGCCGAGGATCACGATGCGCTGTGGTCTGAGCCGCCCCAGTTCAGCCGCCGTGACGGCCGGGATCGCGTCGGTCGAGACGAGCAGGATCGGCCCACCCTCGGCGCCGGCCACCGCCGCGCCCGCGAGTGCATCCGGGAAGTTCAGGCCCGTTGCCACGTAGACGACCGGCACGCCCGCCGCGAAGGTCGCGGCGCTGATCGCGGCCGGGGTCGCGTATTGCTCGGCACCGCCGAGCCGGGTCACCGGTCCCGGGATCGGGTCGGGCGGCGGGAGGGTCGCGGTGATCGGGGCACCGATCACGGATTCGGTTCGGAGGTCCGGATTGCCGACCAGCGAGCGGTAGTAGCCGCCGGACGGGCTGTCGGGGTCCATGAGCGCCGAGAGGGCCGGGTTCCGGGCAGACTGGAACGAGAATTCGTTGCCGTTGTAGTCGTACTGGCTGCGCCACAGATCCGCGACCGACTGGCTGGTCGTGAACAGGTCGCGGATCATGCCGTTGATGCTTCCGTGGCCCTCGGCGATGACCGCCCGGGCGCCTGCCTTGATGAAGCCCTGACCGTAGTTGTCGACGCGCTGCATGGCAACGCTGAGGGTGGGCTCCGCGTACCCGGGCTCCGAGTTGCCGGACGCGTAGCAGAGGTGGTTGAGCAGCACGACCGCGTTGGGTGCCAGGCGCATCTGCCGGCGCAGGTGGTACTCGCCCATGTACCGGACGCTGCTGTTGTTCCGCCCACCCACCGGGTTCAGGCCCAGCCCGTTCTTGGTGTACGGCTGATACGGTCCGTACGGGCTCGGCCACCCGTTGCCGTGACCCAGATAGATGACCAGGTTCGCGCCGCGGGTGGACCGAACGACCTTGCGCCACGTGGCCCACGGGCTGAACATCTTGGTCACACGCGCACCGTACGCCTTGGCCTGGCGGGCGAGGCGGCGT
>JBKKBB010000115.1:0-7418 GCA_046714395.1 Candidatus Limnocylindrales bacterium | reverse complement strand
TTCTGGTTGTAATCCAGGAAGACGCCGTGGCGCTCCTCCTTCCACCACTTGGAGGTGGCGATCGCAGGCGCCCGTCGCTCCACGTCACGGGCGAGGGCAAGCGCCGCCCGCCGCACCTCCGGATACGACCACTCGGGCGTGATCCTGATGTTGATGTGGATCCCGCGCGAACCCGAGGTCTTCGGCCAACCGACCAACCCGACCGCGTCGAGCGAATCCTTGGCGACCATCGCGACGTCCCGGATCTGCGCCCATTCGATCCCCGGCACCGGGTCCAGATCCACCCGAAGCTCATCCGGATGGTCGAGGTCGTCGGCTCGAACGGGATGGGGATTAAGGTCGATACAGCCCAGGTTGACGATCCAGGCAAGGCCGGCGGCGTCGTCCACCACGATCTCGTCGGCTGTTCGCCCGGACGGGAAGGACAGCGTGGCCACGCGCAGCCAATCCGGCCGGTTGTCTGGCGCCCGCTTCTGGAAGAACGCCTCGGCGGCAGCTCCGTTGACGAACCGCTTGAGCGCCATCGGACGGCCTCGTACGCCGCGCAGCGCCCCGTCGGCCACGGCAAGGTAGTACCGGACGAGGTCCAGCTTCGTGACCCCAGCCTGCGCGAAGAAGACCTTAGACGGGCTTGTGATCGTGACCTCGTGGCCGCCGATCACGATCACTTCAGGTTCCGCTTTCATCGGTGAGACGATACCGCCTCGACATCGGTCATCCCAACCGGGATGATCGACGCCCGCACGAACGTAACCATGCTCAGTCGTCTCGAACCCGCCTGCCTTGTCATTGCCGACGTCTCCGGCTATACGAGCTACATCGCCGGCACGGAGCTGGACCACTCGCAGGACATCCTGGCCGACCTGATCTCCACGGTCGTCGGCGCACTACGTCCCACGCTCCAGCTCTCAAAGCTCGAGGGCGACGCCGCGTTCGCCTACACGATCGCCGAGACGATCGACGGATCGACGCTCCAGGACCTGATCGAGGGCTGCTACTTCGTCTTCCGGCGGCGCCTCCGCGACATCCGCCAGGCCTCGAGCTGCGAGTGCAACGCCTGCCTGCTGATCCCGAACCTCGATCTCAAGTTCGTGGCTCACCACGGGCAGGTCGTTCGCCAGCGGATCATGGGGCGGGACGAGCTGGCCGGGGGGGATGTCATCGTCGCCCACCGGCTGCTGAAGAACTCGATCACCGAGGCGCTTGGCTTCAAGGCGTACGCGTTCTATTCGGAGGCCTGTATCGCCGCGATGGGCCTCGCGGCCCCGGCGTCGGCCGGACTCGTTGCGCACGCCGAGACCTATGAGCACGTCGGCGAGGTGGCCGGCTGGGTCCGCGACCTTGAGGCGGCTTGGCGCGACGAGCAGGAGCGCGTTCGAACCTTCGTCGAGCCCGAGGACGCGGCGTGGTCGATCGAGACGATCTTGCCCGGCCCGCCGGCGATCGCCTGGGAGTGGGTGACCTCGCCCGCCCGGCGCCCGAAGTGGCAGGACGGCGTCAGTCTCGTCCTCGAGGACGCACCCGGCGGCCGGCGTGGGACCGGCACGACCAACCACTGCATGCACGGGAAGCAGGCCATCGTCGAGGAGATCGTCGACTGGCAGCCGCACGACTACTACACGATCCGCTTCCTGTTGCCGCTCCCCGGCGCGCCGAAGCTGACGATGACGGACACGTTCGAACCGATCGAGGCCGGCACGCGGCACGTCAGCCGGATCCTGCGACCCCGGTCGATCAAGGACCGCGCCTTCCTGGCCATGGAATGGCCGATGTTCGAGCCGTCCATCCGCACGGGAATCCAGGCATTGATCCCCCTCATCGCCGAGGACGCGGCCGCCCGGCGAGCGGCCGCGAGCGCCGCGGAGGAACCAGACGTGCCGGCGTCGGCAGCCCGGTACATGCTTGGGTCGGCGGGACCCGCCGATGTCGATTCGTCCGCCACTCGAGCGTCGTCTGGGTAGGCGGCGCCAGCCGCACCGCACGGAGACCAACGCCCATGCAATACCTGCTCCTGATCTACCAGGCCGAGACGCCGCCGGGCGGCGAACCGAGCGCGGAAGCCATGACCAACGAGTTCGCGGCCTATACCGCGTTCACGCGCGAGACGCGGGAGCGACACCAGTTCGTGGCCGGCGAGGCCCTTGAGCCGACCTCGACCGCAACCTCGGTTCGCGTCAGCAACGGCGAGATCTCGGTCACCGACGGGCCGTTCGCGGAGACGAAGGAGGCTCTCGGCGGGTTCTACCTCCTCGAATGCGCCGATCTCGACGAAGCGATCGAAATGGCCGCGAAGATCCCGGCCGCGAAGCACGGGACCGTGGAGGTCCGCCCGATCTTCGACTATGCGACCGACCGCGACAGCGCCGGAGACTGATCACCCTGACCGACCCGCTCCACCCAACCGAGGCCATCGCGCGCCTGTTTCGCGAAGAGTCCGGCCGCGTTGTGGCCACGCTGATCAGGGCGACGGGCGACTTCGATCTGGCCGAGGAATCGGTCCAGGACGCGTTTGTCACGGCGCTGGACCGCTGGCCAGTCGAGGGGACGCCGCAGAACCCGGGCGCCTGGATCACCACCACCGCCCGCAATCGGGCCATCGATCGCCTTCGCCGGGCGAAAAGGCTCGTCGACAAGACGGAGGCCCTGGGACGCGCCCGGATCATCGAGGAAGAGCTCGCCGCAGGCGAACCGGGAGAAATGGAGGAAGAGATGCCGATCCAGGATGATCGCCTCCGCCTCATCTTCACGTGTTGCCATCCGGCGCTCCCGATGGACGCCCGGGTGGCGCTGACGCTGCGGACGCTGGGTGGCCTCCAGACGCCGGAAATCGCACGGGCCTTCCTCGTCCCGGAAGCGACGCTGGCGCAGCGCCTCGTGCGAGCCAAGCGCAAGATCCGCGACGCCGGAATCCCGTACCGCGTTCCACCGGACCACCTCTTGCCCGAGCGCCTGGGCGGCGTTCTCCAGGTGATCTATCTCGTCTTCAACGAGGGCTACGGCGCCTCGTCCGGCGAGTCGCTCGTCCGCCGCGAGCTGTGCGCCGAGGCGATCCGCCTGGGCCGCGTGCTCGCAGACCTCATGCCGGACGAGCCTGAGGCCCTCGGGTTGCTCGCCCTGATGCTCCTCCACGATGCCCGGCGAGAGGCGCGGGAATCGCCCGCTGGGGAGCTGGTCCTCCTCGACGATCAGGATCGCTCGCGCTGGGACGCCGCCGGCATTGAAGAGGGAAGTGCGCTCGTGGAGCGGGCCCTCCGGATGCGCGCGCCCGGGGCGTATCAGCTCCAGGCGGCGATTGCCGCTCTGCACGATCAGGCGGCCACGCCCCAGGCGACCGACTGGCACCAGATCGCTGCGCTGTATGGGGAGTTGGCGCGCCGGTCGCCGTCCCCCGTGATCGCCCTGAATCATGCCGTGGCGGTGGCGATGGACGAAGGTGTCGAGATCGGGCTTGTCCGCATCGAGGAGATCGTGGCGAATGGTGCTCTCGAAGAGTACCCGTACCTTCACGCGGCGCGGGCAGATCTGCTTCGGCGGCTCGGACGCGTCGATGAGGCACGGACCGCGTACGAGCGCGCGCTCGGGCTCACCGCCAACGCTGCCGAGCGCCGCTTCCTGCGCCGGCGTCTGACCGAGGTTGGATCGCTGACCTGAGCGACTCGGATCGGGGCGTCTGCCTTTGTGCCGCGCCGCGGACGGAACTCGGCGGATGGTCCACTCTTGCCGAGAGCGGGGCGCAGCCCGCCAACCGGAGACCCCACCTTGAGCCAGCCTTTGAACGCAAACCTCCCCCTCCCGGATGTGCTGACCGTCTACGGCGCCAGCTGGTGCGGCGACTGCCGCAGGACACAGCGGTATCTGGATGGCGCGGGCGTGCCGTATCGCTACGTTGACCTGCGGGCCGACCCGGCTGCCCAGCGACTCCTCGACGAGGCCGGCTACCGAGCGATCCCGGTCGTGCTGACCGTTGGGGGCGCGGTCCTGATCGAGCCGTCCGACCAGGAACTCGCCGCGGCCCTTGCAGCCGAGGCGGCCTGAGGCGTGGCTTGATGCCGAGCGTGAGCCCGGCCGCAGCCACGACACGTTTCCGCGGGTAGGCTGCGCGCATGGACCTTGTTCAGCGGATTACCTCGGCCGGCAGTTCGCCGGCCTGCGAGCACCTGCCGGCCGCGACTGCCGCCCCGCAGTCAGATCGCTGCCAGGAGTGCGGCTCGGACTACAACCTGCGCCTCTGTGCCACCTGCGGACATGTCGGCTGCTGTGAGTCGCAGGCCGGCGATGCTCGCGCGCACGCCGAGGCGTCGGGTCACCCCGTGATCTACCAGATGCCTGCCGAGTCGGGCTTCATCTGGTGTTATGCCGAGCGACGCTACGTAGGCTGACGTCGGACGTTGCCGGTCCGCCGCCGCGGCGATCGCTCAGGCCGGTTTGGCGACAAGTATCGAGGTGCCGCTGCTGGCGTTGCTGCCGCTGTCGACGTCGTGATTCGCCGAGGAAATACAAGGGTGTGCCGGTGCGTCCGGGCAACGCCGATTGCGTGGTTGGACTGGGTTGTTTGGTGGTCCATGATGGGTCTGATCTCGGGAGTCCGGCTGAATCGTCGAATTCGTCTGGAGCGGCCGATGATCAGGAGCTCCAAGGTGGGAGGAGGACCGCCAATGATCATGGCCTTTGGCTTCGAGGGCGTGAAGTTCGAGCCGGGCCCGGCTCCTCGTGGGTGGTCGGAGGGCGACATCGGCTGGTTCACCGATACGCCGATGATGGAGATCCCGGAGGGACGCATCCGGGTCCGGACGACGCTGGTCGTTCGCCGCGAAGCCGGCCGCTGGAAGATCATCCACGCCCACTATTCCGTGGGCATCCCTGATGATCTTGCGGTCGAGGTTTCGCCCGGCTGACGGCCGGCCTGATGAGCCATGGATGTCGGACTCGTCCTCGATCTTGGTGTGAAAGTGGCGGTCATCGGGCTGTCGTTGTATCCACTCGCCCGGCCGGGCTCGGCGCACTTCGCCGGCAAGGCCATGGGCGTCCGAGCGCTGATCTATCCGGCGACCACGCTGCTCATCCCCATCCTCTGGTTGCTGGCCGGCCGGCCCGGCCCCTACCCCCTCCTCGCCGATATCGCGCTCGGAATGCCGTTCCTGGTTGACGGCGTGGGAAACGTCCTCGGCCTGTTCGCGATCAAGCGGTTTGACATCATCCCGCACGCGACCGGCTGGTTCTTTCTGTCGATGGCCTTTGGGCTGGCGGTCGCTCCACTCGTCGGCGAGCCGTGGATTGCGTTCGGCCTCGTCATCGGATTTGGTGCCGTAGTCGACATCCTCTGGGAGATCGGCGAGTACCTGCTGATGAAGAGCGGCGCCTCCGGCCTCCAGTTGACCTACGAGAACACGATCCAGGACCTCGGGTTCTCGTTGATCGGCGCAGCCCTCGCGGGGCTAGCCATCGCCACACTGCTGTGGCCGGCGGCCGGCACGCCCGTGACTCTCTTCGGATGGACCTGAGGGCCGTCCCGCCCACCCCGCGCGCCCGCGTCGGCTACCGTTGGAGGCCATGAGCGACGACGTCGAACGCGCCAACCTCGAAGCGACCCTGGCCGGACACGGCGAGTACGAGCTGTTCGCTTGCGATCCGGCGCTTGCCGATACCGCGGCCTTCTGCGCCGCCTACGGGTTCCTGCCCGAAGACAGCGCGAACACCATCATCGTCGTCGGGAAAGCGAGCCCGCGGGTGTACGCGGCGTGCGTGGTCCTGGCCACCCACCGGCTCGACGTCAATCGCTCCGTCAGGGAGCAGCTCGGCACGCGCAAGGCCTCGTTCGCAGCTCCGCACGAGACCCGGGCCCTCACCGGTCACGAAATCGGCGGCGTCACAGCCTTCGGCCTCCCGGCGGAACTGCCGCTCCTCGTGGACGCAGCGGTCATGGACCGTCCGCGGATCGTGCTCGGTGGTGGCAGCCGTTCGTGGAAGGTCATCGCACCGCCGACGATCCTGCGGACGCTCCCCAACGTGACGATCGTCGAGGGTCTAGCGAACCTCGCGCTGCCGCGAGTCGCTCCGAGCGAGGACGCGACGTTCGGCGAGGCCATGCCCTCCGAGGCCAAGCCGCCGCCGGGCTGATAGGGGAGCTCAAGCCATGCGGAAGCATCCCGCTTCCTGTGCCGACCGCCGGTCATCCTGGCTTGTGACCGCCACCGGAGCACTATGTGGGTCGCCGGCCGCGGACGGCAGCCGCGAGATCCGGGATAAATGGAATTCCACCGTTGGGACGCGGGTGTCGTGCGTGGCCGAGGCCAGGTCATACGTCTCACGGGTGCCCGGGCGGACTCGATCGCCTCACGAACCCGGACAGCGCTCCCTGGAGGGTCATTGGCCAGGAAGCTGGGTCGACCCGTGCCCAGTACCTACGCTGGGATGGGCGTCAAGCCACGAGCAAGGGCTGGCGAATCCGGCTGCATCTGTGCTATTGTGCTGGGTATCGCCAGTTTAGATAGGTTTGGGTAGATTTCTTGCGTCAATCGGCGTCCCGGGACATTGACTGGATCAGTCTGTCCGAGGCCGGGCGGGTTCTCGGGGTCTCGCCCGCGACCGTGCGGCGCTGGGGCGATGCCGGGCGCCTGAAGGTCTTCACGACACCCGGCGGACATCGGCGCTTCTCACGAACGGCCCTGGAGCGGCTGCTCCCCTCGGAACGCCCCGAGCGTCCTTCGCTCGGGAGCTCCGGCCTCACCTCCGCCAAAATGTCTCGGAGCTATCGGCGCACCAGTCGACTTGCATCGACTGAACTTCCCTGGATCCTGACCCTGACTCACGAACAACGGCAGATGTTCCGGGCACACGGACAGATCCTCGCAGCACGGCTGCTCCTGCACCTGGACGCCACGGAATCGGAGGCGGCCGCGGAGTTCATGCGGGAGGCGTCATCTAGCGGAGCCGAATATGGTCGGAAGGCAGCGTCGGCCGGCCTGTCCCTCAGCCAGACCGTGGAGGGATTTCTTCGCTTCCGTACGCCGTTCCATCAGGAGCTTGCGGCTACGGCACGGCGCCGCGGGTTCGACGTCGGCGAGGCCACCGGGCTCCTCGCCGCGGCTGAGCGAGCCATGGATCAGCTCCTGGTTGCGACGATGACCGGTCACAGCCTCCAGATGGTTCGGCGTGGCCGCGACGACGATGAGCTGACGGCGGCCGACAAGACCGGCAGCCCAGCGTGACGAAATCAAAGACCCTTCGGCAGGCATGGGATCCGCGGTCATGAGGCATCTGGAGGTCAGGATCGGTACGCGCGGGAGCGCGCTCGCACGCGTGCAGGCGATGCTCGTGGCGGCGGCACTCGAGGCAGTCGGGGCCCGTACGACCCTGGTCATGGTCGAGACGGCAGGGGATGCCCGCAGCCCCGACACCGCCTGGGGGGAGGGCGCCTT
>JBKKBB010000114.1:0-2811 GCA_046714395.1 Candidatus Limnocylindrales bacterium | reverse complement strand
GCCCACCAGTAGCCACGATCATCGGCCCGTCCGATCCGGCGGAAGTGGGCGATCGACAGCGCAAACGCCTCATCCGTCAGGACGTGGGCCATCAGGGCCCGGACGGGCCTGGGCCGGTCAGCCAGGTAAGGAGCGAGCGCGGCCCCATACAGGAAGTGGCGCGCGTTCAGGAACGCGGTCAGCACCAGGACGCCGGCCCAGGAGAACCCGCCGAGGACGTAGCCGATCGCTGCGAACTGGGCGGCGCCGGCGAAGACCAGGATCGACATCGCGCTCGCCTCGATCGGCGAGAACCCGGCCGTCCGCGCGGCCAGTCCGTAGACGAGCCCGAAGCCGATCGCCGTGGCAATGATGCCGAGGCCGTCCATCCGAAGTCTGCGCCGCGACGCGGCAACCTCCGAGGCAATCGGGGGCCTCGATGGGTCGCGAGGTGCTGTCAGCGCAGGAATGTCTTCGCGCAGGATCCGTCACACACGACGAAGACCGCATGCAGATCACGGGCGTAACCGGCCGTGTGCAGCAGGCCCGCGCACCCCGCGGTAGGGCACTTCCAGACCCACCAGCGGTCGTTGTCATCGAGTGCGGTCGTCTCGGCCGCGAGCGTCGCGGCGAGGCCGTCGCGGGACGTGATCAAGGCGGCGATCCGCGCGGCACGCTCCGAGCTCGACTCGCTCGAGTAGGGGTAGCTCTGGCCGATGTTCGAGGTCACCGGATCCTCCGGATCGTTGTTGTTCGGGGCGCCGAGTATCGCATACGAAACCGAGGCTCCGGGGTCACCACACCGCCGGCAGGCCGGCGCTCCGTGGGTCGGTCGTCGCCGCCACGGAGCCTCCGTCGGCCGACGGCCCGCCCCCGACAATTTCGATGGCGTGCTCGTGGCCGAGCCAGTCGTCGAACGCACCGGTCCGCAGGACGCGATGGCCCATGCCTTCCAGCGCTTCCAGGACGCCGGGCACGAATCGAGGCTCGGCCCGGACCGCATCGGGCGGCGCGAAGTGGTCCGGGGGTTCAACGAACCAGCGCGGTGCCGCCACCGCCGACCGGATGTCCAGGCCTCCGTCCACCAGGGCCGTGACCAGCTGGGCATGGATCTGCGGTTGCGCGTCGCCGCCCATCGCGCCGGCCACGACCCATGGCCGCTCCGGTTCCCGGAAGAGCATGCCCGGGAGCAGCGTATGCAGGGTCCGCTTGCCCGGGGCGAGGACGTTGGCGTGGGTTGGCTCAAGGGAGAAGTAGCTGCCCCGGTTCTGGTAATGGATGCCGGTCTCGGGATCCACGACCCCGCTCCCGAAGCCGAGGTAGTTCGACTCGATCAGGCTGACCGCGTTGCCCGCGCCGTCGACCACACCGAGATAGATCGTCCCGCCCCCGCGCCGACTCGTTGAAGGCTCGGGGTGCGTCGCCCGGTCCGTCGGTATTCGAGCCGCAAGCTCTGCCGCGTAGGCCTTGTCCAGGAGCTTGGCGACTGGGACGTCGCGCTGTTCGGGATCCGTGACGTACCGGTCTCGATCCGCAATTGCCAGCTTGGACGCCTCAATCGCGCGGTGCATCCAGCGATGGTCGGTCAGGCCGCTGGGCCCGAACGCAGCCGGATCGGGCGGGCCACCGGCTTCGAGGATGTTGAGGATCTCCAGCGCGACGATCCCCGACGAGTTCGGCGGATGGCTCGTGACCCGGACCCCGTGATACGTCGTCTCGATCGGGTCGGTCCAGGTGGACGTGTGGCGCCGGAAATCCGCGGCGATATGGGACCCACCGAGTGCGGCCAGGGTTGCGGCCTGCCGCTCACCGAGACCGCCGTCGTAGAAGGCATCGAGGCCTTCATCGACCAGGCTGCCGAGCGTTCGAGCGAGGGCCGGCAGTCGGACCAGCTCGCCCGGCGCCCACGGTCGAGCGTTGGGGCGGTAGATCTGCCGAAACCCCGACCCGGACCCGAGTGCCTCGTCGACGATTGGAGCGGTTCGCTCGACGGCCTCGATGAAGCCGTCCCAGGCCGGGAATCCGTCGGCTGCGAGCTCGATGGCCGGGGCCAGCAGCGCCTGCATCGACAACCGGCCGAACCGTGCGTGGGCGTCCCGCCAGGATCGCACCGCGCCCGGGATGGTGACTGACAATGGCCCCCGGAGGGGGATCACGTCCAGACCGCCGGCCCGGAGCTCACCCGCGTCGGCAAGGAGGGGCGCACGCCCTGAGCCATTGAGGGCGTATTGCCGCTGGGCCGCAGCGTCCCAGATCAGCCAGAAGGCGTCACCGCCAATGCCACATCCGTTGGGCATCGCCACGCCGAGCACGGCGTTGGTGGTGATCGCCGCGTCGACGGCATGCCCACCTTGGCGCAGGACCGCCAGGCCGGCTGCCGTCGCGAGGTGGTGTGGCGCAACGACGGCCCCATGCGAGCCGCGGGCCAGCGGCGCCGGCACACGTGGTCCTTCGCGCGCACTCGTCACGTGACGTCGCCCAGGATTGCGGGCGAGTCGGGTCCCAGGTAATGCTCCATGGCGCGGAGTCTGGACAACGGGATCAGGGCCACCACCAGGAGGCCTCCTGTGGCCAGCAGGAGTCCGTCCATGCCGAGACCATCGGCCGCGACCCCGCCGATCAGGCTGCCGCCGATCTGTCCGAGCGCAAGAAACACGGAATACAGCCCCATGATGGCCCCACGATCCTCGGGAAATCGCTCGCTAACGTCAGCCAGGAGTCCCACCGCTGCCGGAGTGGCACCGGCGAGCACGAACAGGCCGGCGGCGAAGCCGATGGCGGCCAGCACGACGGCGCCGGCGACGAGCGCGGAATCCCCGGCCGAGGCGCCGG
>JBKKBB010000113.1:0-8917 GCA_046714395.1 Candidatus Limnocylindrales bacterium | reverse complement strand
GGCTAAGGGTCCCGATCCGCTGGAGACGATGCCCGTCAGTCCGTACGCGCGGCCGACCCGCTGGGTGCTGTGGCTGTGGGCGGCCCTGATCCTCGTGTTCCTGTACCTGCCCATCGCGTTCCTCGTGCTGTTTTCATTCAATGAGCCGCGGACGCCGGGCCTGCCGATCGTCCGCCTGACGCTGCACTGGTACGAAGTCGCGGCAGGCAACAGCATCCTGCTGGAGGCTGTCAAGAACTCGATCATCGTGGCCGCGGCCGTGGCCTGCATCGCGACGCTCATCGGGACGATGGCCGCGTTCCCCCTTGTCCGAGGCGGGATCCGCCATCCCGACGCCGCACGGATCATCGCGACGATGCCGATCATGCTGCCCGGGATCCTGCTGGGCATCGGGATGTTGATCTTCTTCCGCCGGGTCCTGGACCTCGAGCTGTCCATCCTCACCGTCATCGCCGGGCATCTCGTCTTCACGACGCCGTTCGTGGTCTTGATCGTCGCGGCGAGGCTCCAGGGATTCGACCGGAGACTCGAGTGGGCCGCCGCGGATCTGGGCGCAAGTCCGCGACAGACGCTGCGCTACGTGATCCTGCCCTTGATCTCGCCGGCGATCGTCGCCGGCGCGCTGATCAGCGTCACCCTGTCCATCGATGAGTTCATCATCACGTTCTTCACCGTGGGGCCGCAGGTCACGCTGCCCCTGTATATCTACACGCAGATCAAGTTCGGGGTCACGCCCGAGGTCAACGCGGTCGCGACCGTCCTGCTGGTCTCCACGGTCGTCCTTTTGTTCGGCGCCGGGCTCGTCCTGCGCGGTGGTCGCCGGCTCATGAATCGAGGTACCAGATGATGCTTGCCGCGGTGTTCGCGGGAAATGGGGTGCTGCGCCCCGAGGACCGGCCGGAGCCACGCGTCGAGGGGCCCGACGACGTCATCATCGAGGTCGAAGCCTGCGGGATCTGCGGGACCGATCTCCAGATCCTGAACGTACCGCCTGGCCACCCGGCCAATGCCGGCGTGGTCATGGGCCATGAATTCATCGGCCGGGTCAGCGCGGTCGGTTCGAACTCCAACGGGGTGGCGGTCGGACAGCGGGTGACCGTGGACCCCGATCCGAAGTGCGGGACATGTCGATACTGCCGGGCCGGCCGGCCCGCGAACTGCGAGGACGTTCGCTCCCTCGGGATCTTCCGGGACGGGGCGCTGGCCCGCTTCGTAAAGGCGCCTGCCGGCGCGGTGTTCCCGATATCGGATGGTCCGCCACCCGTCCTGGCCGCGCTCATCGAGCCGCTCGCTTGCGTCGTCAACGGGGTAAACAAAGGCAACCCCAGGCCCGGCGAGTCGGCGATCATCTTCGGCGCCGGGGCGATCGGCTGCCTGTTCCTGGCGATGTTCAAGGCGGCCGGCGCCGGTCCCATCATCGTCGTCGAGCCACAGGCGCCCCGTGCGAAGGTGGCACTTACCGTGGGCGCCGACTTCGTCGTTTCCCCGGACGAGCTGGCCGAGCGGCGAGCCCAGCTGCTGCCCGGCGGGGCGGACGTCCTGGTCGATGCTGTTGGTAGCCAGTTTGCGACTGCGATCGACCATGCGGCGCTGGGTGGCAGGATCGTGCTTTTCGGCCAGAACCTGACCGCCCGGCCGCAGATCCACCAATACACGATCACAGAGCGGTCGCTCTCGGTGTTCGGCTCATACGTAACTGCATTCACGTTCCCCACCGCGATCCGCCTTGTCGAGAGCGGATCTCTGCCACTCGCCCCGATCGTGACGAACGTCCTGCCACTCGACCGCCTGGCCGATGGCATAGACCTGCTCAGATCAGGCGCGGCCACCAAGGTCGTCATCACGCCCTGACTGCGGCAACGGGCCCGCGCGACCCGCGCACCTTCAGGACGCGGCCGACCCTCATCCCTCCTGGTAGATCTCCGGGTTGGCAATGCTCCGCGCGCGTCCACCGGCCAGCACCGCCGCCATACCCTCGGCCATCTCCTCGAACGTGCGCCGCCTGCCGCGCCGGGACAGGCCGAGAACGTGCGGCGTCAGAACGACCGCCGGGTGCCCGAAGATCGGGTGCCCGTCAGGCGGGGGCGGCTCCGGTTCGTAGACATCGAGACCGACGCCGGCGAGACGACCGTCGAGCAACGCCACGTGCGCGGCGTCGAGATCCAGCAGGCCGCCCCGGCCGCAGTTGACGAGGATCGTTCCGGGCCGAACCAGGGCCAACACGCCGACGTTGACGAGGTGGGTCGTCTCGGCGGTCAGCGGCGCATGGAGGCTGATCACGTCGGCGGTCGCGGCGAGTCGAGCGAGATCGACCAGTTCGACACCAAGCCCAGCCGCCGTGCTCGAGTCGGTATATGGGTCGTACGCGACGATCCGCATGTTCAGCACGCGACCCAGTTCGGCGAGCCGACGCCCGATCCTCCCGAAGCCGACGATGCCAAGGGTCGCCCCGTCCAGATCGCCCAGCTCGATCGCCTCACGCTCGCGCCAGCGGCCCTCGCGCACCAGCGTGGTCAGGGGTCCCAACCGCTTGACCAGATGCAGGATGTGGGCGAGCGCTCCCTCGGCCACAGCATTCGTGCCCGCATCGGGTGTCACCACCACCGGGATGTTCCGTTCTGTGGCCGCCACGAGGTCGACGAGTTCGACGCCGATCCCACTTCGGCCAATGACCCGAAGTCGAGGCGCGGCGGCAATGAGCCCGCGGTCCACGACGCTGGCGCCCCGAGCGATCAGACCGATCGCGGCGGGAAGGAGGTCGGCCAGCGCCGGGTCATCGGGGGACGCCACCACGATGTCGCCGAACGGACGGAGTCGATCCGCGACCAGCGCGTCGACCGGGCCGAGGGCCAGGATCAGCCCGCGTTCGGTCGGCCCGGGCTCGGTCAGACTGGGCTCGGTCATCCTGCGAGCGGACGATCCGCTGCGTCCGTCATCCGTGCCATCGTTGGCCGGTCAGGCCTTGCTCGTACTCGCGCCGCCGTTCGGTCACGCGCGGCAGGCCCGAGACCTCGGCTGAGGCGACATCCCACCACACCCCGGCCGCCGGCAGGTTCACATCGGGATCCGTCGACACGACGATGACGCTCGGGCCCGGGTGGGCTCGCGCCGCATCCAGGGCCGAGCGAACCGCGTCCGGCGTATCGGCCCGCGTCGCTCGGGCGCCAAGGCCGGTTGCCAATGCCACGAGGTCGAGTTCGACGTATTCGCCGTCAAGAGCGGCCTCCGCCAGCGGCCCTGTGCGCGTCCGGAACTCGTTCCCGAAGCCAACGCCGTTGCGCATCAGCTGAAGTCGCCGGATCACCTGGAATCCGTGGTTCTCGGCGACGACGATTGTCACGTTCAAGCCCTCCTGCAGGGCCGTGACCAGCTCCGTCGGCTGCATGAGGAAGGTTACGTCGCCGATCAGGGCGATCACGGCACCGTCAGGCTGAGCCAGGCGAACGCCGAGCGTCGCGGGGAGTTCGTAGCCCATGCAGGAATACCCGAATTCGAGATGGCACGACCGGCCGCCCGTTGCGTCCCAGACCTTGAGGAGGTCGCCGGGCGGTCCCCCAGCGGCTGCCACGATCGTGTCGCCCGGGCGGGCCGAGGCCTGCAGGGCGCCAATCAGCTGACCCTGGGTCATCAGTACAGCTGAGGACGTGCCGGCGTCGACCGGCCCAGCCGATGCAAGGGCCGCGGCCCTGATCGGCAGCCAGTCGGCCTTGACGGCACGCGCCCTCGCCTCCCAGGCCGGCTGTGCCCGGACGCCGGCGTCTCGAGCCGCGCTGCGAAGCGCCACGAGGGCCCGGCGAGCGTCGGCGACGATCGGCACGGCACCCTGCTTGCGCGCGTCGTGATCGGTCACGTTGATCGACGCGAAGCGGACGCCGGGATCCGCGAAGATGGACTGCGAGGCAGTCGTGAAGTCGGTCAGACGCGTCCCGACGTGCAGGACGAGGTCGGCCTCGGCCGCCAGGGCGTTGGCCGCTGGATTGCCTTCCACCCCGATGCCGCCCATGCCCCACCAGACATCGGCCTGGACGGCACCCTTGCCGGCGAATGTCTCCATGACGAGGATTCCGAACTCCGCCGCGAACTCGGCGAGCGAATCGGTGGCATCGGCGTAGTGGACGCCGCCGCCGGCCACGATCAACGGGCGCTGCGCCGAGGCAAGGAGGCGGGCCACCTCGGCAACGACGTCGAGGTCCGGCGCCGGTCGGGCGATCGCCCAGTCGGATGGTGCGAAGAAGGCTGCCGGGTAGTCGTACGCCTCGGTCTGGATGTCCTGCGGCAGCGCGATGACAACCGCGCCCATCTCGGCCGGGTTCGTCAGCACGCGCATCGCCTCCGGCAGGGCCGTCAGGAGCTGCTCGGGGCGGGTGATCCGGTCGAAGAATCGGGCGACCGGCCGGAAGCAGTCGTTCACGCTGACGTCACCGGCTACAGGGTTCTCGAGCTGCTGGAGGACCGGCCCCTGGCGGCGCGTGGCGTAGGTATCGCCGGGGAGCAGGAGGACGGGCAGTCGGTTGATCGTAGCGAGCGCTGCGCCGGTCACCATGTTCGTGGCCCCCGGCCCGACCGACGCGGTGACCGCGAGAAAGGCGCGTCGGCGTGAAGCCTTCGCGAAGCCGGTGGCCAGGTGGACGAGGGATTGCTCGTTGCGACCCTGAACGTAGGGCATCTCTGCACGGAACTCGTCGAGCGCCTGGCCGAGCCCCGCGACGTTGCCATGGCCGAAGATGCCGAGCATGGCCGGCACGGATCGCCGACGCTCCCCGTCAGCGACGGTGAACTGGTGGCCGAGGTATCGAACGATCGCCTGCGCGGTCGTCAGTCGAACCGTCGGGGACATGCCGCGGGGACCTCCTGTCAGCTCGCTCCGTGAAGGATGATCGTCTTGGCCTCGGTCATCTCCTCGACCGCGGAACGCGCGCCTTCCTTGCCGATTCCGCTGTTCTTGAGGCCGCCATAGGGCATCAGATCAGCCCGCCACAGCGGCGTCCAGTTGATGTGCACCATGCCCGCATCCACGTCCCGCGCGAACCGCAGGGCACTGGTCACATCTCGCGTGAAGACGCCGGCTCCGAGTCCATACCGGCTGTCGTTCGCCAGCCGGATCGCATCGTCGATCCCCGACGCCGCCGAGACCGCGACGGCGGGTCCGAACAGCTCCTCCCGGCTGAGCGGGCTCGCCGGGTCCACGTCCGCCAGGACCGCCGGCGTCAGCATCGTTCCATCGCGCTCACCGCCGCACAGCACCCGCGCTCCGGCGGCGACGCCGGTTTGGATCGCCTGCTCGACACGGCGCGCCTCGACGTCGCTCACCAGGACTCCCACCGTGGTCCCCGGATCGAGGGGGTCGCCGGTGCGGATCGCCTCGACCAGCGGGGTCAGCGCATCGAGGAAATCGGCCATGACGGTCCGATCGACGAGAACACGCTGGACCGAGATGCAGACCTGACCCGCATTGACGTAGCCCCCGATGGACACGGCGCGAGCCGCCAACTCGATGTCCGCGTCGGGCAGCACGACGACCGGGCAACTTGCCCCGAGCTCGAGGGAAAGTCGCTTCACGCCCGCCACCCGGGTGATCGCCTGGCCCGTGCCCGAGTTGCCCGTGAAACTGATCTTGCGCACGCGCTCGTCGCTGCACAGCTGTTCCCCGAGATCCGCGCCGGGGCCCGTCACACACGAGATCGCCTCAGGGTCGAGCCCGGCATCGAGCAGGATCTCGGTCAGTTTCAGCGCCGTCAGGGGCGTCTTCCGGGCCGGCTTGAGGATGACCGCGTTGCCGGCCGCGAGCGCCGGCGCGATCTTGTGCAGAACGAGCAGCGACGGGTAGTTGAACGGCGTGATCGCAACGACGACCCCGCACGGCTGCCGGAGCGTGAAGCCGATCCGACCCTGTCCGGCACCGCGATGCGCGTCCAGCGGGAGACTGTCGCCGTAGACGTGGGCACCCTCGAATGCCGCGAGGCGAAGCATGTCGCCGGCCCGTGAGGCTTCGCCGGTCGCCTCCGTCAGGAGCTTGCCGGACTCGAGCGAAATGGTCCGGGCCAGGTCGGCGACCCGCTCGTCGGCGAGGTCGGCGGCCCGGAGCAGGATCGCCTGACGATCGTACGCCGGCGTGTGCCGTTGGCGCTCAGCGCCCCTGACCGCGGCGGCAAGGGCCCGATCCACGCCCTCTCGCGACGCGACCGGCACCGTGTCGATCACGTCACCGTTGAACGGATTCGTGACGTCTTCGCGGACAACGCCGTCCGTCCACTCGCCGGCGATGAACATCCGCATGCTGTCGTCTCCGCGTACCCGACGCCTGGATCGATCGTGCGTGATTGACCGTGCGCAACCGATTGCGCTAACCTAGCATGTGCCCACTTGGCACGTCAACGAGAACGTGGCTCGCGGGGCCTGAGAACCGGTCGATGGGCAGCTGAACGGAGGGCTCGATGTCAACGGCAAGGATGCGTGTGGCCGGGGCTCCAGTGTCGTTCGGCGTCGACGAGATCATGGTTGACGACGCCTGGATGCCGGGGCCCGTGGACGTGCTGGACTGGCTGGTGGACATCGATGTCGAGGGTACCGAACTGGGCCCGCCCGGCTATCTGGGGAATGCCGAGCAGGTGCGCGAGCGCCTGTCATCACGCGGCCTCGAACTCGTGGGCTCATTCCTGCCCCAGCACTTCAGCCGGAACGAACTGGCCGAGACCGATCGAGCCTGGCTCGCCGACAGCCTGAAACTGGTCCGCGAGGGCTCACCAGACGGGTCGAAGCCGCTGGCTATCCTGTCCGACCAGTTCGACGAGCCGGAGCGGCGCGCGTTTTCCGGGCAGATCCCCGCACATCCTGAAACGTGGCTGTCGCCCAGCCGGTTTGAGGCACTGATCTCCAACCTCCACCGGGCGGCGGAACTCTGCCAGTCGATGGGCTTCGACGTCGTCCTGCACCCGCACGCCGGGACCTACGTCGAATCCGCCGATGAGATCGCTCGGGTCATGGACCGGATCGACCCATCGCTGTTGGGGCTGTGCCTGGATACCGGGCACTTCCGCTTCGGCGGCGCTGACCCCACCCAGGCGGTCCACGACTACCACGAGATCATCCGCCACGTGCATATCAAGGACTGCACGACCAAGGTCATGGACGACGTGAAGGCCGAGGGAAAGGGCCTCGAGGAGGCGCTCCGTCGGGGCGTCTTCTGCCAGCTTGGCAAGGGCGATTCGGGCATTGATTCGGTGATCGACGCGCTTCGTGCCCACGACTACACGGGCTGGCTGGTCATCGAGCAGGATCAGTACCTCACGTCCGCGGACACGCCCGAGTCGGTCGTTGCGGTCCAGCGCGCCAATCGCGAATACCTGAGGCGCTTCGGCATCTGAAGCGACGCGGATTCTCGGCCGGCATGCACGGCTGTACACTCCGGTTGCTGGGTGCCGAACTCGTCGGGACCCTGGAATTGGAGGCATGGAACCCTTGCCAAAGTCCTATCCACGCCTGACCCAGCCCCTCGTCCGTGAGGCGAAGGGCGGCGAGCTCCGTCCCGCAACGTGGGACGAGGCGCTCGATCGGACCGTCGCGGCGTTTCGTGCCATCGGGGCCCAGCGGGACCCGGTAGCGCCATCGCCGTTCGGGATCTTCAGCTGCAGCAAGGCGACCAACGAGGTCAACTACGCAGCGCAGAAGTTCTCGCGAGTGGTCCTGGGCAGCAACAACATCGACAGCTGCAACCGCACCTGACACGCCCCGTCTGTCGCCGGTCTGGCGACCGTCTTCGGCGCTGGTGGAGGAACCAGCTCATATCGTGAGGTCGAGGAGACCGATCTTGTCATTCTCTGGGGCAGCAATGCCCGAGAGACGCATCCGATCTTCTTCCATCATCTGCTGCGCGGCGTCCGCAACGGCGCCCGCCTGTTCGCGATCGACCCGCGGCGGACGAGTTCGGCGGAGTGGGCGGACAGCTGGCTCGGCCTGGACGTCGGCAGTGATATCGCCCTGGCCAACGCCGTCGGGCGCGAGATCATCCACGCCGGGCTGGCGAACACCGAGTTCATCGGACGGGCGACCTTCGACTTCGAGGCCTATCGCGAGGGCGTTGAGTCGTACACGCTGGAGTACGCCGAGCGCGAGACCGGCGTTCCGGCAGACGCCATTCGCGAGCTCGCCCATGCCTACGCAATAGCGCCGCGCGCGATGATCTGCTGGACGCTCGGGATCACCGAGCACCACAACGCCGTCGATAACGTCCTGGCGCTGATCAACCTTGCGTTGCTCACCGGGCATGTCGGGCGGTACGGGAGCGGTCTCAACCCGTTGCGCGGCCAGAACAACGTGCAGGGTGGCGGCGACATGGGCGCCTTGCCGGATCGTCTGCCCGGCTTCCAGCACGTTGAGCAGGTCGCCCTTCGCGCGAAGTTCGATGCGGCGTGGGGCGTGCCGGTGCCGGCGAAAAAGGGCTGGCACCTGTCCGAGATGTTCGATGCCATCGAGCGCGGAGAGCTCAAAGCGGCCTACGTCATCGGCGAGAACCCGGTCCAGTCCGAGGCGGACCAGCACCGCACGAAGCAGCTCGTCGCCTCACTCGAGTTCATGGTCGTGCAGGACCTGTTCCTGACCGCGACGGCCGAAATGGCCGACGTCGTCCTCCCGGCGGCCGCGGCGTGGGCGGAGTCGGAAGGGACGGTGACCAACTCCGAGCGTCGCGTCCAGCGGGTCCGCAAGGCCCTCGATCCGCCGGGTGAGGCGCGCGACGACCTGTGGATCATCTTCGAGCTCGCGCGTCGGATGGGTCACGACTGGGGTGATGCCTCGGCGGAACGCATCTGGAACGAACTTCGGACCCTCTCACCGGTCCACGCCGGGATGAGCTATGCGCGGCTCGAGTCCGAAGGCGGGCTCCAATGGCCGTGCTGGGACGAAACGCACCCCGGCGAGC
>JBKKBB010000112.1:0-25648 GCA_046714395.1 Candidatus Limnocylindrales bacterium | reverse complement strand
GTGAAACCTCCGCGTAGCGGTAGAAGATCCCGGAAAACGCGATGCAGAACGCCCCGAGCAGCGCCGCCAGCCGTGGTCGCGCCGCGATCGCGTCGTACAGACCGCTCACCCAGGGCGCCGGGCGCTCATCCGGATTTCCCCGGATTCCCCACGAACTTGAGGCCGAGATCCGCGTATTGCGAGGCGTCCGGTTCCGATGGCGCCTCGAGCATCAGATCGTTGCCGGATTGCGTCTTGGGGAACGCCATGACCTCGCGGATGTTCGTCTGGTAGGCCAGCAGGGCCGCCCATCGATCGATGCCGAGTGCGATGCCGCCGTGCGGCGGAGCGCCGTACTCGAAGGCATCGAGGATGGCACCGAACATGTTCCGCATCCGCTCCTGGCTGTAGCCCTGGAGTGCAAAGCTGGCCTCGAGAAGATCCCGGCGCCAGATCCGGACCGAGCCGCCGCCGAGCTCCCAGCCGTTGAGGGCAATGTCGTATTGCATCGCCCGAGCCCGTCCGGCCGGATCCTCCCGCGACGGATGCGCGGGATCGCCCGACAGCGTGGTCATCAGCGCCTCGTCCTCGGGAACGACGCCCGAGAACGGGTTATGGGTCGCGTCCCATCGGGCGCCGTCCGCGTCCCACTTGTACATCGGGAACCGGTGGACCCAGCAGTACGCGAGGACATTCGGGTCCGCCAGACCCAGGCGAACGCCGAGGTCGGCCCGGAGGCGGCCGAGGACGTCGTTCGTGACCTCGGAGGTGTCCGCCACGATGAGGACGAGATCGCCCGGGTGGGCGCCAGCGCGCGCTGCGAGTCTCGCTGCCAGGTCATCGCCGAGGAACTTGAGAATCGGACTCTTGATGGACCCTTCGGCCTCGACCGCGAGGTAGGCGAGACCTTTGGCCCCGAACCGCCGCGCGGTCTCGGTCAGCTCGTCGATCCGGCTGCGCGGTGCATCGGCCAGCCCCGGTACGGCAATCGACTTCACGCGGTGGCCCGCCGCCAGGGCGTCATCAAAGACCCGGAACCCAGAAGAGGGCGTCCCGTCGATGGCCGACAGATCCGGAGCGAGATCTACCAACTCCATGCCGAAGCGCAGGTCCGGCTTGTCGGATCCAAACCGCTCCATCGCCTCCGAATAGGTGAAGCGCGGGAAGGGCGTGGCCTGCAGCGGCCGGTCGGGCACGACGGACCTGGTCACCGCGATCGCCATCGCTTCCACGAAGTCCATGACTGCCGCCTCGTCGACGAAGCTCATCTCCAGGTCCAGCTGGGTGAACTCAGGCTGCCGGTCCCCGCGCAGGTCCTCGTCACGGAAGCAGCGCGCGATCTGGAAGTAGCGATCGACGCCGGCCACCATCAACAGCTGTTTGAGCTGCTGTGGGCTCTGCGGCAGCGCGTAGACGCTGCCCGGCTGGAGCCGTGACGGAACGATGAAGTCGCGCGCACCTTCCGGCGTGGATTTGATCAGGTTGGGGGTCTCGATCTCGACGAACCCGTTGGCGTGATGCACTTCACGGATGGCCTGAACGAGGCGGCTGCGCAGGAGCAGGCGCTGCTGCATCGGATCCCGCCGGATGTCGAGATAGCGGTACTTCAGGCGCAGCGCCTCGTCGACCGGCGCGTCCGGATCGTTGATGTAGAAGGGCGGCGTCTTCGCCTCGTTCAGGATCATGAACGCGGTGGCCTGGACTTCGATGGCCCCGGTCGCCAACTTGGCGTTCTCGGTGCCGGGGAGTCGCAGCGCCACGCTGCCCGCGACGCTCACGACGAACTCGGATCTGGCAGCCGACGCGACCGAGTGGGCGTCCGGGGAATCGGCCGCGTCGATCACGACCTGGGTGATTCCGTAGCGATCCCGCAGGTCCAGGAAGATCAACTGGCCATGGTCGCGGCGTCGGTGGACCCAGCCGGCCAGCCGGACCGCAGATCCGGCATCCGAGGCCCGCAGCGCCCCACAGGTGTGGCTGCGATACGGCGTGGCGAGGGAAGGTATCGGGTCAGTCATTGCCAGCGTATCGTATCGGGCACCGGCCGGATTGGAGGGCCGACCCCGAATTCGCTGATTCGCGCAAGACGGAGGGTGAGAAATGTCGCGACTGCTCGTTCACATTGCCACGGGCCCTGAGAATCCGACACGTGCGGCCCTCGGGCTGCTCGTTGCCCGGACCGCGCTCGAGGCGGGGCACGCGGTCGACATCTTCCTCGCCGGCGATGCGGTCGGGATCCTCCGACCGGCCACGCTCGACGCGGGAAGCGGGATCGGGACCGGCTCGCTGCGCCAGCATGTCGATGCCCTGGTCGCAGGAGGCGCCGCCATCTACGCGTCCGGCCAGTCAAGCAAGGCGCGCGGGCTCGGGCCCGACCAGGTGGGTGACGTCCCGGTCCAGTTCGCGCCGCCCGACGTCCTCGTCCGGCTCACCTTCGAGGCCGATCGCGCACTGACCTACTGAGTAGTGCGCCGCGAGCAAGTCGCGGTCGCCCTCACTCCGCGCCGCCATGACGGTGCTGCTTGACAGACCTGGCGAGTTCGCGCGCCAGGTCGCCCAGCGCCACGAGCCGCTGCGTGCCGGCCTTCAGATCCCGCAACTGGACCTGGCCGGCAGCAAGCTCGTCCCCGAGGATCACGGCGAAATGCGCGCCATCACGGCCCGCGGCCTCCATCTGGCGACCAAGCTTGCGGACCCCGAGATCGGCGCGAGCCGACAGGCCGGCCTCCCGGAGACCCGTCGCAATGCGGAGCCGGTTCAGGGTGTCGGCCGGATCCGCGGATACCACGACGGCATCCGGTGCGCGGCCCGTCGCCCCGGCGGTCGCCGCGCCCTGCTCGTCGAGCAGCAGCGCCACGCGATCGAGGCCGAGCCCGAAGCCGATCCCCGGCGTCGAACGACCACCGAGCAGTTCAATCAGCCCGTCGTATCGACCGCCGCCACCGAGGGCCTGCTGCTGTCCTGACCGACCCAGCACGTAGAACTCAAAAGCCGTCCGGGTGTAGTAATCCAACCCTCGCACGAGGCCCGTGTCCACGCGGTACGGGACGCGGAGCGCTTCGAGATGCTCCCGCAGCGCCGCGAAGTGGGCAGCACAGGCAGCGCACAGGTGATCGGTGATTCGGGGTGCCCCGGCATTGATCGACGCCATTGCCGGATCCTTCGAGTCGAGGAGGCGCAGGGCGTTCCGGCCCAGGCGATCACGCTCGGTGGCCGGAAGATCGCCGGCCACGCCCTCGTAGTAACCGGCCAGCGCCTCGAGGTAGGCTGGACGGCATGTCGGATCGCCGATCGAATTGATCACGACCTCGACGTTCGTCACGCCGACATCGGCGTAGAACCGGGTGCCGAGCTCGATGATCTCCGCGTCGATCGCAGGGCCAGGATCCCCGATCGCCTCGACATCGAACTGCCAGAACTGGCGGAAACGACCGGCCTGGGGCCGGTCGTAGCGGAACATCGGTCCGATCATGGTGAGCCGCACCGGTTGGGGCAGGGTCTGCATCCCATGCTGGACATAGGCCCGGGCAATCCCGGCGGTCGGCTCGGGCCGGAGCGCCCAGGCTTCGGCTTCTTCATTCCGCGGCGCGAGGCGGAACAGCTCCTTCTCGACGACGTCGGTAGCCTCGCCGATCCCGCGCTCGAAAACGGCAGCCTGCTCGAACAGCGGTGTTTCGATGGGTCGGTAGCCGTAGCGGTCCGTGAGGCCCCGCGCGGCGTCTTTCAGCCAGAGGAACCTGGATGCTTCGTCGGGCAGGAGATCGCGGGTGCCACGAGGCGCTCTGAAACCGGGCATGGAACGAAGTCTAACGGCGGCTCACGGGCCCGTTCCATCCGATCGACCCGTCCCGGATCGAGCCGCGCGGGTCGGGCGTTCAGCCGAGGTCGCGTGAAGCGCTCAGGACATCCTTGAGTCCCTCGACTCGGCTCAGGACGCGGGCCAGCTGGCTGACGGACGCGACCTGGAGGGTCGCCCGAACGGTGGCCACGTGGTCCGGTCCGACCGAGACACTGGCAGCCAGGATGTTGACCTTCGCTTCGGCTACCACCTGGGTGATGTCGTTGAGCAATCCCGTTCGATCGTAGGCCTCGACCCGGATGGCGATCGGGTAAGTCTGGGCGGGCGCGGCCTCCCATTCGACCTCGATCAACCGCGTCACCTCGCGCTCGTTGATCACCGTCGGGCACGAACGCAGGTGCACGGTCACGCCCTTGCCTCGCGTGATGAAGCCTTGAATTGGGTCTCCCGGGATCGGATGACAGCACCGAGCGAACCGGACGAGCAGGTCGCCCACGCCCTTCACCCGGACTCCGCCGGCCTTGGCCGGCGCCAGCGGCGGCGCGACCGCCGGCAGCTGGAGCTGCGTGTCGTCCACGACGCCGAGGCGCCCGACCACGGATTGGGCGCTGACGGCGCCATAGCCTACGGCCGCCAGGAAGTCGTCGGTGGTCTCGTGGTTCAGCTGCCTGGCCACCTCCAGGAGTCGATCCTGGCCGATCGCTGAAAGGGTCGTCCGGGCGAGCCGCCGGAGCTCACGCTCCAGTGACTCTCGCCCATGCACGATGTTCTCGTCCCGTTCCTGGCGTTTGAACCATTGCCGGATCTTCTCCCGGGCATGCCCGGTCCGGACGAGGTTCAGCCAGTCCCTGGACGGACCATGCTCCGATTTCGTGGTCACGATCTCGACGATGTCGCCGTTCTTGAGCCGGTAGTCGAGCGGAACCAGGCGGTTGTTCACCTTGGCCCCGATCGTCCGATGGCCGACATCGGTATGGATACGGTAGGCGAAGTCAAGGGGCGTCGCGCCAGCCGGCAGGTCTTTGATCTCGCCCTTCGGCGTGAAGACGAAGACCTGGTCCTGGAAGATGTCGAGCTTGATGCCTTCCACGAACTCGGTGGCGTCGGCGACGTCGCGCTGCCAGTCCAAGAGCTGGCGCAGCCAGGCCAGCTTGGCGTCGTAGTCTCGGTCGGACTTGGAGCCTTCCTTGTACCGCCAGTGAGCGGCGATCCCGACCTCCGATACCTGGTGCATCGCCTGGGTCCGGATCTGGATTTCCAGGGGCTTCCCGTCGATCGCGATCACGGCCGTGTGGAGTGACTGGTAGAGGTTGTTCTTCGGGACCGCGATGTAATCGTCGAACTGACCGGGTATTGGACGCCACAGCGCATGGACGATGCCGAGCGCCGCGTAACAGCCGCGCACGTCATCGACCAGGATCCGGATCGCGTAGACGTCGTAGATCTCGCCAAATTCGGCGCCCTTGCGCTGCATCTTTTTCCAGATGCTGTAGATGTGCTTGGGACGGCCCTGCAGATCCGCACTGACCCCGGCTTCCTGCAGCTTCGGCTCGAGTTCCGCGATCGCCCGCTCGATGTACCCTTCGCGGCCTTTCCGGCGCGTGTCGAGCAGCTTGGCCAGCTCGCGAAAGCGCTCTGGCTCGAGAATCTTGAAGGACAGGTCTTCGAGCTCCCACTTGAGCTGCCAGATCCCGAGTCTTTCGGCCAGCGGCGCGTAGATCTCAAGGGTCTGTCGGGCGATCCGGGCCTGCTTCTCAGTCGGCAGCGCCGCCAGCGTCCGCATGTTGTGAAGGCGGTCCGCGAGCTTGATCAGGACGACCCGAATGTCATCGGCCATCGCCAGGAACATCTTGCGGATGTTCTCGGCCTGCTGCTGTTCATGGCTGAGCGTGCTGAACTTGCCGAGTTTAGTGACCCCATCGACGAGGTGGGCGACCTCCTGCCCGAAGCGTTCCTCAATGTCGGCGAGCTCAAACCCGGTGTCCTCGGGAACATCGTGGAGAACCGCGGCCTGGATCGCGACCGGATCGACGCCGAGCTCAGCGAGGATCTCGGCCGCCGCGATCGGGTGGGTCACGTACGGCTCACCGGAAGCCCGCAACTGGCCTCCGTGCGCCTGGGCGGCCATCTCGATGGCGCGCTCGATCCCGGACAGGTCGGACTGCGGGTTGTGGACCCGCGTGGCAGCCAGGAGCCGCGCCGTCAGCGTTTCTACCGATGGGGTGGCGGTGCCGCTGCCGCGCGAGAGCGCGCTTCCTCCCGCTCGACGCGGACGCACCTGGCCGCGTTCGGGGGTCGGCGCGTCCGTGGGTATGCGAGGAGCTGCCATGAGCGCAGTCTACCGCGAGGTCAGACGCCCCAACCGAGGTCGGCCAGGCCGGCTTCCGCCGCTGTCCGCTCGTTCCACGGCTGGGCAGACGTTGCTTGCAGGATCGTCGTCTCGTGGCCCTTGCCAGCCAGCACGACCACGTCTGCCGGATTGGCACGGCGCAACGCCTCGCGTATTGCCGTGCGCCGATCGGCGATCTCGAGGATGAGTTCGGCCCGCCCGACGGCTCGGGCGCCGGCCGCGATCTCCGCGAGGATGACGTTCGGGTCCTCGCCGCGCGGGTCTTCATCGGCGATGACGACGACGCGGCAGCGCTCCGCTGCGACGCGCCCGAGCATCGGCCGCTTGTCGCGATCCCGCTCCCCGGCCGAGCCGATGACGACGATCAGGCTCCCGCCGCGACCAGCCGCCCTCGCGCCGAGCTCATCGAGAACCGTCGCCAGCGACGCTGGACTGTGGGCGTAGTCGATCACGACGTCGAACGGCTGTCCCCGAGCCACCCGCTCCATGCGCCCCGACACGGCGCCCAGCCGCTCAAGCCCGTGCTGGACAGCAGCCGGGTCGAGCCCGATGGCCCGGCCAAGCGCCACGACCGCAAGCGCGTTGTGGGCATTGAAGTGGCCGGCGAGCTGGAGCCGTAGGTCCGCCCGTCCATCGACAGTCTGGTAGGCGATCCGGAGGCCGTTCCCGTGGTCCACGGCGTCGATCAGCCGGACGTCGGCACCGGCAGCACGGCCGTAGGTGAGCAACCGGGCGCCGGCGTCAAGGGCGGCGCGCTGAAAAACCGCAGTCGCCGGATCGTCGGCGTTGACGATCCCGGTCCGCGGCCAGTCGAGGTCCGACGCGCCCCGCCGGGACGGCGTCTCCGCCAATCGATCGAACAGGGAGCGCTTGGCGTCCCGGTATGCCTCGAAGGTCCCATGCAGGTCGAGATGTTCGTGGGTCAGGTTCGTGAACACCGCGACGTCGAACGAGACGGCGGCAACGCGGTCGAGCGCCAGCCCGTGCGAGGTAGTCTCGAGAACCACCGCGCGATCGCCGGCCGCCACCATCGCCCGGAGCGCCCGTTGGAGCGCCGGCGCTTCCGGGGTGGTGCTGTGCGCCGCATTCGGCTCGCGGATGCCCCCGATCTGGGTCGCCACCGTACCGAGAAGACCAACCTGGATACCGGCGGCCTGGAGCGCCTCGGCGGCCAGCAGGCAGGTCGTCGTCTTGCCGTCTGTGCCGGTGATGCCGATCACCCCGAGTTCGTGAGATGGATCTCCGTACCACCAGGCCGCCGCCTCGGCCAGCGCGCGCCGGGCCGAGGGCACCACCAACTGCGGGATGGCCACGTCGTGGATCGGACGCTCGACCAGCGCGGCCGCCGCGCCGTTCGCGAGCGCCGACGCGAGGTGGTCGTGGCCATCCGCATGCGCACCGGGGATCGCCACGAAGACTGAACCGCTTCTGACCTCCCTCGAATCGGCGACCAGACCGCTGACCAGAACCGCGCGGCCTGGTGCGCCCGGGTCACCCTCGCCTCCGGCCGGATCCAGGGCCACCGCCGAGACGCCGCTGAGACGAAGACGGGCGACGAGGTCGGCAAGCGGTCGAGGGGCTGATGGTTCGGCCGCAGCGAGAAGGGCGGCGATGCCGCCTGCCGATCCCACCGATCCCGACGTGTGCAGCTCGCTCATCGGGCGATGACCCGCGACAGACGGGCGAGGGCACGTCCCGTTGCGTACCGACGCGGCCGAAGGATGATTTCGTGCGCTCCCGTCATCGCGACCCAGGTCGCCCCGAAGGCTCGCTTGTGTTCCGCGAGGCCGTACATCGGTTCACCGGCGACTGGCTCGCGGCGAGCGCCCGGCAGGTCGACACCGCCGAGGTCCATCTCCGCGCGACCCTCGCGAATGGCCAGCTGAATGGCCCTCCAGCGGAGCAGGTGAAGCGCCCCGGGGTGGCCTGTCCGGGCGGTAGCGTCATCAGCGGAGTGCGCGGTGCTGAGCCGGCCCCCGTGCCGGTACAGCAGCAGGCCAGCGATCGGATCGGCATCGACCGTGCGGGCCTCGAGGAGCACGAGCAGGTGGGCCGCGAAGGCAGCGCGCCACCACCCGACGAACGCCTGACGCGGTCCAAATCCGAAGTGACGCCGTTCGCCCGTGGCCAGAAGCAGGTCGTAGAACCGATCGAGCGCCGCATCGATCTCCTCGGTGGGCGCAACGAAACCCTCGCCGAGGTCGGCGGTCGCGGCCGACGTCGCGAATTGCGGGGCACTCGAATCCGGCCCGGGCGCACCAAGCGCGTCGTGGCAAACGATCTGGATGCGGTCCCGCTCCGCGCCCCGGATGCGCTGGCGGGTTGATCTGGCGACCTGGCTGAAGACCGCGGGCTCGTCGGCCCCGTGACCGAGGGGCAGGCTGTACCGATGTCGCGACGGCTGGATCTCCTCGATCTGGTGAAACCCGGCCGACTCGAGGAGTGCGCCGTAGCCGGTGTCAGCGGGAACCTCGGCATCCGAGGCGACGACGTCCGTGCCCTGATCCCGCAGCCACGCTGCGACAGCCGAGGTTCGCGCCGCCATGGCGACCGCCTCGCCGGCCGGGATCGGTCCGCGTGGCAGGTAGGCACTGCCGCCACCAATGAGCGGCCAGGTCCGCTCGAGCGCGAGCACGGCGGATCCGTCGCCGAGCACCAGGTGGTGTGGCCGCCACCCGGAAGCGGTCCGATGGCGGGCCCAGGCCATCGATTGGAGCACATGGCCGCCCCCCGGATGCACGGTCAGGTCGTCCCACGCCTCGAGCTCCCGGGGTCCGGCCGGCCGAACGTCGATCATCCGTCCACGCCGGCGTCGCCGCCGGTCCCCGGCGCCGCAGATGCCCCGGGCCCGAGGCCGCGGCCCCGCCGGGCGATCCACACGCGGCTGCGATGGGCCAGTCCATAGACGCCACGCCCGACACCGTCGAGGACCAGGTCCCAGGCCCCGATGTAGTTGATCTCGCGACCGCCGAAGCCCGCCTTGAAGTTGGCGATCCCCGGATGCGCCAGGCCCCACAAATCGTAGGACGTCGCTCCCGCTTCTCGCGAGGATCGGATCGCCTCCCATTTGAGGAGGTAATTGGCGCGCGACTCCGCACCGGCCTCGGTCATCCCGCCGTAGGGCTCCACCACGCGGCCGCCGCTCCGAACCAGCAACAGCGCTGCCACCGGGGTGCCATCCGCGAGTCGCGCGATGAGCAACCTCGCCAGGCCGTGCGGTCGGTAGGCGTTCCAGACATCCCGGTAGGCCGCCTCGGTTCGAATCAGGAAGCCGGCCCGGGCAGCCGTTTCGCGATAGATCGAATAGAAGATCCCCAGCGCATCCCCATCCGCGTCCTCGATCATCACACCCAGCGCTCGGGCCCGATTCACATATTGGCGCCACTTCTTCCGGAGGTCGCCCCATAACGCGGCCTCGTCGGAGCGCAGGTCGATGACTCGGGTCGATGCCGGCTGGATCGCCGGAGCCGGCCGCCAGCCCGCAGCGCGCAAGGCCCGGCGGACCGCGCCGTCGGAATCCAGGGGACCGTCCAGCTCGATCTCGGGGTCGATCCGCAGGTGCGAGACGCGGCCGGACCGAGACAGTTGCTCGCGAGCGGCGACCGTGAACGGCTCGACGGACGCCGCGCCCCACGCGGCGCAGACCGGCCCGCGCGGCGCATAGGCGAACGCCCACGGGAGCGGCTTCGGCCGTCGCAGGAGCACCTGGGCAGCGATTCGACCGGCCGATGTGTCAGCCACCACGTCCGTGCTCGCCCAGCCATTGACGCGCTTGACCCGGGCCCAGGCCCGAAGTTGCAGATACGACCCGGGCTCGGCGGCCTGAACGAAGTCGTCCCATTCGTCGGTCTCGGCGGGTAGCTGGTCGAGCCTCATGCCCGACGCCGACGCCGGATCTGGTCGGTCACGATTCCGACGATAGAGGGCAGCTCCGGGATACGCAACGCGACCGCCAACGCGGCATACACAGCCAGACCGGCCAGCGTGACCGCGACTGTCCCCACGAGCAGGGTCAACTTGTCGGAACCGGGGGCCAGAAGTCCGGCCAGGGCACCGGCCGCGAGCGTGGCAGCGATCGCGGCGAGGAGCGCCCCGGCACCGGACTCGGCCAGGATTCTCAGCACGCCCAGCGGATCGAACGATGGGACGTGACGGCCGAGGACGACCAGCAGGAGCGCCGCCTCGATCCAGGCCGCGATCGCAATGGCAGCCGCGAGACCGGGCAGGCCCAGCGGGCGGACGAGCAGGATCCCGATCCCGACATTGATCGCGACCGCGGCGACCGCAGCCAGCACCGGCGTCCGCGTGTCCTGGCGGGCATAGAACGCCCGGGCGAGTACGGCGATGGCGGCGTGGGCCGGGAGACCGAACAGGAACGCGGCCAGCGATCCGGCCGTACGATCGATCGCGGCCGCGTCAAATTTCCCGTATCCGAACAAGAGCTCGACGATCGGTGTCCGCAACGCAATCCCGAGCGCCGCAATCGGGACCATGACAAAGACCAGGATCCGGACGGAGCGCGTCACCAGGCCAACGAACTCGTCAACGGCCCCGAGCGCATGCCCGCGCGAGATGGACGGAAAGATGATCGTCCCGAGCGGCACGCCGAGGACGCCGATGGGGATCTGGAGCAGGGCGAACGCGATGGCGTAGGCGGACACGGCGCCTTCGCCAAGCGAGGACGCGAGCGCCGTCATGACGATGAACGTGATCTGCGACGCCCCCAGGCCCAGGGCGCGCGGCGCGAGGAGGGTAAGGACGCGGCGCGCGGCCGGATCCGCGAGGTCGATCCACAGGCCCGGCCTGAACCCGAGGCCGAACAGCGGGCGGAGTTGAATGGCCAGGTGGCCGGCCGCACCGACGACCACGCCGATCGCGAGCCCGGCGACGCCCATCGACGGCCCAAGAATGACGGCCCCGCCGATGATCCCGAGGTTGTAGACGATCGGGGCCAGCGCAGCCGCCGCGAACCGTCCCTCGGCGTTCAGGCTGCTGGTCGCAACTGCACCGAGGGCGAGCAGGATGGGAGACGCCAGCATGATCCGGGTCAGCTCGGTCGTCCGAGCGAGACCTGCCTCGTCGAACCCGGGGGCGAGCACGCGGACGAGCAGCGGCGCACCGACAAATGCGGCGACGGCCAGGACGGTCAGCGCCACCAGGAGCAGGTTGGAAACGGTCGCCACGACCCGCCACGCGCGAGCGCGCTCGTCTCCCGCGAGCAAACCCGACAGCACGGGGATCAGGGCAGAACCCATGGCACCCGCGGCAACGACCTGGAAGATCAGGTCGGGCACCCGGAAAGCCGCGAAGAAGGCGTCGAGCTCAGCCCCCGCCCCGAACGTCGTGCCCAGTACGACCGTTCTGACATAGCCAAGGATTCGCGAAACAAGAAACGCGCCCGACAGCAGGATCCCGGCCCGCACGAGTCGCGACCCTCGTGTGGGTTGATCTCGGTCCGATGACCCTGACCGTCCGGCCTCCTCCCGCCGGCTCATGCCGGTTCACCCGCGACCGCGCCGGTGGCGGAAGCCGCGTCGGCGGAGGGTCCCTCCCTCGACGCCCGCGGATGCGCTGCTCGATAGGCCGAGCGCAGCCTGGTCGGTGACACGTGGGTATAGATCTGGGTCGTGGCCAGACTTTCGTGGCCGAGGAGCTCCTGGACCACCCGGAGATCGGCGCCCCCGTCCAGCAGATGCGTCGCAAACGAGTGCCGGAGCGTATGTGGCGAGACTCCCTCCGGGAGTCCGGCTAGGCGACACAGCCGGTCGATCCGGAAGCGCAGGCCTCGGACCCCGATCGCCTCGCCCCGGTGGTTGAGGAAGAGGGTAGACGGATCCGGCCCGGCGCCGGATCGCCCGGCAAGCAGGACCCCGCGGCCTTCGTCCAGGTAGGCGCGCAACGCCGCGATCGCGGGGCGACCAAGCAGCCCGACTCGTTCCTTGCGGCCCTTGCCCATGACGCGGATCTCGGCGCGATTCAACTCGAGCGAGCCGAAATCGGCAGCGGCGATCTCGCTGATCCGCAGCCCCGCCGCGTAGGCGACCTCGATGATCGCTCGATCCCGCAGGGCGAGCGCAGCGTGGAAGGCGGTACCCCGGACATCGGCCGCCGCCAGTTCCTCGTCGATCACCGCGAAGAGCCGGGCGACCTGGTCGAGCTCCAGGACCCGGGGCAGCCGGCGCGGAAGCCTCGGCGTCGCAATCGCGCCCCACGGATCACCGACGGCAAGTCCGTCGCGCGCCGCGAAGCGATGAAACGCCCGGATCGCGGCCAGTCGCTGCGCGACGGACGAGCGAGCATTGACGGTCGTCAGCCTGGCCATGTAGGCCCGGAGATCGCTGCGAGCCGGCGCACGCCAGTCCACCGCCCGCTCGGACAACCAGGCGAGATAGGTTCCGACGGCCGTCCGATAGGCGCGCTGTGTATGGGGCGATGCGTCACGTGCCGCCAGCGTCCGAAGGAACCGATCGAGCGCCGCCGGCGAACCGGCCGTGGCGCTCACGCCGGGCTGCTGTCGCCGCCGGTCCGGCTGCCGCCGCCGGCACCGCGCCGACCAGGTGTCCTGCGAGCCGCGCCGGCACCAGCCTTCGTGGTCCGTCCGGCGCGAACCCCGGTCCTCGGGCTGCCGCGCCCACCGCCACGGGCCCCGCCGCGGGCTCCAGCGCTCCTCGGCCGCTTCGGGGCGATGGCCGCCGGGTCCGCTGGACCGCCGGCCAGCGATAGCCCCACGAGCGAGGTACTGTCGAGCGGCAGCTCGATGGCCGCGCCGCAGCGCAGGCACAGGGCCCCCGCCTCGCGTCGGGCAACCGGCCCGCCGTCCGCATCGTGAACCGCGCCGACCGGTTCGTGATTCGTGGTGAAGTCGCACTTCGGATAGGCCGAACACCCCCAGAAGACGTTTCCCGACTTCCTCGCGCGACGCGCCACCAGGTGGCCGTCAGCATTCTTCGGACAGCCCACTTCAAAGGGCAACTGGTCCGGTGGCGGCGGGCCGTCACGCTGGATGTAGTCGCAGTCGGGGTAGCGCGAGCACCCGACGAATGGGCCGAAGCGGCCCCGCTTGGACGCCAGCAGGCCCTCGCCACACTTCGGACACGGCTCGCCCGTCCCCGCCATCGGTGGCTGCTCATCCCCGGGCAAGGGGCGAGATTCCTTGTGCTCCGGGAACAGTGAGCAGGCCAGAAACCGACCGTTGCGCCCAAGCCGGATCACCATCGGGTGGCCCTCCGAGCAGAGCTCGTCGCTCGCCTCGGTGGTGAAGTCCGCCCGCCTGAGCTCACGCCGCTTCTCGCCGACCCGGTCGCGCAGCGGCCCGTAGAACGTCTCGAGGAGGGGCACCCACTGCCGCTCGCCACGCGCAACTTCGTCCAGCTCCTCTTCCATGCGAGCGGTGAACGCTAGATCGACGTAGTCGCCGAAGTGCTCGACCAGGAGGTCGGTCACGATCTCGCCGATCAGCTCGGGATGGAGACGCCGGTCCTCGATGCGGACGTAGCCTCGGTCGACGATCGTCGACAGCGTGGCGGCGTAGGTGGACGGACGCCCGATCCCATGCTCTTCGAGCGCCTTGACCAGCGAGGCCTCGGTGAAGCGCGGTGGCGGTTCGGTGAAGTGCTGTGTCGGTTCGACGTCGGCAACGCTGACCAAGTCGCCCTGATGCAGCGCCGGCAGACGGCTCTCCGCCTCCTCCTCGTCCGACCCGTCGTCACGACCCTCCGTGTAGACCCGGGCGAACCCATCGAACACGGTCTTCGTCGCGGAAGCCCGAAGCTGATACGGACCGTCGACCAGGTCCGCCGTCGTCGTTTCCAGCGACTTCGCGGCCATCTGCGAGGCGAGTGCTCGCTGCCAGATGAGCCGATAGAGCCGCAGCTCATCGGTCTTGAGCGTCCTGGCGAGCGAGTCCGGATCACGAGCGAAACTCGTCGGCCGAACCGATTCGTGGGCCTCCTGGGCTCCCTTCGTCTTGGTCTTGTAGACCCGACCCTTGGGCATCGAGTACTCGACGCCGTAGCGACCCGTGATGACGTCTCGTGCCTCCCCCATCGCCACGCCCGCAATCGCGGTCGAATCCGTGCGCATGTAGGTGATCAGCCCGACGTGCCCATCGGGGGTATCGGCACCCTCGTACAGGCGCTGGGCCACGGACATCGTGCGCTTTGGGCTGAACCCAAGCTTGCGGCTCGCCTCCTGTTGCAGGGTCGAGGTCGTGAACGGAGGAGCCGGGCTGCGCTGCTGCGTCCTCGTGCCCACGCTGTCGATCAGCAGCGTCCGTCCGCGCAGCGCCGCGACGTGGCCGGTCGCGGTTCCCTCATCCTCGATCGCGATCGACGCCCCGTCGATCCGGACCACATCCGCCTCGAAGGCGTCCCCGGCCGCGGTCTCGAGCGCGGCACGCAGCGTCCAGTACTCCCGAGCCGTGAACGCGCTGATCTCGCGCTCCCGCTCCACGACCAGGCGGACCGCGACCGACTGGACGCGGCCCGCAGAGAGGCCGCCCCGGACCTTGCGGGAGATCAAGGGACTGAGGGTGTAGCCGACGAGCCGATCGACGATGCGGCGCGCCTGCTGCGCATCCACGAGGTCCGTGTCGATCGCTCGCGGGTGCTTGAATGCTTCGCGGATCGCCGATTCCGTGATTTCGGAGAACGTCACCCGCCGAGTCTTGGAGGCCGGGACGTTGGCCGCCTCCGCGACATGCCAGGCAATCGCTTCACCCTCGCGATCGAGGTCCGTGGCGAGGTACACGAGTTCGGCGCTGCGCGCGGCGCGTTCGATCGCGTCAACGTGCTTGCGACGATCCTCGGCGATCACATACTCCGGGATGAATCCGTGTTCGACATCGACGCCGAACTTGCCCTTGCCAGGGTTTTCCGGCAGGTCACGGACGTGCCCGTATGAGGCGAGGACGCGGTAATCGTCGCCAAGATAGCGCTCAATCGTCCGCGCCTTGGCCGGCGACTCCACGATCACCAGGTGCTTCGGCATCGCCGGGAGTATAGCCACCGGCACTGCACAGACCGTTTCGGGGCGTCGTCCTGGAGGTGCCCTGGGTCAGGCCTCGCGGATCCGGCGGAGGAACTCCTCGTCGATCTCCGGCTCGTCATCAGCAGCGACCGGGGCTGTCGCGACCGCTGGATCCGCCGGCGCCGGTCGCTCCGGGGCATCGCCGCCGGTGCTCGGCATTTCGATGAACCGAATGTTGTGGTAGGGAAAGAAGAAGGTCGAGTCCGACCGATCCACGAACACCGGCCGACGACCATCGAGCGTCCGCAGGTTGGTGCAGACGAGGCCAGTGTCCACGACCGACGGCATCTCGAAGGTGTCCGCCACGATCGGCTGCTCATTGAGCAGATGCACGACCACGTCCCGGATCACGAGGTCGCGACCTCAGTTGGGCTGGTAGAAGTCGACGACCAGGCGGACCCGACCGTCGGAGACCCAGACCCCGATCCCGACACGGTCGTAGCTGGCGTTCATCAGGTTCACGTAGTGACCGCCGCGGTAGGAGGACTCGCTCTGGAAAAAGAGATGCGAAGCAAGGACGGCGGCGAATGGATCACCGCTCCGGCAACCGAGGTTTTCGGCCCAGATATAGCTCGTGTAGCCCGCGGAACTGAGCCGGTCGCCCGGATCGCCGCCCGAAAAGTGCGAACACAGGTTGTTGACCGCCAGCTTCTTCGCGTACGGTCGTGTGACGCTGGCCGTGATCCCGGCGTCCTGCCACAGCGCCGCGACGTTCCGGCCGCCGGGGCTTGAGCAGGCCCCCGTCGACGTCACGAGCCCGCCCGTTCGCGTGCAGTTCATGAGCTTGAGGTAGTACGCCTCGACCGCCGCCCAGGTGCTGCCGCCGATGCTGCCGCCGGTTCCGCCGGTTCCGGCGGTTCCGGCGGTTCCGGCGGTTCCGGCAGTGCCGCCGGCGCTGGTCTTCGTCGTGGTCGTCGGCGCCGGACGGGGCGCGGTCGTGAACGATGCCGACGCGGCCGTCGCGACACCGAATCCCGCGCTCGACGTCGCCCCGCTGCCGATCGCGAGCACGACCTGCTGGTCATACCCGAGAACCGTGGTCGGGTTGAATACGAGCACGGTGTCCTGCTCAGCCCAGGCGAATGTCCCGGTCAGCGTCTTGTCGGACTCCACCGCGCTCCAGGCCGCCTCGGTGCTGGCGTGATCCATGGATTCGGTGAAACGGACCGACAGATCCTGACTCCAGCCGACGTCCGCAGCTCCTGCCCGGGGACGGAACCGCACGACCGATGGCGCCGAGGCGGTCCGGACTGTTGCGCCGGTCGTCTCGATCGGCGCTCCCTCGGAGTCCCGGGCCCCTGCCCCGAGGGCGACCACATAGGTCGTCGCCGCTTCCAGGGTGCCGTCCGGAGTGAACTCAAGGATCGGCGCGTCAGTGGTGCTTTCGGCCGTCGGCGCCAGTTGTCCGGTCACGGTCGGAGTGATCTGCAGGGCGATCGACTCGATGTTCACGGGCCCGCTGAAGGCGATCTGAAATAGAGTGGTCACGGCCGCGAGGTCGTCCACGGTGCCCGTGGCGACGATCGCGGCGCTGACGGCCTCTCGGGTCAGGAAGGCCGACCGAACCCGCGTGTTGATCGGTCGCCCGATCGAATCCAGCGTTCCCGCCTCGACGGTGACGGTATGGAACGTGGCGGGTGCCCAGGCGATCCGCGGAGCAATCGTGAGCAAGGTGCTGGTGGCGTCCCAACTGAATGTCACCGCGGTCATCGGCACGATGGTGATTTGCTCCTCGACGCTCGCCGGGTTCATGGCGGCAGGGAAGCTGATCACAATCGGGGCGGACGGCGATTCTCCGGTCACGATCTCGGTCGTGAACTCCGTCGGCGCGAGGGCGGACGCGCGGGTCGTCAACGTGCCGGTCGTCGGAGTCGGGCGAACCGCGCCCGCGACCGCTGAGACACCCAGGGCAAGGACGACGATGGCGACGGAAATCCTGCGCGGGCCAGCGCGTCGAACGAGCGACGCCGCATAGACCAGGACCAGAATCGGGACCGCCAGGGCGGCGATCATGAACTTCTGCAATACGACAGTCTCCTGGCTCGATCGCTGGGACGGCGGCATCGTGGGGCTGTCGGCCGTACAACCACGGCCGGCGGCAGGATAGCACGGAAGGTCCGGCGGGCCGCCCGACGGTTGGACTCAGGGCGTTCTCAGATCGCGGATCCGATAGCGCCCGTAGGTCCCATCGATCAGTCCCCGGTCCTCGAGGACGGTCAGGCCCCCCAGGATAGCTCCGATCGGAAGACCCGTGACCGCTGCCGCTTCGTCGACCGTCGAAGCGCCGCCGGCCAGCGCCCGCAGCAATGATCCCTCCCGTTCGGGGAACTCGAGGGCGACGGCCTCAATGGACGGCTGCCGGGACGGGCGCTCGGGCGGGACCAGCGTGCCGTGCTGCCTCGTACGGCCCTCGGGGACCGGATAGGCCGCAGCCGCCGCCAGGCCGAGGTCCTCGAGAAGTTGCGGGACGCCGGCCACGACACGGGCGACACCGGCATAGTCCCGCAGCCAGGCCAGACAACCGGCCGATTGCGGCGCCTCGATCGAGCCGGGAACCAGAAAGCACTCGCGGCCCTGTTCGAGTGCCCACGCCGCCGTCAGCAACGCGCCGCTCCTCGCGCCGGCCTCGATCACCACGACGGCGTCGGCAAGGCCGCTGATCACTCGGTTGCGTCGCGGAAACGTTCCCCTGGAGGGCACGACGCCGGGGCCGTGCTCCGAGATCACCGCACCACCGGCGTCGACGATCGCATCGGCGAGGCGATCATGGCTGGCCGGAGAAAGACGCCCGTGACCGCCGCCGATCACGGCGACGGTCGTCCCCGCCTCCTCGACGACCGCCTGATGGGTCGCTCCGTCGATGCCGATGGCCAGGCCGCTGACGACGAGCGCGCCGGCGCGCGCCAGAGCCGCTCCGATTCGGGCTGCCGTGCGACGTCCCAGATCCGTGGGCTGGCGGGTGCCCACGACGGCGATTGACGTTCGGCCACCGAGTGCTTCGTCCGACCCACGGACGAACAGGACGCGCGGCGGCAACTCGATCATCCGCAACCGCGCCGGATACGCCGGGTCGCCGATCACGAGGGGATGAACACCGGCGGCCCGCATCCCCTTGAGGACGGCGTCCGGATTCGCGGCGGCCGCAACGAGCGCCAGCGCGGCCGCCTGGGTCATCGACGAGCGGGCACCGGACGGACCCGCACTGGCCGCCTTCAGTGCCGCGGTTCCCGCTCGGGTCCGAGCCACCTCGAAGATATCGTGGGGCGTCCCGAACCGGGCAAGCAGCCGCTCGAGCGTGAGCGGTCCGACACCGTCAACGGCCGCCAGGACCGCAAGCATGTCGCGATCGGCTGGCCGACGCCCGGCACCTCCGGTCTGAACCACGCGAAGGCGGTCCGATGCGTGCCCGTCCGGTCCATCGGCAGCGGGCGAGTCCAGGGACATGCGCTGCGGGCCCGTTGGACCGTGTCGCCCGATGCCGAGCATGGTCAACTCGCCAGCGCCAGCGGTGAGCGCGAAGCCGGTGAACGCCATCGAGCCGCCTCCTCAACGTGAGGGATTTCGACCCCGCTGGACGCCTCGAGATCGGCGATCGTGCGGGCCACCCGTAGCAGGCGATCGGTGCCGCGGCCGGAGAGCCGCTCCGCGTCAGCCAGCGAGACCGCGCGGTTCCGAACGGCATCGGTCAACCGGCAGGCGGTTCGCAGGGCGCGCCCGCCCACCCGCGCATTCAACAGGCCCGCGTTCCGCTCGTTCTGTATCCGCCGCGCTGCCTGGATTCTCTGCGCTACCTCGGAGGATCCCTCCGGCGCACGACCATGCATGATCGAGGCGGCGGACACGCCCGGCATCCAGACCCACAGGTCGATGCGATCCCGAAGGGGCCCAGAAATTCGGCTGATGTACCGCTCGGGTGCCCCCGGCGGGCAGGTGCACGTCGGACTGCCGGCGAATCCACAACGGCATGGGTTCATGGCCGCCACGAGTTGGAACCTGGCCGGAAACGTGACGCTCCGGGCCGCTCGGGCGATCGTCACGCGCCCATCCTCGAGCGGTTGGCGAAGCGCCTCGAGGACGTCTCGATCGAATTCCGGGAGTTCGTCGAGGAAGAGCGTTCCGTGATCCGCCCGGGTGACTTCGCCGGGCGACAGGCTCGGGCCACCACCGACCATCGCCGCGTACGAACTCGTGTGGTGGGGCGCTCGAAAGGGTGCCCTGCGAATCAGGGCGCGAATGGGGCCTTCTCCCGAGGCGGAGGCCACGATTGTGGCGGCGAGGGCCGCGTCATCGTCCAGTGGCGGCACGAGCCCGGGGATCGTTCGGGCGAGGAGCGTCTTTCCGCCGCCTGGGGGCCCGATCAACAGCAGGCCATGTCCGCCCGCCAGGGCAACCTCGAGCGCCCGCCGCGCCCCGGCTTGCCCCCGCACCTCGGCGAGATCCGGAACGACCGCTGCCGAATCGTCCGGCGGCGCGCCTCCCTCCTGCGGGACGACATCGCCGAGTGGATCGCTCGGTCCCGGCCCGCTCGACAGCGCCACCCGGTCCGGTTCCCGCAAGCGTGCTCGCCGCCGCAGGCGAAGGTGATCCACGGCGTCCGCGAGCGTCCGGCACGGGACGGTTTCGACGCCCCGCACGAGACGGGCCTCGTCGGCGGCATCGAACGGCACGATCACCCGACCGACGCCTCGGCGACCGAGCGCCGCGAGCATGGGCAGCAGCCCGGGTACCGGTCTGACTTCGCCGCCAAGTCCCAGCTCGCCGATCAACGCGATGCGACCGTCCGCGGCCTTGAACTGCTCCGAACCCATCAGCATGCCAATCGCAATCGCGAGGTCAACGGACGCCCCGGCCTTCGGGATGTCGGCCGGCGCCAGGTTCACGGTGATCCGGCGGGCGGGGTAGATGAAGCCGGCGTTCCGAAGGGCGCCACGGACCCGCTCCCGCGATTCGCGAAGCGCCGCATCCGCCAGGCCGACGATCGTGAAACCCGGAAGTCCCGGGGCGACATCGACCTCGACGCGGATGGGTCGCCCTTCAAGCCCGAGGAGGGTCGCGGACAGCAGGGTTGCAAGCACCGGGCGACCCTACCCGGGACCGCTTATCCCTCGCTCATTCGGAGGATGGGCCGTCGCGGCGTCCGCGCCCTCCCGCGGATCTCTACCGAGCGGTGCCTTTGATCGGACCGGGCGCGCCGGCATCGATGGCGCCGGCGAACGCCGCCATCTCGCGCCCCAGTGGGGACGCCGGTTTGGTGAACGAAAAGGGCGATCCGGAGTTCTGGGCGCTGATCGCGATCCGGTATTCGTTGGTGATCTTGTGCTCAAACTCGCGCTTCAAGACCCCCTCGGCGGCCTGCACGCTGATCCCGGTGAACGCGTTTGAGCGGTTAAGCAGGAGTTTCACCTTGGCGGGCTCGTAGCCAATCCGACCGAGTGCCTCCAGGGCGAGGCGGACGTTCTTCAGACAGGAGAGGTCGGCCGTCATGACGATGTAGATCTGGTCGGCGTGGTCGAGCACGGACAGGGTCAGATCCCCGAGGCGCTTTTCGACGTCGACGATCACGTAGTCGTACATCGTCCGGAGGACGCTGATCGCCAGGGTCATCTGGTTCTCGTGGATGCGATCGCCTTCTTCTGGGTTCGACGGCGCGAGGAGCAGGTCGATCCCCGAATCATGGTGAACAAGGACCGACTTCATGAGGTCCGCGTCGATCGACGGCGCCGACGCGAGCTCGGAGATGCTCTTGCGGTCGTTGCCCAGATCCAGGAAGACGCGATGGTCGCCAAACTGCAGGACCGCATCGACAAGGGCGACCGCGCGCTTGTGCTCGGCATGCAGTGCGATCGCGGTGTTGATGGCGATGGTGGTGGTCCCGACGCCGCCCTTGGCTCCGTAGAACGCGAGCAGCTTCCCCAGCGGAGCTCGCACGCCGCCGCTTGCCTCATGCGGCGCGAAACGCGTGAGCAGGCTCTTCATCCGAGCCAGCAGTTCGGCCTGATGGAACGGCTTGACCAGGTAGTCGTCAGCCCCGGCTCGCAGCCCGCGGACCTTCTGGGCGACGTCCTTTTCGCTGGTCAGCATGATGATCGGGATGTGTGCCCCGCCACCCTCGATCTCGCGAATCCGGGTGGCAACCTGATACCCGTCCTGCTTCGGCAGGCCCACGTCGAGCAGGATCAGGGCCGGTGATTCAGCTTCCCAGAGTTCGAGTCCCTCGGTGCCGTCGCCGGCAACGATGACGTCGTAGCCTTCCTGCTTCAGGGTGACCTTCAGCAGGCGCTGGACATTCTGGTCGTCGTCGACGACGAGGATCTTGGTCATGAGTAAGGCGCTCCCGCATCCAGGTGTTGTGCCATCACCGGTGCCGACAGCGGGCGTGGCCGACAGGAGTATATCGAGCGGGCTCGCCTACCCGTGGCCCGCCCCGGAACATGCCTTGCGCCCGCCTATTCGGCGGCATCCGCGCGGTTTCCCATCCCCTTGGACAGGTAGCCGCTGAAAGGCTCGATCAGCCGGGTGAATTCCGTCGGGATCACGAACTTGGTTGACGGACTGGCCCCGAGCGCCTTGAGCGCCTCCAGGTACTGCAGCGCCATCGTCTTCTGGTCGATGCCCTGCGCAGCCGAGAAGATTCGAGTGAGCGCCTCGCTGAACCCCTCGGCCCGGAGGATCGCGGCCTGGCGGTCGCCCTCGGCCTTCAGGATCTCGGACTGCTTCTGGCCCTCGGCCACGTTGATCGCGGCCTGGCGGTTGCCTTCCGACTCGGTGATGACCGCGCGCCGAGTTCGTTCCGCCGAGAGCTGACGGTTCATGGCGTCCTGGACGTCGCGCGGGGGCGTGATCTCGCGGATCTCGACCGTCGTGACCTTGCCGCCCCAGCGCTCGGTGACCTCATCCAGCTTGACCCGGAGGACCTCGTTGATCTGCTCGCGCTTCGAGAGCACCTCGTCGAGGAGGATGTCGCCGATGACGGCACGGAGAGTCGTGGTGGCCACGCCCTGGAGGGCGCCCGGGAAGTTGACGACGTTGACCACGCTCTTGAGCGGATCGCTGATCCGCCAGTAGATCAGGAAATCAACGTTGATCGGCGCGTTGTCCCTCGTGATGGTGGTCTGGCTGGGGACCTCGATGAATTGCTCGCGGATGTCCACCTTGACCGGGCGGTCAATGATCGGGACGAGGAAGCGCAGGCCAGGGTCGCGGACCATCAGTTCGCTCGTCCGACCCAGTCGGAAGACGACCATCTTCTCGTACTGCTGCACCACCCGAACCGACAGGTAGACGACCACAAGCACGACGACGACCAGAAAGCCGGCGATCGCCGCTCCGACTGGTAGTTCCATTTGGGACCCCTCTCAAACTCCTACGACTGCGTTGATATTGACGCGTCCGGCTCAACAATGGCGGTCAGGCCATCGACGCCGACGACGTGCACGGCTTGCCCGCGCTGCAAGGTCCCCGTCCCGGCTGTCCGGGCGGACCAGTCCTCGCCGTTCGCATAGATTGAGCCGGACGGATTGAGTGGGGATCTGACGATCCCGGCTGTCCCGATCGCGAGGCCTCCCGCAGTCCCCCCGACGAGGCCAGGGGTCGTGGACATGCGCCGACTGCGCACGGCAGACCACGCGATCAGACCCATGAACGCGGCCGTCGTGACGGCCATCGTGGCAATCAGCGGCCCGGCGACCTCAACGAACGGCCCGGTCGGATCACCCGGTGCCGTGAACAGCGCCGACGCACCCAGGATGAAGCTGATGAGCCCGGCCACGGTCAACAGGCCGTGACTCGTCACGGTTGGTTCAAGCACGAAGAGCACGATCGCAAGCGCGATGAGGAGCAGGCCGGCCACGTTGAGCGGCAGGCTGCCGAAGCCGATGAAGGCCAGGATGATCGCGAGACCGCCGAGAATTCCGGTCACGAAGTTGGGGTTCTGGAGCTCGAAGAAGAGGCCGTAGAACCCGACGGTGAACAGAAGGAACGCGATGTTTGGGTCCGACAGGAGGTGGAGGAACGCCTGGAACGGGTTCATCGCCAGCTCATCCGCCGTTGCTCCCACGAGATCGAGTGTCCGTTCGGTGCCGTCGATGATCAGCGCCCGTCCGGTCGCCTGGGCCATAACCTCCTCGAGCGTGTCCGCGACGCCGTCGACTGCGCCGACCGACACGGCCTCGGACGCGGGAGAGGATTTCGCCTCCTCCACGGTGGCGACCGCCCAGTCCACCGGGCGCCCACGCGCCTCGGCGATTGAGGTGATGCTCGCGATGGCGTCGTTCAGAACCTTCTTGCCGAGGGTTCCCTCGATGTCGCCGCCGGACGAATCGATCGGGGAGGCTGCCCCGATGTTGGTACCCGGTGCCATGAAGGCGAGGTGTGCCGCCAGCGTGATGAAAGTCCCGGCACTCGCTGCACGACCGCCCGCCGGCGCGACCCAGACGACGACGGGTACCCTGGCACCGAGCAGCGTGGACACGATCTTCTGTGTCGCATCCAGGCTCCCGCCGGGCGTGTTGAGCTGGATGATCACCGCGGCGGCGCCGCTCGACTCGGCGGCAGCCACGCCTTCCGCGAGGTAGCCGGCCAGGACGTTGTCCACGACCCCGGTGGCGGGGAGGACCACGACACGCGGCCCGCTCGCAGAGGCGGGCGCCGCGACGCCAAGCAGGCCCAGGGCCAGCGGGACGACGAACAGACTACGAGCGATGCGACGGTGCATCGGCACCTCCACGGAGAGTATCGCACCGCTTGCGCCGGACGCCGCTCGGTCAGGCGCGCGGCCCGTGTTCCAGGTATTCGAAGACGATCGCGCTCCATGACTCCAGTCGCTCGACGCTCGACGCTACCTTGGCAGGAGTCGCGAACGCGCCGGCAAGCTTGTCGGTCTCCCGAACGGCCACGGACCGTCCAGCCGCGTCGGCAACGTAGACGGCTCCCAGGTGAACCGACCCAACGTCGGTCGAATCGTCGTTGAGTAGCCCGACGAGCTGAAAGTCGGGCACGAAGTCGGCCAAGAGCTCCTCGGCCCACTCTCTGGCGAGTCCACCGGCGAGGTCTCCGTCGCCCGGGTTGAGGTGACCACCAACCCCGATCGACAACCGATCGTGGAGTCTGGCGTCGCCGCCGGCCCGGGTGCGCCGCATCAGGAAATAGCGGGCTCCGTCGCGCAAGACGAGGTACGGGATGACCTGCTTGAGCCGCCGATCCAGCTCGGCCTTGGCGCGAAGGACGAAACGTCCATGGTGGAGGACGAGGGCCTCGAAGTCCCCCACGTCCGCCGTCCGGACCCCGTTCCAGCCGGGGTCCTCCATCAGGACCGATCGATCGATGACAAGGACGCGTTCGCCCTCGGTCACAGGCGCGGCTGGGGAGACCCGAGGCGCGAGCGGGCCGCGGCAAAGCGCGCTTCGAACGTGTCGGCGTCGAGTGATGGCGCGGCTCCCAGCGCTTCAATCCACGAGGTGATCGCCGCCCGGTAGAGGTGCAACACTTCGGCGATCGCCGGCCCATTGGTGGCCGCGATGCCGGCACCCATGCGCGGGTCGCCCTGCGCCAGTCGGGTCGCACTCGCCCAGCCGGAGGCAGCCAGGCTCTCCGCCAGCGGCCAGATCGGCAGGCCCGAACCAGCAACTGCCTCAACCAGCGCGGCTGCCGCGATGAGGGGAAGGTGGCTGATCGCGGCGGTGGCGGCGTCGTGGTCCGTGGCCGAAAGCCTGACCGGGCGGGATCCGCACGCCGAGGCCAGCCAGGCGACCGGGGCATCGAGATCCGCGGCCGCGCCCCCAGGCGCCACCACGACCCAGGGCCGGTCAACGAACAAGTCGGCCCGGGACGCGGAATAGCCGGTCGCCTCGAGACCGGCCATGGGGTGGCCACCCACGAACCGAACTCCTGCCTCGGCGGCTGCCTCGAGCACGGCGCCCTTGGTACTCGTCACGTCCGTCACGAGGGCGCTGGGCGCCAGGACGCCACGCAGATCCGCCCCGAGTCGGCGGATCAGGGCGATCGTCTCGAGTGGCGGTGCTGCGATGATGACCAGCTCGGCGCCGTCGATGGCGTCCTCGGGTCGGCTGCCCGCCCGATCGATGGTCCCATCGGCAAGCGCGGCCCTCGGCCCATGCCCGCCCGGCGTCCAGGCGGCCATCGTGGGCCGCTGGGAGGACTGCTCGGGTGTTCGGCGAGCATTCAAGGCCCGGGCGATTGATCCGCCGATCAGGCCACAACCGAGAAGGGCGATCGATGCCGGCGCCTGGGCGATCACTCCGGCCAGCCGCCCTTTTCCCGCGTGGAGCCACTGTCGCCGCCGCGGCGGCCTGTCGTCCGCCGGTCAGCGACCCGCTGTTCGCCGGCCTCGGGCGCGCCCGGCTCATCAGGAGGGCTGGCCCGGCGGTTAGCCGCCCGCCGGGCGCTGGCCCGCCGATCGGCAGGGAGTGGCACGCCGCCGCGCGGGCCGCGCCGTTCGTCGGCAAAGAGAAGCGCAAGCGGCGCGGTCGCGGAAA
>JBKKBB010000111.1:0-4953 GCA_046714395.1 Candidatus Limnocylindrales bacterium | reverse complement strand
GCACCATCACGAGCGCCGCCTCGATCATGGTGGTGGTCTTCGCGGCCTTCGTGACCCTTCAGTTCGTGTTCATCCAGCAACTCGGCCTGGGTCTCGCAGTGGCCGTGTTCATCGACGCCACGATCGTCCGGGTCATCCTGCTACCCGCAACGATGCAGCTCCTCGGCGACTGGAACTGGTGGCTGCCGCCAGTCCTGCGCTGGCTGCCCCAGGTCACCATCGAGGGCGCCGGTCCCGAGATGGCCGAGCCGGACGAATCCTGATCCGGGAGAGCGCCCCGGCCGCTGGCCGCCCGCGGCCGCCCGGACCCGGAGTGTCGACTCGGCGCCCTCCCGAACCCACCTACGAGCCTGGTTCGTGGTAGGCGCCGGATGTCGGGTGCCAGACACGAAAACCTGCTCGTCCTGAGCACGGCGCGGGATGTAACGTGCGCCGCGGGGCCGCGGAGGTGCCCCTACCACGAGCAGTATTCGTAGGCGGGGATCGGCGCCCGCGCGGGCGCCGATCGTCGAGAAGGTGAGGTGAGGTTCGGTCAGTCCGGCACGCCCCGCCGGCGCTCGTCACGCGGTCCGAGAATACTCCCACCCGGTATTGACAACCATCTTGTCAAGCCCTTGCGCGAGGGGTAGAATTGCCCGCAGATGGCCTGTCAAGTCTTGACAGGCCCGCAGTGTTTTCCAGTGGCTCGTGGTCGGGGCGGGGCGCCACGAGAACCTCGGCGGCATCTGGATCGTAGAGATCCGATGGACAGGAGGAGGCTCGGGAGATCGATTGGCAGGCGGAATCGCAGCAGAGGTCAAGACCCGGCTGAACATCGTCGATGTGATCGGCGAGACCGTTCAGCTCAAGAAGGCGGGCACCACGTTCAAGGGGTTGTGCCCGTTCCATGGCGAGAAGACACCCTCGTTCACGGTCACGCCCGCCCGGGATTCCTGGAAGTGCTTCGGCTGCGGCCTGGGGGGCGACGTCTTCAGCTTTGTGATGCAGCGGGACTCGGTCGCCTTTCCCGAAGCCCTCAAGAGTCTGGCCAACAAGGCCGGCGTGGAGATCGACGAACGGACCAAGCGCGAGGACGCGCACCGGGCCCGCCTCCGGGACATCCTCGAGACCTCGATCGCGTTCTATCACCAGGTCCTGACTGCCACGAAGCTCGGCGCGCCGGCGCTGGACTACCTGCGCGGCCGCGGCTTCACGGACGTCACGATCGAGTCCGCGCAGCTGGGCTGGGCGCCGGAAGGCTGGGACACGATGAGCCGCCGCCTCGTCGAGAAGCGGGGGATCAGGCCCGAGGAGCTCGTGGAGGTGGGCCTGGCGTCCCAGGGCCGGTCCGCGTCGCGTGGCGTGGGCGTCATCGACCGGTTCCGCGAACGCGTCCTGTTCCCGATCCGGGACCAGAACGGCGCCGCGGTGGGGCTGGGCGGCCGGATCCTGGGGATGGAGGGTAAGGGCGCCGACGGCAGCCCCCGTGACACCGGCCCCAAGTACCTCAACTCGCCCGCGACCACGCTCTTCGACAAGAGCCGGACCCTCTACCTCATCGACAAGGCCAAGGGCTCGATGCGCAAGTCCGGCCAGGCCGTGATCGTGGAGGGCTACACGGATGCGCTGATGGCGCATCAAGCGGGCTTCGACAACGTCGTCGCGTCGCTCGGAACGGCGCTGACGCCCGGGCAGGTCGCCCTCCTGACGCGCTACGCAAAACGAATCGCGTTGGCCTATGACGTCGATGCCGCCGGCCAGAAGGCCGGAACGTTCGGGGTTCAGGCGCTTCAGGGCCTGATCGGGCAGCTGGCGGCCACCGAATCCGGCGTCGAGCTGGATGAGGTCCGGGTCGTCCGATTGCCTGAGGGCAAGGACCCGGACGAGGTGCTCCGATCCGAGCCGGACCGCTGGCGTGAAGAAGTTCGAACGGCAGAGCCGATCGTCGACTACCTCATCGATACCTACGCCAAGGCGTACGACCTCAAGACTCCGGGCGGCAAGGCACGATTCGTCGATGCCTTGATCCCGACCATCCGCGCTGTGCCGAATCCGGTGATGCGCGACGGCTGGCTCCAGCGTGTCCGCCAGGTTTCCGGCGTGGAGGAGCGGGTCCTCCTCGAAGTCCTCCACAGCGGACGTTCTGCGACCGGATTGCCGGCACAGGGTGGTCGTGGGGCCGGGCAGGCGTCCGATGCCGCACGAATCAGCGCCGAGAGCGTGACGGCGGCGCCGGATGCGCTCCGTATCGGCGACATCCTCCGTGGCGTGCTTCCCCAGGAACAGGAGCTGCTGCGATTGCTGCTCCTGGTTCCAGAGATGCAGATTCGAATCACCGAGAGCGTTGGGCCAGATCGGCTTCCCAACACGATTGCCCGGGAGCTGTATCGGGCGATCGTGCTCGCCCGGGAGCCGGACGACCACGGCGTCCATCCGCCGTTCAGTCTCTCGGCCCTCGTCCTAGGCCTCGACCCGGAGACCGCGGCGCTCGCCCAGGCCCTTGTCGCTCGCCGAGATCCGAATCCCCGGGAGCTGACGCAGCAGGAGCTCAACTACGAGGTCGAGCGCCTGGTCATCGACCTCGAGGAGCGCGCGCTTGACGAGCGCTCCGAGTTCACCCAGGGGGCCATGGCCGAGGCTGAGCAGGCGGCGGACCGCGAGGCCATCGGTCGCCTCGTCCATGAGAGCCAGGCCCTCAACGAACAACGGCGTTCGCTGCATCGGCGCCGCGACCAGACCCGACTCCTCGCGAGACCGGCGGATCGACCCGGCACGGGCGGAAGCGGCGGCAACGCCAGCCCGGCCCCCGAGGCTGCACCGACGGGTCCCGCATGAACAGCCACATCACCGTCCATTCAGCAGGAGGAACCACCCATGCCCGTTGACCCGCTCGACCAGCAGCTCGTCGAGGCCGTCCTCACCCGCCCGCGTCGCGGCAGGGCCGACCTCGAGGAGGCCAAGCTCGCCGGCATTCGTCCCAAGCACGTTGACGACGACGATGACGACGAGGACGATCGTGACCCCCGGCGCACCGGCGGACCCGACGACGACGATGACGTGACGGTTGAGGTCGTCTCGGACGGGACGGCCCTGCTGGATCCGAAGCTGCCGCTGGACGGCCCGAACAAGCTGAATCCTGCCGAGCTCGAAGAGCCGACGGCCGAGGAGCTCGAAGCGCTGTCCGCGGACATGATCGGGATCGACGACCCGGTCCGGATGTACCTCAAGGAAATCGGCAAGGTTGCCCTGCTGACCGCCGAGGAAGAAGTCGTCCTGGCCAAGGCAATCGAGCTTGGCGAGCAGCTCGTCGACGAGCCGTGGAAGGGAATCGTGTCGCTCCACGAGTGGACAACGCACAGCACGGAATCGAGGACCCGCGCGCTCAAGCCGCAACATCGCCTGCCGCTGGGCGAGGAGGCGCATCGGCTTGTCCGCGATGCCATTTCGCACAAGGACGCGTCGGACCTCCTGATGCCGACGCCAGACTTCCACCTGATCAAGGCGGGTCGGGACGTCCAGTCTGAGGGCACGAAGCTGCTCCTCAAGGAGGCGCGCAAGCTGCTGGCGACCTATGGCGAGTCGCTGGCCGGGGCGCAGGGTGCACCCGCGCCGGCCGACGCGTTCGTGACGTTGCTGGACTGGGCGTACTTCGCGGTCCACAACGGCGATCTCGACTCGCGAGACAACGTCGGTCTCCGCGCCATCTACGACTGGACGCGCGATGGAGTCGCGTATCCGGCCCTGCAGCGATGGGTCGAGTCGGGCAGGGATGCCGATCTGTTCAAGCTGATGGGCCATGATCCGGAGGTCCCGCTCAACACCAAGCTCGCGCACCGCAAGGGCGAGCTGGTTCGGATCGGGCGCGATGCCCGCGAGCAGCTGACCTCAGCCAACCTGCGGCTGGTCGTCTCGATCGCCAAGAAGTACATCGGTCGTGGAATGTCGTTCCTGGACCTGATCCAGGAGGGGAATATCGGGCTCATTCGCGCGGTCGAGAAGTTCGACTTCGAGAAGGGCTTCAAGTTCTCCACGTACGCGACCTGGTGGATCCGGCAGGCGATCACGCGTGCCATTGCGGACCAGGCCCGCACGATCCGCATCCCGGTCCACATGGTCGAGACCATCAACCGGCTGATCCGCGTCTCTCGCCAGCTTCTGCAAGAACTGGGCCGCGAGCCGACGGTCGAGGAGATCGCCGAGGCGATGTCCAAGGGCCAGGAGGTTCAGGTCACGCCCGAAAAGGTCCGCGAGATCATCAAGGTCTCCCAGGAGCCGGTCTCGCTCGAGACCCCGATCGGCGAGGAGGAAGACTCGCACCTCGGCGACTTCATCGAGGACCGCGCCGCGCTGGCACCGGCCGAAGCCGCATCGCACCAGCTCCTCAAGGAGCAGGTGGAAGCGGTGCTGGACTCCCTGACGGGGCGCGAGCGGCGGGTTCTGCAGCTCCGATTCGGCCTCGAGGACGGCCGCGCCCGGACGCTCGAGGAGGTGGGCAAGGAGTTCAACGTCACCCGCGAGCGAATCCGTCAGATCGAAGCCAAGGCGCTCCGCAAGCTTCGTCACCCATCCCGCAGCCGGAAGCTGAAGGACTACCTGGAGTAAGCGCTGTGGCTTGCCAGGCCGTCTCGCCGTCGAGCCAACACGCGACGTCTGGCCCGCTCATAGATCCCGCCGCACGACCACGCGCTGCGCCGACGCAGACGGATCCGATGCTCGATCCGCGACGATGGAGAACCCGGCCTGCTCGAACATGGGCCATGTCCCGGTGAACGCGGCCTCCGGGTTCACATCGCCTCCGGGAGCGAGAACCGGGTAGGCCTCAACGACCCGCGCCCCGCCGTCGCGCGCCCAGCTCACGGCGCCGTCGAGCAATGCGCGCGCGACACCCGTTCCCCGGGCGTCAGGGGACACGGCGAAGCAGGTAATTGACCAGACCGGTCGATCATCGATCTTGGGGATAACCCGGGATCGAAC
>JBKKBB010000110.1:0-7358 GCA_046714395.1 Candidatus Limnocylindrales bacterium | reverse complement strand
CTGTCACTGCGTGCAGCCGCAGATCGCGCCCTCGTCGCCGACGATGGCCTGCATCCGAGCGGCGTGCAATACGCGCTCTGGGTCGAGCGCATCGCGCCCGCCGTCAGTGACCTCCTCAGCCGCTGAGACGATACCGTTGGCGCGCGGTGATAGAGAAAGACGCCGGGAAGGGCCGCAGGGCGAGGGTCGACGTCCCGCGAGGTGGCATGGACCTCGGGGTTGGCGTCCGACGTCTGGCGCAGGCCGCCAACGCCTGCCCTCGCAGTGCGATCGCGCTTGTTCCGCGGACTCGACGACCCCGTCATGCTCTATCCCGCAGCGTGCTGGAGGATCGAGTGGCCGAGGTGCAGATCACGGTCGGAGTTCCTGCCAAGACTCAGCGATGAAGTTCTCGACACGTACAGGGCGCGGTTCCTCGATGACAAGGCACCCGCGAACCAGATTGTCCTGTTTCACCTTGCCGGCGCTCTCAACGAGCACGCGGAGGATGACGGAGCGATGGGCAACCGAGAGGCCGCCTACGCCTGCGTGATTCAGTCGATGTGGCGCGAGGACGACCCGCGTGGCAGCTCCAATCGGGAGTGGGTCCGGAGCTCGTGGGAGGCCCTGAAACCCTTCTCGACGGGCGGCAATTACGTGAACTTCCAGACCGAGGACGAGGCCGATCTGCGCACCGTCGAGTCCTATCGGAGCAACTACCAGCGCCTCGAGGCCGTCAAGGCGACCTACGACCCATCGAACCTGTTCCGGGTGAACCGAAACATCCGGCCGTAGCGGCGGTCGTTCACGACGGGCCGGCGAGGGCGCTGCCAGCCGGGCACCGGTCGCCGGGCTACCATTGACGACCCGATGACCATCGCTTCGAACGACTTCGTCCATCTCCACACCCACTCGGAGTTCAGCCTGCTCGACGGGCTCGGGCGAATCAACGACCTCGTCGACGAGGCGGGCGTCCAGGGCTTCGACAGCCTGGCGATCACCGATCACGGTGCCCTCTACGGGGCCGTCGCGTTCTACAAGGCGGGGATCGATCGAGGCATCAAACCGATCATCGGCGTGGAGACCTACGTCGCGCGCCGCTCGATGACCGACAAGGAGGGCAAGGCCGACGCCCAGCCCTTCCACCTGATCCTGCTGGCCAGCGACTTCACCGGCTATCGCAACCTGTGCCGGCTCGTCACCGACGCCCACTTGGACGGTTACTACTACAAGCCGCGCATCGATCGGGAGCACCTCGCGAAGTACAGCGAGGGCCTGGTCGGGCTGTCGGCGTGCCTGAACGGTGAGGTCGCGCGGGCCCTCGAGGTGGACGACTGGGACCTCGCGAAATCGCTGGCCGGGGAGTACCAGGACATTCTCGGCAAGGGCCGGTTCTTCCTCGAGCTCCAGGACCATGGGCTGGCCGAGCAGCGACGCCTCAACGAGCAATTGCTCCGGCTCGCTCCAGAAACCGGGCTGCCCCTGGTGGTCACGAACGACCTCCACTACGTGCACCGCCGGCAGGCCCCCGCCCACGATGTCCTGCTGTGCGTGGGAACCGGCAACAACCTCGACACGCCGGGGCGGATGAAGTTTGAATCGGACAGTTTCTACCTGAAGTCTGCGGCCGAAATGGAGGCGCTTTTCCCCGACCAGCGAGAGGCGCTCCTCAACTCGAGGCGCATCGCCGAGATGTGCGACGTGTCCTTGCCGCTCAACCAGACCCGGATCCCGCACTTCCCGGTGCCTGACGGCGAGAGTGTCGAGTCGTGGCTGCGCAAGGAGTGCGAGCGAGGACTCGCGAAGCGCTATGGCACCCTGACGGCCGAGCTGCAGACACGCCTCGACTACGAACTCGGAGTCATCCTGAAGATGGGCTACGCGGCCTACTTCCTGATCGTCGCCGATTTCACTCGGTTCGCCCGGGAGCAGGGGATCCAGACAACTTGCCGCGGGAGTGCGCCGGGCTCCATCGTGACGTATACGCTCGGGATCACGCCGGTGGACCCGATCGCCTACGGCCTCCCCTTTGAGCGGTTTCTCAACCCGGACCGCGTGACCATGCCGGACATCGACGTCGACTTCCAGGACGACCGCGGGGACGAGGTCATCGCCTACGTATCCCGGAAGTATGGCCAGGACCACGTTGCCCAGATCATCACCTTCGGGACGATGCTGGCCAGGGCGGCGATCCGCGACGTCGGCCGTGTGCTGGGGCATTCGTACGGTGACGTGGATCGGATCGCGAAGTCCATTCCGAACCAGCTCGGGATCAAGCTCGAAGAAGCCCTCGAGATCAGTCCCCAGCTGCGCGAGCAGGTTGAGGCTGACGACGGCGTCAAGAAGGTGATCGAATTCGCCCGACAGCTCGAGGGCGTCGCCCGCAACGCGTCCACGCACGCGGCGGGCGTGGTCATCAGTCGGGAGCCCCTGACCGAGCTGATGCCGCTCCAGCGGGCGACCAACTCGGACGGTCTGATGACCCAGTACGAGATGCACGCCATCGAAGATCTGGGACTGCTGAAGTTCGACTTCCTGGGCCTGTCCAACCTCACCATCCTGAAGAACGCGGTGGACCTGATCAAGGCGAACCGGGGCGTGGACATCGATCTCGATGACATCCCACTGGACGACTCGATGACCTTCGAGCTGCTGGCATCGGGCGAGACGACCGGCATCTTCCAGCTGGAGTCGGCGGGCATGCGTCGCTATGTACGCGAGCTTCGCCCGACGTCAGTGTTCGATCTCGCCGCGATGGTCGCGCTCTATCGGCCGGGTCCGATGGACAACATCCCCGCCTACATCCGGCGCAAGCACGGCCAGGAGCCGGTCACCTACCTGCATCCATTGCTCGAGCCATTCCTCGAACGGACCTACGGCATCTTCGTGTACCAGGAAGACATCATGGCCGCCGCGATCGCGCTGGGCGGCTTCACCGGACCTGAGGCCGACACCCTCGGCTACGCGATCCGCAAGAAGAAATCGTCGGTCCTCCGCGCCCAGAAGGAGAAGTTCGTCACCCAGGCGGCCGAGCGTGGGGTGCCACCGCAGACGATCGATGCGGTGTTCAAGGCGTTCGAACCGTTCGAGCGCTACGGCTTCAACAAGGCCCACGCCACCTGTTACGGGTTGATCGCCTACCAGACCGCCTACCTCAAGGCGAACTACACCGTCGAGTACATGACCAGCGTGCTGTCCGCGTTTCGGAGCTCCGAGGACAAGGTGGCGGCAGCGGTCGCGGAGTGCCGGCGCCTGGGGATTGAGGTCCGGCCGCCCGACGTCCACCGGAGCCAGCTCGAGTTCACGGTCGAGGGGGACGCGATTCGGTTCGGCCTGCTGGCGGTCAAGAATGTCGGGCAGGGTGCGATCGAATCGATCATCGCGGCGCGGACCGCCGATGGTCCGTTTGCGTCGCTGACCGACTTCTGCACCCGGATCGATCTCCGCTTGACGAACCGCAAGGTCCTCGAGTCCCTCGCCAAGGTCGGGGCGCTGAGCACGTTCGGGCACCCGGCCCAGATTCTCGGCGGCCTCGACGACGCGGCCGCGGCGGCGCAATCGACGCAGCGTGACCGCATCTCCGGCCAGACCTCGTTCTTCGACCTGGGTGCCGTTGACGCCGCTTCGCTGGAACGGCCACTCGCTCCGACCGCCGAGGCCCCGCTCCGTGAGCGCCTCCGCTGGGAGAAAGAACTGCTCGGACTGTATCTCTCGGAGCACCCCATGGGCGAGGTGGCCGATCAGGTCGGCGACTTCGTCACCGCGTACTCCGGCGATCTCAAGGATGAGTCGCTCGACGGCCAGCGTCTCGTCGTGTGCGGGATCGTGGTCGGGCTGCGAGCGATCGTCACGAGGGCGCGGGCGACGATGGCCGCGGTCACGATCGAGGATCTCCAGGGCTCGATCGAGGTGATCGTCTTTCCGAAGCTCTACGAACAGACGGGCGCGACCTGGTCCGAAGGCTCAATCCTGCTCGTTGCCGGGCGGGTCGACCATCGAGGCGAAGACGCGTCACTCCTGGCCGACCTCGTGATCCCCTGGGACGAGGCGGTCGCCAAGGGCGCCGAGGCGTTCGCCCGAGAGGTTGCTGCCGGCGACCGCGGCAGCTTCCGGCGCCGCCCGGGTGCGCCGGACGGAGGCCAGATCAGCGGCCAGGTCGGGGGCAACGGGGCCTCATCCCGCAACGGCACGACGAACGGCGCCGGCTCCGGCTACCCGAGTGGCCCGACGACCGTCACCCGAGATCGAGCGCCGTCGTCCCAGCTTGAGCCCGTCCAGCGCGAAGGCACGACCGGCCCCGGCGGGCCGTCGGTGCCCGTTCGCCGGGCCGATATTCCGTACGTGTCGCCGCTGCGGCCGGATGCCACCGGGGATGCCTCGCTCCCACCGATCGAGCCGGGCGAGCCGGTGTCGGCGCATCCGCCGGCCGCGACCGGCGGGTTGGTCGGCGAGCGAGACGATCCGCCTGCGCTGCCCGACGAGGCCCGGGCACGGGCGGTCGAAGCAGCCACGGCCGCCACGGCGCCGCTCGAGTCGCTGGGGGCCGATCAGGTCATGCACGTTCGGTTCGGAGGCGCGTCGGCGGACATCGTGGTCCGGGCCATGGAGGCCTTCCGCCAGCTCGTGCGCGAGTACCCGGGAGACACCCGGGTGGTCGTCCACGTTCCGGCGCCCGGCGGCTCAGCCCTGCCCATGGAGCTCAAGCAGACGGTCGCCTACGACGCAAACCTCGTCGCCGAGGTCCGGCGCCGCCTCGGCGAAGGCGTGGCACAGGTGTCGGTCGCCTGATCGCGGCGCCCAACGACTACGCGCGCGCAACGACTACCCGCGCGCGAGGCGCCGCGCCGCCCGGATGGCGCTGAATTGCTCGACGTATGCCTCGCGAACGGCATTGAGCGTCGGGCGGTCGACGCCGAGCTCCTGCGCGATCGTGTTGATCGTCTGCGCCTCGTCGCTCGTGATTTCGTCGTCGGCCGCGCCGACCGCGAAGCAGGTGCGCAGGACATCGATCTTCTGGTCGTCGGTGGCGAGTTCGGAGAACTCCCTCGTCACCAGGTAGTCCTCGGTGCCGAACTTCGCGCGGGACTGAAGCTTGGCCATCTCCACAACGATCACCGCCTGCGCCGCGTCCAGCCCGCCTAGCTCGACCAGCACCGATTCCATGACCGCGGTCTCGGGGTCACTGATGTGGAGGTCCGCATGTGCCGCACGTGCGAGCACGTAGGCGAACCCGGCCAGGTAGCGGGCGCGTCCGGGGGGCATGGATTCGAGGCGCGCCACGATCCGTCGGACGGTCTCGGTTTCGCCGGCGCTCACCTCCGGCCGAATCGTCTCGTCTCCGCCCTGTGACGCGGCGGGCCTGATCAGGCGCTCCAGAAACCCGCTCACCTGTGACACCGGTCCGGACATCCTCCACCATGCGAGATTGGCACACGTGCCGAACGATGATCATGCACTCGCCATGTCTCAGGCCATCGGTTGCGTTAGCGGATGCCGCGACAGGCGCGAGGCTCGCTAGTCTGAGGTGAGCGCTGAATCGACGGTCACCCAATCCGCTCGCCACGCCGGGGCCGGGAACGGCTCTGCAAAGTAGTCCACCTGTCGGGACATCTTTTCACCGCGGAACTCGACGAGGGAAACCGCGAGAGACTTCCCGTTGGGATATTCGATCGAACTCTCGACAACCCATAGGTCGCCGGTGCCCCGTATCGAGTGCACGGTCATTCTGGGCATACCCCCTGGATAGTTCCGCCAGACGATGGTGCAGTGCTCGCGACCCGTGATCCGCTCGCCGGACTGCGGCCACTCCTGGACGAAGTCGTCGGCGATTCCGGCCTTCGCCCCATCGAAGTCGCCGGCCGCCAGCGCGGCAATCATCTTCTCGATCAGGGTCCGCTTCTCGGCGTCGCCCATCGGCTTCTCTTGGTGGCTCATCTGTGCCTCCATTCGTGTAGACGCCCGGCCCGAGCCGCCCCCCGGTGGGCCGGTCACAGAGACTACACCCGCCGATGTGTCATCCCGAGAAGGGCATCGCCGGGGTCAGCGGGGCGGGCCACCCAAACCCCCATTTCAAAGTGGTGCCGGAGCCGGGACTTGAACCCGGATGAGGTTGCCCTCAACGGTGTTTGAGACCGTCGCGTCTGCCGATTCCGCCACTCCGGCGCGGGTGGTACTCGAGGAATGCTAGCCGGTGGGAACTCGATGCGGCGTGGCCGCGTCCGGCGTGGGCCGATGCTAGACTCTCGCCGCTTCAGTATCGCTCTCCGGAGGACCCCCCAGACCGTGGAGGACCGTCGCTCGACCACGGTGTCCGACGACCCCGTCCAGCGGCGCGACCTCATCCTCATGGAGCAGGCGCGGGCCGGAAGTCTCGACGCGTTCAACGATCTCGTCCTGTGCTACCAGGACATGTTGTTCGCGCTCGTCGTGCGCATGGTGCCCGACCGCGACCAGGCATCCGACGCGGTCCAGGAGGCATTCTTCTCCGCCTACCGGAACATGGCCGGATTCCGCGGCGGCTCCGTACGCTCGTGGCTCAGCCGCATTGCCATCAATGCCGCGATGGACGCGCAGCGCCTCAAGAAGCGGCGTCCGGCCGATCCGTATCCGGAATTCGAGGACGACAGCTGGCAGCCGCCGGCGACCGAGGCAGACAATCCGGTCACCACCGCGCTACAGGCCGAGCGACACCGGGTGCTCAATGTCGCGCTGGCGCAGATCACCGACGATCAACGCTCGGCGATCGTGCTCTTCGACGTCGAGGGGTACGACTACGCCGAGATTGCCGCGATGACCAGGGTATCGCTCGGGACGGTGAAGTCGCGCATCCACCGGGGTCGCCTCGCCCTGCGTGATCGCCTCTCCGACCAGATGGACCTGTTCCGTGGCTGAGGGACGTCGCGGGGGTTCGCACGCCGGGCATGATCTCGAGCTCGTGGCGGCCGTGTCGGCGGGCGAAACCAGCGGCTCGGACCAGGTGCGCGCGGCGGACCTGCTGGCGTGGTGTGCCGAATGTGCCGCCCTGGCAGCCGACCTGCGATCCATCGCCGCCGGCACCAGGACCCTGGGGTCTGCATTCACGGTTCGGGTGGCGCCCGCACCACGTGACTTCCGGTTGTCCGAGCGGGATGCGGCGCGGCTGGGCCGGCACGGGATCATGGGCATTGGCCGGATTCGCGCCTCGATGACCTGGACGCGCCGACTCGGGGCGGCGCTGGCCACCTTCGGGCTCGTCGGATTGCTCGTCTCGGCCGCGCCACTCGGCCTTCCTGGTGCCGCGGGCGGAACGCCGGCGGGCGAGCGTGACGATCAGAACATCTCGGACCCGTACGGTTTACAGGAAGCGGGCCCGGCGTCCTCGTCGCTTACGAGCAAGGCAT
>JBKKBB010000109.1:0-2802 GCA_046714395.1 Candidatus Limnocylindrales bacterium | reverse complement strand
GCTCCGGCTGGTGCGCCGCGTCCACTTCGATCGTGAGTGCCTGCTCGAGGAACGCGAGTGCCTGCGCCGGTGAGCCCAGCGCCGTCGCACGATCGGCAGCACCCGTCAGCGCGATGCGGGCCTGGATGGCGAGGGCGTCCGCCTCCGGCCCGGTCGGGCTGTTCGCATGCGCCGAGAGATAGTGGCCGGCAAGTGCTCCGGCCAGTTCATCGAGACCGAGGCTTTCGAAGAATCGCACCGCTGCCAGGTGACGTTCCCTGCGGTCCCGTTTGGTGAGCGTTTTGTAGGCGACCTCCCGGATGAGGGCCTGAACGAACGCGAACTGGCCCCGCTCCGGAGATCGAGGATACGCCCGTATGGAGAGGATCTCGCGACGGCCGAGGCCGGCCAGCCGCGGCTCGATCTCGCTCGCGGCCTGGCCCGACACGGCCGCGAGGCCGGCGACCGTGAAGCTCTGGCCCAGAACCGCGGCGTCCTGGAGCAGGGCTCGGTCCACTGGGTCGAGGGCGTCGAGCCGGGCCCCGATGAGCGCCGTCAGCGTGTCCGGAACGGCGATCGTCGTCAGATCGCCGACCAGGGCATACGCGCCGCCCTCCTCGCGCAGCCTTCCGTCGGCGACGAGCATTCGGACGGTCTCGACCGCATACAGGGGCATGCCGTCGGCGCGCGTCACGATGGCATCCACGGTCGCCTTCGGCAGCCCGGGGACCAGGCCGGCGAGGAGCTCGCGCATCGAGTCCTCGGACAGCGGCTCGAGGCCCAGGCTCAGGAAGTTGCGGCGGCCGGCGCCCCAATCCGTCCGTCGCTCGAGCAACTCGGGTCGGGCCAGCGTCAGGACGTAGATCGGCTGATCACGCGACCATTCGAGCAGGTGGTCGATGAAGTCGAGCAGGCCAGGATCCGCCCAGTGGAGGTCCTCGAAGACGAGGACGACCGGACCGGTTGCGGCCAGCCGCTCGAAGAACGTCCGCCATGCCGCAAAGAGCTGATCGGCTGGCAGATCGCCGCCGCTGAGGCCGAGAAGTGTGAGCATCGCTTGCTCGATCCAGCGACCCTCCGTCTCGTCGGGCACGTGTTTCGCGAGCATGGCCGCGACCTTCGATCGGGTGGTCGGTTCGTCATCAATCTCGGCGAGGCCGGCCCGGCCCCGGATCATCTCGCCGAGTGCCCAGAAGGAGATCCCTTGGCCGTATGCCGGCGACCGGCCGTGATGCCACCACGCGGTGGTAACGATCCCATCGAGATACTTTTCGAATTCCCAGGCGAGCCGGCTCTTGCCGATGCCGCCCGGACCGATGACCGAGATCAGGCGGCCCCGTCGCTCGCGCGCCGCGGCGTGAAAGAGGTCCTTGAGGAGACGCAGCTCGTCGTCCCGGCCGACGAATGGGGCTTCGAGTCCGCCGGAACGTCCGCGCCCGCCGCGCTCGGCGACGACGCGCAGTGCCAGCCAGGCGGGTACCGGAGACGTCTTGCCCTTGAGGACCTGCTCGCCTGCCTCCTCGAAGACGATGGCCTTCGTTGCGGCCTGGTAGGTGCTCTCGCCGACGAGGACCAGGCCATGCGGAGCGACCGATTGCAGTCGCGCGGCGGTGTTGACGATGTCCCCGGCGACCATGCCCTGATTCGTTGCACCAATCGTGACGGCCGCCTCGCCGGTCAGAATCCCGCAGCGGGCCTGGATCGCCGGGCCCAGGGTGCGGACCGCGTCGACGAGCTCGAGCCCGGCTCGTACGGCACGCTCGGCGTCATCTTCGCGGGCGACTGGTGCACCCCAGACCGCCATGACCGCGTCGCCGATGAACTTTTCGACGCTCCCGCCGTAGCGCTCGATGACGTCGGTGCACAGCGCGAAGTAGCGGGTCAGTACCTCACGGACGTCTTCCGCGTCGCGTTCCTCGGCGAACGGCGTGAACCCGACGAGATCGGCGAAGAGGATCGTCACGAGCCGGCGTTCGGAGGCCGACGCGTCGGCGTATGTCGGCCCGACGGACGCCGGGCCCGCCGTGGAGGTTCCGACAGAAGTTCCGCCGGGTGCCGCCGCGCCGCCCGCCGGGAGTGCCGTCCCGCATTCGCCGCAGAAGCGCTCGCCGGGCTCGTTCGGGGCGCCGCAGTTGGAGCAAGCGGCCGCCATAGCCGTGCCGCACGACGAGCAGAACTTCCGTCCTGTCCGGTTCTCGGTGCCGCAGTTGGAACACGTCATCCTGCGAGCCTAGCGGATGACTGGCACAAGCGCGACCCGATTCCGAGTGGCCCTCGACTCGGTGCGGTCAACGCAGATCGACCGTGTGAACCATCCAGACATTCGGGTCGTAATAGATGCCCTCATCCGCCTCGCGATCGATCTCGATCGGCGCGGCAGCAACCGGGAGGAGGTACTGGCCGCTGTCCGGGAACGACTCGCCGGTCCAGAGCTCCCATTCGGCAACGGTCCCGCGGATCGTCATCGCGCGCGGCGATCCCCTGACGATCCGGGCACCCAGGCGTGCGTGGAGCCGGATCCAGGGGTCGAAGGGCTCACCATCGGCGCGGAGCCAGAACGAATACCGCTCGATGGGGATGAGCGGATAGCTATGCTTCTCGGTCGGTCGCACACACGCAATGACCGTCCCGAATCCATGGGCCCGGGCGTTTGCGCGCATCGCGTTGACCATCAACGCTGCGAGACCGCCACCGCGCCGTTCCGGATCAACGACGATCTGGAGCGCTCCGAGGGTGTTTCGAGTCGCTCCGGACTCGAGATCCCTGGCGGTCTGCTCGAACTGGCGGTCCCAGCCGTCGGGCAGGCCCTCGTCGGTCCCGTCC
>JBKKBB010000108.1:0-16489 GCA_046714395.1 Candidatus Limnocylindrales bacterium | reverse complement strand
GTGGACGGTCACGCCGCGACCCGGTCGAGCCGATGACCCACGCCGGCGAGCGCGTCCAGACCCAGGAACACGCCCACGAGGGTATCGGCTCCGGACGTGGCCCCGAAGGAAGCCGCGCGCTCGACGGTGGCCCGGATGGATGCCGCCTCGGGACCCACCAGCGCCGCGATCAACAGATGCAGCCCGCCCGCGAATTCTCCACCCGCGGCGTGGCGCAGGAAGGCGGCCCCGACGGCCGTCGTTCGCAGCGTGGCCGAGTCGGCCGCAGGGCGGAGAAACGTGGCGTCCACGCTGCCGATCGTGGCCAGGGCGGCGACGCCCGCCGCGATCCCGACAAGCACGTCATCGCCCGACGGCGTCAATCCCGGCCCGAGCCCGACGATGGTCGCGGCCGCCGCGGCCGCCGCTTCCGGGTCGACGGCCCTGAGCGCGTCCGAGATCCGCTCCAGTCGCGGGGCCGCGAGCCGCGCAACCGGCCCCAGCGGGTCGGACCCTTGATCGATCAGGGAGCCGAGACCATCCGACGCGCCGCGACGGTCCCGGACAACGTTGGCGGCCAGACGCCGGACGGACGCGGTACGAGCACGCCAACGCGCCGCGGCTTCCGCCGAGTCCGTCGACGCCAGCCGGGGCGACCAACCCGCCGCGTGGCTCAAGTCGACCTCGAGATTCGCCGCCGGGAAGCCCAGCCGCGTCCGATCCATGACGACGCGCTGGCCGACACGAAGTCGGGTCGCCCGGAAGTCAATCCGAGCATGGATCGCCAGCCCGTGTGGGAGCGGCAGGACAGTCGGCCCGGTGATCGTCAGCAGGCCGTCCGGCGTGTGCAGGTTCACGACCGAGGCGAAGACGCTGTGGACCGAGGCATCACCACCCGCTTCGAGGCGGGACCGAATGGCGTCGCTGACGAGTGTCGCGTCGAACGCGTCATACAGCGTCGAGGTCGAATGCATCGTCCCGAATCGTAGGGACTGGGCGTCGTCGCGTCACTAGCTGATGTCTACATTGACGAGCCGGTCAACTGTGAGGTATTCATAGGTCGATGGAGGTTCATACGCCTGTTCCCGGCGCCCCGATCCGAGACGCCCTTCGGCTCGCTGATCTCCTGCAGCTCCCGATCCTCAAGGGCGCCCGGGTGGTGGGTGGGGCGGCTGGGCTCGGTCGGCTGGTCCGCTCGGTGAACGTGATGGAAGTTCCGGACATTTTCGAGTGGGTCAAGTCGGACGAACTGCTCCTGACCACCGCCTACCCGCTCCGGGACGACACCGCGGCGTTGGCGGCTCTCGTTCCGCGGCTGGCCGAGCGTGGGCTCGCGGGGATCGCGCTCAAGCCGACCCGCTATCTCACGGCGACGCCGGTGGCCATGATCGAGGCGGCCGATCGACTCAGCCTGCCGCTCATCGAGTTGCCCGCCGATGCGTCCTTCAACGAGATCATCAACGCGATCCTGTCCGAGATCCTGGCGGCCCAGACCGTCCAGCTCCAACGATCGGCCGCGATTCACGATCGGTTCACCTCGATCGTTCTGTCCGGCGGGGGCCTCCGGCAGATTGCCGAGACCCTCGGAGAGTTGATCGATCGTCCGGTCGGGATCGTCGATGGGGCCGGCGCCATGCAGTGGCGCACGGCACCCGGCCTCGAGCTGGATGACGCGGTCATGGTGCAGCCGATCCAGGTTGGCGCCGAACACTATGGAGCGGTCCTCGTCAGCGGCGGAGCTGCAGGACTCGGCCCGGAGCAACTGGAAGCCGTGGAGCACGCGGCGACGGTCGCCGCGCTTCGCCAGGTTCAGGCTCGCGCCGTAGCCGAGGCCGATCGACGATTTCAAACGGTCTGCCTCGAGGAGCTCGTGACCGGGCACGTCACGGATCGCGGCGTGCTGATGGAACGTGCTGCAGCATTCGCCTGGGATCTCGCGACACCTCGCGCGGTGCTCCTGGCCGAGGTCGAGGCGGTTGGTGGCCGACCAGTTGCGGCACTCGCCGGTACGCCCGAGGAAGGCGAGCTGCGACACGGACTCATCGAGGCGGCTCGGGCGAGCCTTGGCCCAAGGGCCATCGCCTGGGAACGAAGCCATGAAATCGGCGTCCTCGTCGCCGCGCCGGGGTCGGAGACGTCGGATCTTCGCGCCGCCGGTGCGGCGTTGCTGGCCGAGGCAGACCGGCGGCTGCCGGGCGGCGTCGTGAGCGTTGGGATCGGCCGACCCGCGCCCGACCCGTTGCTGATCCACCACTCCTTCAGTGAGGCGCGCCGGGCACTCGCGATCGGCCGATGGAGTCGCGGCCCCGGGCACGCGGTGATGTTCTCCGATCTCGGGGTGGAGCGGTTGCTAGCCGCCGTCTCCGAGTCGGAGGTGGAGGCCTACTGTGGCTCCCTGCTCGGATCGCTCGAGGCCCATGACCGGTCCAACGGCACCGCGCTGGTTCGGACGCTCGACACTTTCCTGGCAAGCCGCAACGGCGCGCTCGCCGCTCGCCAGCTGTTCGTGCACTACAACACGCTCAAGAACCGCCTCGCCAAGATCGAAGAGATCGTCGGGCCCTTCCTCGACGATCCGCAGCGGTGCCTGAGTCTCTCGCTGGCACTGCACCTGCGGCGGTTGCCGGCTCCCTGACGATCCGCACCGGGCGACACCCAGGCCGAACCCGGGCCGAATCCGGACCCGCGTCGAACCCGGACGGCGGATCAGGACGGCGGCGCCGCCGATGCCCGGTAGCGATCCAGCATGCGCCCGGAGATGTCGGGACCGGCATTCAGGAGATCGAGGAAGTCGGGGCCGTCGAGCGCGAGCAGGCGGCCGTCGGTCTCGGCCGTGACCGTCGCGCTCCGCGGCGCGCCGTGCATCAGCCCGAGTTCGCCGAATACCGAGTCCGGGCCCATGACCCGAAGACGTCGCGGGAGCTCGGTGCCGGGGTCCTTCTGGTCCACGGCGAAACGGCCGGATTCGATGATGTAGAACCGGTCGGCTGGATCTCCTTCGCGGATGACCACGGCACCGGCCAGGACGGGAACCGGGACGAGACGCTGGAGGGCCACTTCAAGGGCTGCCGCGGAGACGCCCGCGAAGAGCGGCAGGCGGGCCACACGCCCGAGGGTTGCGGCCGCTTCCTCCGATGTCGGTGCGCGCCGGAAGGCCGGGCCGACCAGCACGAACGTACCGAGGGCCGCCAGCAGAATCGCGATGCCGCCGATCGTCAGGATCGCCTGGGCGCCGATCGTGGTCATGAGCACGGGGACCAGGAACGATCCGAGCGCGTAGGTCACCGTGGACAGGGTCTGGAGGGTGCCCAGCGCCCGTCCCCGGATCGCATCCGGGACTACCCGCTGGAGGATCGTCTCAGCGACGACCTGGGCAAGCAGCGCCCCGGACGCCACCACGGCCAGAGCGATCAGCGCCCACAGGAGCGAGTCAACGATCCCGAGGAACACGAAGCCGGCGCCGAGGATCGCGGAGCCGAGAAGCATGATCGGCCCCAGGTTCGGGCGCAACACGATGGAACTGGACGCCACGGCCCCAAGGACCCCACCGACCCCAATCGCGGCCCACAGGAACCCTGTGGCGTCCTCGCCGGCGCCCAGCCGTTCCACGGCGAAGATCACGAGGGCGACGCTGAGACCACCCCACAGGAAGCCCGTCACCACGTCCAGCAGGGCGAGGCCGGCGAGCGGCCGAAAGATATCCCGAACGGTCGTTGCGGTGGGCATGGCCGCCAGGGCGGCCGCCGGGCCGTGCACAGGCGGAGCCGCGTCGTCAGCGGTCGCGGTGGTCGCGACGGTCACGACGGCGTTGTCCTCCGGATCTTCGGCCGCCTTCTTGGCCCGCGGGTTGTTGGAGGGCATCGTCCAGAGGATGAGGACCGGGGCCAGGAACGAGAGCGCGTTGATCACGAACGCCCAGCCGAGGTCCGTCAGCGCGATGATCAGGCCGCCGATGGCCGGCCCAATGATGAAGGTGACTTCGCTGAGCGTCGCGTAGATGCTGTTGGCGGGCCCCAGTTCCGCCTCGTTGCGCACGAGTGATGGCATGTACGCGCCCATCGAAGGCCGGAAGAACACCGCGAAGCAGGTGGCAAAGATCGCCAGGCCCACGGTCACGAGGACCGGTCCGTCCAGGAACGTGTTGATCGCGAGCCCGATCATCGCGGCGCCGCGGATGAGGTCGCTGACGATCAGGATGAGCCGACGGTCAAATCGGTCCACGATGATTCCGGCCGGGACCGACAGCACGACGTACGGAATGATTCTCGCGCCGCCAATCACGCCCAGCAGGAACGGATCCGAACTCTCCCGGTAGACAACGACCAGGAGCGCCACGAGGTACAGCCAGTCGCCGATGTTGGAGACGAACTCGCCGGCGAACAGGCGCAGCAGGTTTCTGTTTCCGGCGACGGTGCGGTAGGCCGCGATCATCGGGGGGCGCCTCAGTCCGGTTGGTTTCGGCGATTATAGGGACCGCTGTCGGCCGGATTGCGGCGATCGGGCCCGATCCAGCGACTCGAGCAGTCCGGCGAGCCGATCGAGCTGATGGTTCCAGCCAGAGACAGTCTCCATTCGGCTGTTTAGAAGAGCGGCTCGAGGATCACGATCGGGATGACTCGGGATGTCATACGCGGATACACGCCGATGCCGGGGTGCAGCGAGATGTGCTGGAGCCACAGACGCTCACGCTCCGCGCCCTCGGCGATCGAAGCCCGGGCCCGGATGCGCTTGAGGTCCACTTCGATCGTCACGATCGGGTCCGCCACCAGGTTGAAGTACCAGCCGGGGTGGACCGGTGAGCCGCCCCTGGATGCCGTTACGACGTAGCGGCCGTCATCCATGGAGAACGCCAGCGGACTCAGACGCGGCTTGCCGGATCGAGCCCCCGTGGTGGCGAGCAGCAGCGCCTGGCGGCCGACATAGCTGCCGGTGACCGCGTGGCCATGCTTCCGTATCTCATCGGTGAGCTGCCGCTTGACCGACCCGTACGCCGCTGGCACTTCAGGGATGGGCATCGATCCCGCGGGCTAGGGGAGCGGGTCGAGGATGACGACAGGAATGATCCGGGTGGTCAATTTCGGGTATTCACCGATGCCCGGATGCAGGGCAATGTGCTGGAGCCACAGGCGCTCACGCTCGGCGCCCTCCGCGGTTGAGGCGTGAGCCTGAAACTTCTTCTTGTCGACCTCGATCGCAACAATCGGGTCCGCCACGAGGTTGTGATACCAGCCCGGGTGGGTCGGAGCACCGCCCTTGGACGCGGTCACGACGTACCGCCCGTTGTCCAGTGAATAGGCCAGCGGACTCATGCGCGGTTCGCCCGTTCGAGCGCCCGTGGTGTTCAGGAGCAATGCCTGCCGGCCGAGCCAGTTTCCCGAGAGGGCATGACCGTACTCGCGGATCTCACGGATGAGGAGCTCGGTGGCCGCGGCCCAGGCCGCGCGAATTTCGGGTGTGAGCATGCGTCGTCCTGGATCCTCACCGTCTGTCACCTGCACTTTGTTGCGCAGGCAACGATATTACACCAGGTCAGCGCTGAGGCGAGATCGTGCGCGAAGCGGGCGGGGCCCCAGGCCGTCCGGTGCGACGAAGCGCACGGGGACCGAATTCTGGCGAATCCGCGTCGGTGGCCTTCGCGTCATCTACGCGATCGACGAGCCGGCGTTGCTCGTTGTCATCGTTCGCGTCGCGCGTCGCTCCGAGAGCACCTACCGGCGTGTCCGTTAGGGGCAAAACCCCGAGATGACTGCGCGCCCGTACGCTTGATGCGATGCCTCTCCTCAGCCCAGCGATCCTTCTCGCCGATCTGGATGCCGAGCAGCTCGACGCTGTCGGAGCGACGAGCGGCCCCGTGGCAATCCACGCCGGGGCTGGCAGTGGCAAGACCCGGGTCATCAGCCGGCGGACGGCCTACGCGATCGCGACCGAGATCGCGCTGGCTGACCAGGTGCTCGTGGTCACGTTCACGGACAAGGCCGCCAACGAAATGGTTGCGCGCCTGCGGAGCCTGGGGCTACCTGGCGTCACGGCTCGCACCTTCCACGCCCATGCGCTCAGCCAGCTCCGACACTTCTGGCCGGCGGGCCACGACGGGGCGCCGCTTCCCGACCTCCTCGATTCGAAGCTGCCGATCCTGTCCCGGCTTGCTCGCCAGCTTCCCGGCCACTACCGCTTCACGCCATCCAAGGACCTCGCCGACGAGATCGAGTGGGCGAAAGCCCGGCGTATTGCGCCGAAGTCATACGAGCGCGAGGCTGCCCACGCCCATCGCGAGCCGCCAATCCCGGCCGACCTCTTCGTTCGCATCTTCGCGGACTACGAGGGCGCGAAGGTGCGGGCCAACCGCATCGACTTCGACGACCTCCTCGTCGAGACGGTCACCCTCCTCGAGACCGACGAGGATGCCGCGGCGACCGTCCGCGCCCGCAAGTCCTGGTTCAGCGTCGATGAGTACCAGGACACGAACCCGCTCCAGCAGCGCCTCCTGGAGCTCTGGCTGGGCGACCGGGACGATCTGTGCGTCGTCGGGGACGAGGACCAGACGATCTACACCTTCACCGGGGCGACCTCCGAGTACCTGACGGGGTTCACCGCCCGCTACCCAGGCGCCCGAGAGATCACACTGTCCCGCAACTACCGGTCCTCACCCGAGATCCTGGCCCTTGCCAACCGTCTGCTGGCGTCCGAAGGACGACGGAAGCGCCTCGTGGCCACGATGCCGGCCGGGCCGGCGCCATCGATCCGGCGGTTTGCCGACGGGGAGGCTGAACTCGCCGCGCTCGTGGCGGACATCCGAAGGCTCACGGCCGGCGGCGCCGGCCCGGGTGCGGTCCCGACGCCCGCAGCCGAGATCGCGGTGCTCGTCCGCACAAACGCCCAGATCCCGCCTATCGAAGCCGCCCTGACCAGGGCCCGGATCCCGTTCCGGGTCCGTGGGCAGCGGTTCTTTGAGCGCCAGGAGGTCCGCGAGGCACTCCGGCTCCTGAAGCGCCTTCCGGCCACCGCGACCGGCCCGATGCTGGCGCACATGCTCTCAGAGCGCCTGATTGCCGAGATGGGCTACGTCGAGGGCGACGACAGTGGTGGGCCGGCCGCCCGAGAGCGAACGGCGTCGCTGGCACTCGTGATCGAGCTGGCCCAGGAAGCCGCCAGAGCGAACGCCGCAATCACTCCGGAGGCGCTGCTCGCCGACTTCACCGTGCGCGCTGCCGCCGAAGCCGAGGGCTCGGTCGACGGCGTGAACCTGCTCACCCTCCATCGCGCGAAGGGCCTCGAGTGGGAGGCCGTCCTGCTCCCGCAGCTCGAGGAGGGGACGCTGCCGATCCGCCAGGCGGAATCGGAGCCGGAGATCGCGGAGGAACGCCGGCTCCTCTACGTGGGCCTGACCCGGGCCCGGCGGCACCTCTCGCTGTCGTGGGCCGAACGCCGCGATGCCCGCCGGCGTCCAAGTCGCTTCCTGGCGGCCCTGGAGGGTCGGGTGAGCGTGTCAGGCCGCGTCACGGTGATTCCCGGCGCACCGATGAACGCCGGGAGCGCGCGTCGCGCTCGCGAAGAGGACAGCCCGCTGATGGCCGCCCTGCGCGAGTGGCGCCTGGTGTCGGCTCGCTCGGATGGCGTGCCCGCGTACGTCATCGCGCCCGACGCGCTCCTCATCGACATTGCCGACCAGCGCCCGACCACGATCGCGGCCCTCCGCCGGATGAAGGGCATGGGGCCGTCGCGCCTCGCCCGCTATGGCCTCGAGATCATCGAGATCACGACGGCGCATCGCTGACCAACGCGGAGTCAGCTGACGAAATGCAGAATGACCAGATGTCCAGCTTGGGCCCGCGCATTCTCATCATGGCCGGGATCGCCGCGCCGATCGTGTCGTGGGGGCTGAGCGTCATCGTCATTGCGAACTGGCCGGGTCACGACCCGGCGGCGCAATCGATCAGCCTCCTTGCGAACGCGCCGTTGGGCTGGCTCCATACCGTCGCATTCATCGTCAGCGGTGGACTCGGCGTCGGCTGGGCATTCGGCCTGTCAAGTGTGCTCGGAGGGACGCGCCGGGATCGCACCGTCGTGCGCGTGTTGTTGCTCCTCCAGGCGGCGATCACGATCGCCTTCGCCATCTTCCCGACGGACCCGGACGGCGTTCCGATGTCCACGGTCGGGGTCGTCCACCTCGCGAACTTCTACCTGTACGCGATCACAATGCCGCTGACGCTGCTGGTGCTCGGGCTTGTCATGCGCCGTGACCCGCGCTGGCGGGGGAGCGCCCGGCCGACGCTCGTTGCGGCCGTGCTCGTCGCTGGCTCGTCCTTCCTCGTCCCGCTCACCATTGACGGACCGCTCCTGCCGTGGCTGGGCGTGCTTGAGCGCCTGTACGTCGCGATCCCCTCGATCTGGCAACTCGCTGCCGGGATCGTGGCGTTGCGACTGATCCGACAGCAGGGTCTCGGCTCGCGACGCTGACGCCGAGGCGGCGCTCCGCTTGGCAGCCTGTTGTGCCGCCTGGGGCACAACCCCGACATGCGGACGACGGTTTGGCCCATGGACGCATGTCGACGCTCCGAGGTCGTCGGTTGTGTGTCCTCGCGATACGATTTCGACGAGTTCGAGGGCGCGCTGCGGCGCGTTGCTCGCCGATCTGGGGTCGGTCGACCCGCTAGACCGCGGAGACGTCGCGGTTGTGTCGCCAGTGGCACACCGGTGCCCGTGGGCAGCTCCAACGAACAGTCCTGCGCTTGCAGTGCCCGGGCCCTCGAGGCTGTCGTGGGTCGGCCGCGCATCGTATGCTCACGGACAGTCCGACGAGGGAAACCGCCCGTCACCTGAGGCAGCCGCCACATGATCTGCTCGAGCTGCGGCACGGAGAACCGACCCGACGCGAAGTTCTGCATGGAGTGCGGGACCCCATTCGCGGCCGGCTGCCCCGCCTGCGGCACGATGAACCCGCCAGGGGCGAAGTTCTGCTTCCAGTGCGCAACCCCGCTCGTCGGCGCCGGCTCGGCGTCGGCGGCGTCGGCGGCGTCGGGTGCGTACGGGGCCGCGTCCCAATCGGGATCCGGCAGCGGCCGCAACGCACCCGCGGTCGCGGAGCGCCGGCTCGTATCCATCCTGTTCGCCGACATCGTGGGATTCACCCCATTTGCCGAGGAGCGTGACGCCGAAGACGTCCGCGAGGTCCTGACCCGCTACTTTGACCTCAGCCGCGAGATCATCGGTCGTTACGGCGGCACCGTGGAAAAGTTCATCGGCGATGCTGTCATGGCGGTCTGGGGCGCTCCGATCGCTCGAGAGGATGATGCGGAGCGCGCGGTCCGTGCGGCCCTCGAAGTTGTGGACGCCGTCCGCTCGCTCGGGCCGGGGATCCAGGCGCGCGCCGGGGTGCTGACCGGTGAGGCGGCCGTCACCATTGGTGCCACGAACCAGGGAATGGTTGCGGGCGATCTCGTCAACACCGCCGCGCGACTCCAGTCGGCCGCGGCGCCAGGCGTGGTCCTCGTCGGCGAGGCCACCCAACGCGCGGCGGGCGGGGTTGCGTTCGAGCCCGCCGGGGAACAGGTCCTCAAGGGCAAGACCACACCAGTGCCCGCCTGGCGCGCCGTCCGGGTCGTCGCTGAGCGAGGTGGGCGCAACCGAAGCGAAGCGCTCGAAGCGCCATTCGTCGGCCGCGACGAGGAGCTCCGTCAGCTCAAGGAGCTCTTCCACGCGACGGCGAGGGAGGGCCGGGCTCGTCTCGTGAGCGTCGTCGGACCGGGCGGCATCGGCAAGACGCGTCTGTCGTGGGAGTTCCTCAAATACGCCGATGGGCTGCTGGACCGCGTCTGGTGGCACGCCGGGCGAAGCCCCGCGTATGGTGATGGAATCACGTTCTGGGCTCTCGGCGAGATGGTCCGTGGCCGATCGGGGCTGGTCGAGACGGATGACGAGGCAACGACACGCGACCGGATCTCGGCGACCGTCCGACAGCACGTGCCAGAGGCAACCGAGGCAGCCTGGATCGAGTCTGCCCTCCTCGCGCTCCTCGGCTATGAGTCCGGAATCCCGTCGGCACAGCTGTTCGCGGCCTGGCGAACATTCTTCGAGCGTCTCGCGGCGACATCCCCGGTCGTCATGGTGTTCGAGGACCTCCACCATGCCGACAATGGCTTGCTCGATTTCATCGACCACCTCATGGAGTGGAGCCGGGGCGTCCCGATCACCGTGATCACGCTGGCCCGCCCAGACCTGCTTGACAAGCGACCGGACTGGGGTGCCGGCAAGCGATCGTTCGCGTCGATCTATCTGGAGCCCTTGCCGCCCGAGGAGATGGAGCGCCTGCTTGCCGGCCTTGTACCGGGCCTGCCGCGCAAGGCGATCGACGCGATCGTCGGTCGCGCCGACGGCATCCCGCTGTACGCGGTCGAGACAGTGCGCATGCTTCTCGCGCAGGAGCGACTCGTCGCCGAAGGTGGTGCGTACCGGCCGGTTGGCGATCTGGGCGATCTCGCGGTGCCGGAGTCACTGACCGCCCTCATCGCGGCACGGCTGGATGGCCTCGATAGCGCAGACCGGGCCGTCGTCGAGGACGCTGCGGTGCTGGGCCAGAGCTTCACGATCGCCGGCCTCGGCGCGGTCTCCGGGATCGAGGCCGACGAGCTGGAACGACGCCTGGCCGGCCTCGTCCGCCGCGAGCTTCTCGTCCTCGACGCCGACCCCCGATCGCCCGAGCGAGGCCAGTACGCGTTCGTCCAGGCACTCATCCGTGAGGTCGCCTACAACACCCTGGCGAAGAAGGACAGGAAGGTCCGCCACCTCGCGGCTGCGCGCTTCTTCGAAAGCCTCGGTTCGGACGAGATTGCCGGCGGGCTTGCCGGCCACTATCTCGCCGCGCATCGCCTCGCGGCCGATGACGCCGAGGCCGCCGCCCTCGCGGCTCAGGCGCGCCTCGCACTGCGCGGTGCTGCCGACCGCGCCGCCTCGCTCGGATCGCACGATCAGGCCGTCACGTTCCTGGAGCAGGCGCTCGAGGTGACCATCGAGCCTGCCGAGCGGGCGGAACTCCACGCGCGCGCGCTTGGCTCCGCAGGCGAGGGACTCAAGACCGAAATGGTCATGCGCCACGCGGACGGTCTGCTCGCGGAGCGACGGAAGGCAGGCGATCGCGAGGCAACGGCCACGGCCGTAGCGCGCCATGCAACGGTCGTCTTCTCGTTCCAAGCGGATCCCGAGCGCGCGGAAGTGCTGCTGAACGAGGCATGGAAGGAATTCTCCGACCTCGAGGCCACGCCGGCGGGCGTTGACCTGATGGTCGCGATGGTCCGCGCGAACCGAGGCCAGAACCAGCAAGTCACGGCTCTTGAGTGGCTCGAGCGGTACCTCCCGATCGCCGAGCGTCTCGGTCTGCTGGAGTCCACAGCACGGGGGATCATGGGTCGTGGCATGCTCCTGCTTGCTGCGAACCGACCGCGTGAGGGTCTCGTGCTGCTTCGTGGCGCGCACCAGTTGGCGCTCGCGAACGACCTGTCCGACGTCGAGTCCAATGCGCGCGTGTTAATGACCTTCTTCGAGCAGTGGGGCGACCCGTCGCTGGGGCTGGCACTCGGGCGGGAGGGTTTCGAAATTGGCCGTCGACGCGGGTCGCGGGTCTACGGCTTCATGATGGTCGGCAACAGCGCGATCTGTGCGCTCCGGGTCGGGGAGTGGGACTGGGCCGCGTCCGTTCTGGACGAGTGGCTGGGCATCGAGGCGACCGCGACGGTCTGGGCCGAGCTGTTCGCCGACCGGGCCATGCTCCGCTCACTGCGAGGCGAGGACGCCGGCGCCGACATCGCCGAAGCGGCAAAGCTCCGAGCCAAGATCACGGATCCGCAGTACGAGTCGTACGACCTCCTCGCGCGGGCCTGGGCGTCGTTCGCCGTTGGAGAGCTGGCGAGTGCCCAGGAGCTGGCGGAGCGGGCCGTGGCGATTACGGACTACTTCGCGCCGCTCGCCATGCCCCTCGCGGTTCGGTCGAGTCTCTGGTCCGGCGACGTGTCGGTTGCGGAGACCGTGGTTTCCAGATTCGAGACGCTGGGATTCTGGGGGCCCGCCCTCGAGCTGGATCGCCGAGCAGCTCGCGCGGGCCTCGCCGCGCTGATGGGGAATGGGTCAGAGGCGGTGGCCGGGTTTCGTGAAGCGCTGCGCGGCTATCGAGGGCTCGGGCTCGCGTTCGACGAAGCTGCTGCCGCCGTTGACATGGCAGTCCTCCTGGGGTCGCCGGAGCGCGCTGCACCGGACGTCGTGGCCGCGATCGAGGCAGCTCGGGAGACGCTGACCCGCCTTGGCGCGCGCCCCTTCCTTGCTCGGCTGGATCAGGCCATGGGTGGCGCTCGAGGTGTGACGACCCAGGCCGCCCGGGAACGCGAGCCGGCTGACGCGGGATCGCCTGTTGCCGGAAGCGGCAGCAGTCGACCGTGACCAGTGAGGCAACGCGGCGGGACACCACGCGGCGGGAGACCCCGTCGCAAGATGGCTACGGGCCGCTGAGAAGCACCTCGACGGGATCCCGGTAGATCACCCGGTCCATCCGTGCAGTGAGCGCGGGCACCAGCTCACTGGTGGCCCGGATCAGCGATGGCGAGCACGCGAGGGATTCGGCTCAGGGCCATCGCAATGGTCGATACAGGACCACGACGCGACGACGGCGCCCCTGCGCGGGCAGCCGCTACGTCCGCGGCGCGACCTGGATCCAGATCGTCTTGGTCTCGGTGTACTGGTCGTGGGCGTGGAGCGACTTGTCGTGGCCGCCGAAGCCGGACATCTTGTAGCCCCCAAATGGCGTCGTCATGTCGCCCTCGGAGTACACATTCACGCCGACGACCCCGGCGCGCAGGTCGCGCGCGACGCGATGCGCGACGTCGAGATCGCGGGTGTAGAGCGAGGCCGCCAGGCCGTAGGGCGTGTCGTTGGCAATGGCCACGGCCTCAGCCTCAGAATCGAATTCGATGACGGACAGGACCGGGCCGAAGATCTCCTCCTGGGCCACCCGCATGTGGTTCCGAACGCCATCGAGGATCGTTGGCGGCACGAAGTAGCCGCCCGTCTCCTGGAGGATCTGACGCCCGCCGGCGATGACGCGGGCTCCTTCCTTTCGCCCGATATCGATGTAGTCGAGGACGCGCTCCATGTGTCGGCGCGAGATCAGCGCGCCGATCTTCGTCGCCGGATCCAGCGGATCGCCAACGGTCCATTGGGCCAGTTCGGCCGTGATGGCCTCCAGGACGCGGTCCTTGACCGAGCGATGGACGATGAGGCGCGATCCAGCGCTGCAGTTTTCGCCCATGTTCCAGAAGATCGCGATGGCCACGTTCGCGGCGACGTTCTCGAAGTCGGTGACGTCGGGAAATACGAGCTGCGGGCTCTTGCCGCCGAGCTCCAGGAGGACGCGTTTGAGGTTGGTCTCGGCAGAGTAGATGAGGAAGCGCCGGCCAACCTCGGTCGAGCCGGTGAAGGCCACCGCATCGACGTCCGAATGTCGCCCGATGGCCTCGCCGACCGTGCCCCCAGGTCCGGTGACGACGTTGAGTACGCCGTCTGGAATGCCGGCCTCGGCGCCGAGCTCGGCGATACGGAGGAGGCTCAACGACGTCGTGGACGCGGGCTTGATGACCACGGTGTTACCGGTGGCGAGGGCCGGCCCCAGCTTCCACGCCGCCATCTGCGCCGGGTAGTTCCAGGGAATGACGGCCCCGACGACACCAACCGGCTCGCGCGTGACCGTCGCCACCGTACCCTCCGGCGAGGGCGCCACCTGGCCGTAGATCTTGTCGGTCGCCTCGGCATGCCAGCGAATGCAGGCCGCCGTCTCGGGCATGTCCAGCCCGACCGTGTCGGTGATCGGCTTGCCCGCATCGATCGTCTCGATGAGCCCGAGCTCGCGGCCGTTGGCTTCGATCAGATCAGCCCAGCGAGTGAGGATCCGCTTTCGATCGCCGGGGCTCATGCGCGACCATACGCCGCTGTCCGCGGCTCGGCGCGCCGCCGCCACGGCCGCGTCCACGTCCGCCGGACCGCCCTCGGCCACCTCCGCGATCGGTTGCCCAGTCGCCGGGTTCTCGCTCACGAACCGCCGGCCGCCTGCGGCCTCGCGGAATTCGCCCCCGATGAACATCTGGGTCCGGAGCCTGAGCGCGGCGATTTCGGCCGCTGCATCGATCTGCGGGGTCGAGGTGTCTGTCATTGGTTGATCCTACGACGCGTGCGGCCCACAATCCAAGCCCGGCCACGGGCGGGCGGGCTGACCTTCCCGGGTATCCTTGGCGCTCCACGAGCAGGAGCCCGCGTCCCCGATGAACACGCCCATCCATGCCTCCGTGCGCCAAGAACCCTGGACCGTCCGCGTCGCCATGTGGAGCACCCGCCACCGCTGGCCGGTCTTCGTGCTCTGGTTCGTCATGACCCTCGGATTGTTCATGGGCAGCCTTGCCGCCGGTGGCATCAACGCCCTCGATGCCGATGCTGACCCGAGTGGCCCAAAGCTGGAGTCCCGCGAGGCCTACGACCTGCTCGGGGCCGGCAGCGAACCCGAGGCTCCAACCGAGCGACTGCTGGTCGTGGTCAATGGCGGGCCCGGCGCGGCGAGCGACGCTGATTTCCAGCGCGCCGTGTCCGCGCTCGTTGCGGACATGGCGGCGGCCCATGCATCGCTCGACGGCACGGACGCGCCGACCTTCACGACCGTGATCGATCCATTCAAGGCCCCGCCCGAGGCGGGGCTCATCGCTGAGGACGGCACCACGGTTCAGATCGTCGGGACGATCCCCGGCGAGCGGGCCGCGGTGCAGCAGCTGATCGCCCCGGTTCCGGGAATCGTGGACGCGGCTCGAGCAACCTTGCCGGCTGCGACGATCCACGTCGTCAGCAGCACCCTCATCAACAACGACATCAACGAGCTGATCAGCCACGACCTTGATGCCTCGCTCCGGATCACACTTCCGTTGACCTTCGCGATCCTGTTGCTCGCCTTCGGCGCGATCGTCGCCTCGATCATCCCGCTCGTCCTGGCGGTGACGTCGCTCCTCGCCGCGTTCGGGTTCATCGGTCTGTACAGCCAGGCGGTGGCGGCAGTCAGCCCGAACGCGACGCAGCTGATCGTGCTCATCGGCCTCGCCGTGGCCGTCGACTACACCCTGTTCATGGTGACGCGGTTCCGAACTGAGCGGCGCCTCGGACGGTCGATCGCGCAGGCCATCGAGGTATCGAGCAGCACCGCGGGGCGAGCGGTCTTCTTCTCCGGCTTAGCAGTGATGATCTCGCTGGCCGGATTGCTGACCCTCGGCATCCCGCTCTTCACATCCATGGCCGTCGGGACCATCGGCGTCGTGATGGTCTCCGTGATCGGGAGCCTCACGTTCCTGCCCGCGACGCTCGCGATCGTGGGTGATCGGGTCAACCTTGGCCGGCCGGCGACCTGGATCCCGATCCTCCTGGCACGGCTGCCCGCGACCGCGCTGCGCACGCGCGGCCGCGCTGCGATTGATTGGCTGGAGCGGCGGGCGGCCAGGCCCGAGGGGAGTGGCCTGTGGGCCCGCCTCGTGACCGCGGTCATGGCCCGCCCGATCGCCATGGTGGCGCTGTCGGCCGGTCTGCTGATCGCGTTGTCCGTTCCGGTGCTGCACCTGCGGACCGGCCTGACCGACATCACCGGCTTTCCATCAAGCATCGATGGCGTCGCGGGCGTCCGGTTGATCAACGAGAAGTGGCCGCGCGGCACGGACCTGCGCCTCGATGTCGTTGTCACGCAGGCCGATCGCGCCGACGTCGCCGCGGCGATCGAGCGGCTGAAGGTCGACGCGCTGGCGATCCCGGAGCTGAGTGGTCCGGCTCGGCAGCGGTTCTCGCAGGACGGGCACGTTGCCATGGTCTCGTTCACGATGGGCGGCGGTCGCAACGATGAAGCGAACCGCGCCGCCGTCCGCGAGGTTCGCGAGGAGTTGCGGCCTCGGATCTTTGGCGACTTCGCGGATGTTCGCGTTCTGGTCAGCGGACAGGCTGCGGTTGCCCTCGACATCGTCGGGATCTACGTCAACGGCACACCCCGGATCTTTGCGTTCGTGCTCGGTCTGTCATTCCTGCTGATGCTGATCGCGTTTCGCTCAATCGTCATCCCGATCAAGGCGATCGTGCTGAACCTGATGTCGACCGGAGCCGCGTTCGGCGTGCTGGTGCTCGTCTTCCATGATGGCTGGTTGGCCGAGCCGCTTGGGATCGTGTCGGGCGGGGTCATCGAAAGCTGGGTCCCGATCTTCATCTTCACGATCCTGTTCGGCCTGTCGATGGACTACCACCTGTTCATCCTCACGCGGATCAAGGAGGCGCGCGACCGCGGCCTCGATTCACGCGCGGCGGTGGCCCGCGGGATTGCTGTCACGGCGAGCACCATCACGAGCGCCGCCTCGATCATGGTGGTGGTCTTCGCGGCCTTCGTGACCCTTCAGTTCGTGTTCATCCAGCAACTCGGCCTGGGTCTCGCAGTGGCCGTGTTCATCGACGCCACGATCGT
>JBKKBB010000107.1:0-20809 GCA_046714395.1 Candidatus Limnocylindrales bacterium | reverse complement strand
GCTGTCGTACGTCGGCCTGGTGCCCGCATCGCTCATCGGGCTCGACCTCGACCCGCTGCTCGCGTCCGCCTCGATGATGCTGGCCGCGTGTCGTGAGCCAGAGCCGGAGCAGAACCCAGGACTCCTGTTCGGCTTGACGCTCGGCGGGCTGGCACGAGCCGGCCGGAACAAGCTGACCTTCATCGCCGATCCGGCGCTGGCCAGCTTCGGGGCGTGGGCGGAGCAACTGATCGCCGAGTCAACCGGCAAGAAGGGTCTCGGGATCGTTCCGGTCGATCGCGAGCCGCTCGGCGGTGTCGGAGGGTACGGGAACGACCGGGTCTTCGTGTCGCTGGCGCTCGCCGGCTCAGCAGACCCGTCGGGCGGGTTGCTGGATCAACTGGCCGCGGCGGGCCATCCGGTGATCCGTCTGACCCTCGAGGATCCGATGGACCTGGGGGCCGAATTCGTGCGCTGGGAGGTGGCCACGGCCTTCGCCGGTGCCGTCCTCGGCATCGATCCGTTCGACCAGCCGAACGTCGAGGAGGCCAAGGAAAGAACGCGTCGCGTGCTCGCGGCGGCATCCGGCAGCAGCGCGCCGGCCTCCGATGGCGGGGCGACGACCGCGCACGGTGGTGCTGTGACCGGAGCGCGCGGCCTCGTGGCCCTCGGCCCGCAACTGACCGGGATGGCGGACGTCGACGACCGGCGCCTCGCCGAATTGATCCGCGACGGCCTCCAGACGCTCCGCCCGGATGGGTACCTGGCCATCCAGGCGTTCATTGCCTCGGCGCCCGAACGGGACACCGTGATCAACAGGATCCGGGCCCTCGTTCGGGACCGCCTTCGGCGCGCCACGACGGCCGGCTACGGCCCCCGCTTCCTGCACTCGACCGGCCAGCTCCACAAGGGAGGCCCGCCGACGGGCTGGTTCCTCCAGCTCACCGCCGCGCACCCGCACGATCGCGAGATCCACGGCTGGCCGCATACGTTCGGCCGTCTCATCGACGGTCAGGCCGAGGGCGATGCCGGCGCCCTTGCCTCGCACGACCTGCCGGTGCTGCGACTGCGCCTCGGCCCGGACGTCGTGGCCGATCTCGAGCGGATCGAGCGGGCCTTCGTGCGGGCACTCGACGGCTGATCAGCCGGGTGCCGGGCCGGTCCCAAGCGGCGAGCGCAATCGCGCCAGGCCACGTACGCCGCGCGCTCTCCGTCCGAGGGTAGACTGGGGCATAGGCTGGCCGCGGCCATGAGCGCTACGCAGTCCGGTCCAGCGGAGACATCACGACATGCGAATCGGGTTCATCGGTCTTGGTCGAATGGGCGGCAACATGGTCCGCCGGCTGCTGCGTGACGGCCACGAGATCGTGGCCTACAACCGCTCGCCGGAAAAGACCCAGGAGATCGCGACCGAAGGTGCCGACCCCGCGTTCTCGATCGCCGAGCTGGTCGGGAAGTTGCCCAGCCCGCGGTCCGTCTGGGTGATGGTCCCCGCCGGTGACGCGACCGAGGCGCAGATCGCGGAGCTGATGGAGCACCTTGGGCCCGGCGACACGATCGTCGATGGCGGCAACACGAACTTCCATGACGACGTCCGGCGGCACGCGCTCCTCGCGAACCAGGGCGTCCGGTACGTGGATGCGGGCGTGTCCGGCGGGATCTGGGGCCTCGAGAACGGCTTCTGCCTCATGGTCGGCGGCGAGCCGGAGGCCGTGCAGCCGCTGGAGCCGATCTTCCGGTCACTCGCCCCCGTGGACGGCTACTTCCACGCCGGAGCCCCGGGCGCCGGTCACTACGTGAAGATGATCCACAACGGAATCGAATACGGAATGATGCAGGCCTACGCGGAGGGGTTCGAGATCCTCCACGCCTCGGAGTATGAACTGGACCTCGCCGGGGTCGCCGATCTGTGGATGCATGGTTCGGTCGTCCGTTCATGGCTGCTCGAGCTGCTCGGTCTGGCCTACAAGGGCGAGGGCCAGGATCTCGCCCGCCTCAAGGGCTGGGTGGCCGACTCCGGCGAGGGCCGCTGGACGGTCCAGGAAGCAATGGATCGCGACGTCCCCGCGCCGGTGATCACGCTCGCGCTGCAGACCCGCTTCCGGTCGCGCCAGGACGACAGCTACGGAGCCAAAGTGCTAGCCGCGCTGCGCAACGAGTTCGGGGGCCACGCGGTGAAGAACAACTGACATGGCGCGTCCCGCCAGACCGACGAATTCGACGGCAACCCCGAGAACCATCCGCGAGCTCCGACTAGATCGGACGGGCAAGCGCCGGCGCACCCCGAAACATGACGCGAACCCGCTCCGCGAGGGGCTCCGGCTGGAGCGGGTACCCGATCCGCACGTCATCGTCCTGCTCGGCGCGACCGGGGATCTGTCCCGTCGCAAGGTGTTCCCGGCCCTCGCCCAGCTTTGGCGGACCAACCTCCTGCCGCAGGACTGGATGGTCGTTGCCGTCGGGCGCCGGCCGTACGATGACGAGACGTTCCGTGCGGACGTCGCCAAGGCGCTCGCGGAATTCAGCCGGGTCCCGCTGGACAACGATGTCGCGGGCCACTTCCTGGAACGGATCGTCTACCAGCAGGCCGACTTCGCGGACGATGCGGCCTTCGATCGCCTGACGGCACGCCTCGACGAGATGGATACGGAGCACGGGACCCGCGCGAATCGCCTGTTCTATCTCGCAACGCAGCCATCCGCGTTCCCGACGATCGTCGCCCAGCTCGGGCGATGTGGACTCGACCACGAGGTCCACGGCGGCGGCTGGCGGCGGATCGTGATCGAGAAGCCCTTCGGCCGTGATCTCGATTCGGCCAAGCGACTCAACCGGGAGGTCAGCCGGGTCTTTCGCGAAGCGCAGGTTTACCGGATCGATCATTACCTGGGCAAGGAGACCGTCCGCAACCTGATGGTCTTCCGGTTCGGCAACGGCATCTTCGAGCCGCTCTGGAACCGGCGCTACGTGGACCACGTGCAGATCACGATGGCCGAGTCGATCGGTGTCGAGGAGCGGGGCTCGTTCTACGAGGAGACCGGCGCGACCCGTGACGTCGTTCAGAACCACCTCCTCCAGCTGCTGACCCTGGTCGCGATGGAGCCGCCTGCGACATTCGAGGCCGACGCCCTCCGGGACGAGAAGGTCAAGGTCCTTCGGGCCATCCCCGAGCCGACGCGGGCCGATGTCGCGCGGAACATCGTCCGTGGCCAATACGGGCCGGGCTGGGTCGCGGCCCAGCCCGTACCAGGGTTCCGCGAGGAGCCCGAGGTGGACCCGCTGTCAGAGACGGAGACGTTCCTCGCGGCGCGGTTCCAGGTCGAGGACTGGCGCTGGTCCGGGGTTCCGTTCTACCTCCGGACCGGCAAGCGCCTGCCAAAACGGGCGACCGAGATCGCCATTCAGTTCAAGAGCGTCCCGCACCGGCTGTTTCAGGACGCGGCGGTGGACCCCGAGCCGAACGTGCTCGCCATCCGGATCCAGCCGGATGAAGGCATCCTCCTGCGCTTCGGGTCCAAGGTGCCGGGCCCCGGACTGGACATTCGAACGGTCACGATGGACTTCACCTATGGGTCCGCGTTCTCGGTGGACTCACCCGACGCGTACGAGACGCTGCTCCTGGACGCGATGCTCGGGGACGCGGCGCTGTTCACCCGTGCCGACGAAGCCGAGACCGCCTGGGCCATCGCCACGCCGATCCTGGAATCGTGGATCGACGGGCCGGCCCCCGACCTCCCGAACTATGCCGCAGGCACCTGGGGTCCCGACGCCGCCAACGCGCTGATCGGGCGCGACGGACGTCGGTGGCGCCGAATCTGAGGGGCCCGGGGCGATGATCAATTCGGCCCTTGTGACGCCGCCCGTCGTCGGCCAGCCCGTGCTGGTCTGGTCGTCGCGGACGGATACGCTCGCCGGCATCGAGGCTGCCCTCGCCCGCATCTGGTCCTCAACGTCGTTGACGACGAAGGGCCAGGATGGGGCGCCCGAGCGGCGAATCTCGGCCCGCACCAGCGTGCTCAATCTCGTGGTCATCGCCCGCCAACCAGAGCTCGGCGAACGGGCGGCGGCAGTGATTCGAACGCTCACCGGCCGCCACCCATCGAGGACGTTGATCGTCTCGAGTGCCGATCCGGACGGGCCGTCCTGGTTGGATGCGCACATTCACGCCCACTGTGTCCTGCCGAGGCCTGACTCGGCCGAGACCTGCGCCGAGTTCATCGACCTCGTCGCCGGTGGCGAGGCCGGGCGACACGTGGCGGCCATCGTGGCGCCCCTGCTGGTGCACGACCTGCCGGTCACCCTGTGGTGGCCAGGCGACCCGCCCCTCGCGTCGAAGCAAGCCCTCGACCTCCTCGACATGGCCGATCGCCTCGTCGTGGACGGGTCGCACTGGTCGGGCGATGGGCTCGACCGGTTGCGCGCGCTGGCCAGCCTCGTGATCGACCACGATGTCGGCGACGGAACCCTGGCCGTGTCCGACTTCGCGATGCTCCGACAGTCGCGCTGGCGTGAAGCGATCGCCTCGAGCTTCGACCGACCGGAGTTGCAGCCGTTCCTCGGGCGCCTGACGGCCATCACCGTCCGATACGCGGCGCATGCGGGCTCGGGTCCCGGTGGGACCAACCTGATCAAGCCGCTCTATCACGTGGCCTGGCTGGCATCGCGGCTCGGCCTGGGCGTGGCAGAGGTCCTGCGGCCGACCGCGGCGCCGCCCGGACGCGCCCTTGACGGACGTCTCGCGGATGCCTCGGCGCCGGACGACGACCTGGGATTGTCCCTCGTCGGAACGCTCCGCGGGGGACGTCGCCGGATCGAGGTCGCGGTGATCCCGACCGCGTCCCAGATGCCCCCCGGCACGACCCTCGCGGTCGAGCTGGCGGCCCGACATCGGAGCAGCCGCCTTGCCGTCATCGTGTCCGCCGAGGCCGAGGCGGTGATCGTCCGATCCACGCTCGATGGCGAGACCATGCCCGAGCGACGGTTCATGGCACCGCGTCGAACCGAGCCCGAGCTGCTCGGCGAGACGATCGAGTCCGTGGGGCGGGACCCGGTCGGGCTCGATGCGCTGCGAGTGGCCGCTGAGCTTGTCGGTCCCGCATGAGCGAGCCGGAGATCGTCGTCCTGCCGACCTCGGCCGACGTCTCGCATGCCGCGGCGGGACGAATCGCCGAGGCGTTGGTGTCGGCCGTCACAGCCCGCGGCATCGCCCACTGGGTCACGACCGGCGGCTCGACGCCCGGCCAGATCTATCGCCACCTCGCCGACCTGCCGCTGCGGGACACGCTGCCGTGGGAGCGAGTGCACCTGTGGTGGAGCGACGAACGCTGGGTGCCGCCGGAGGACATCCTCTCGAATGCGCTGGCCTGCTGGGACCTGCTCCTGCGTGACGTGCCGATCCCGCTCGATCAGATCCACGTCATGCCGGTCGCGGACGCCCTGGCGGCCGGCGAGGGTCCAGAAGCCGTGGCCACGCGATATGCGCAAGCACTCAAGGCGTCGGACCTGTCCGTCGATCCCGATGGATTTCCACGCATGGACGTGATCCTCGCTGGCGTCGGATCGGACGGGCACCTGTTCTCGGTCTTTCCGGATTCCGGCACGTGGGACCGTGCTGCCTGGGTCCAGGCGGTCCCGGCGCCGACGCACATCGCCCCGCGTGTCGCGCGGATCACGCTGCATCCGCGGCTGGTCGCCGCGGCGCGACTGCCACTCGTCGTGGCCCATGGGGCAGCAAAGGCGGCCATCGTGGCCGAACTGTTCGGTTCGGCTCGTGATGTCGTGCGCCTACCCGCCCAGTTGGCCCGCCGAGCCGGCGCCTGCTGGCTTCTCGACGCAGCGGCGGCGGCGGGTCTGCCCTCGGAGCTTCGACGGACCGGGCATCGGTGAACGATCCGGACCGATTCGTTGCGTCGGCCGACGGTACCGAGATCGCCGTGTTCGAGACGGGGTCGGCCGCCCCGGGCACGCGACCCCTGATCCTCGTCCACGGCACGACCGCGGATCACCAGACCTTTCGGGTCGTCGGGCCGATGCTCGCGCGACGGCGGCGGTTGTACGCGATCGATCGACGGGGCCGCGGTGGCTCGGGCGATGCGCCAGCGTACGCCAGCGAGCGTGAGTTCGAAGACGTGGCTGCAGTTGCCGACGCGGTCGGGGCGGAGTTCGGCGGCCCGGTTGACCTCCTCGGCCACTCATTCGGCGGACGATGCGCGCTCGGGGCATCGCTCCGCACCGGCGCGATCCGGCGGGTCATTTCCTACGAGGGGGCGCCGGCCCCTGCCGGCTACGCATACCAGCCCCCCGGGCTGCGAGAGCGGCTCGAGGCGCACCTCGACCGCGGCGACCGCGAGGCGGTCCTCGAGACGTTCATGCGCGAAGTGGTCGGGATGGATGACGCGGGCATCGCCCGTTTCCGGGCGGATCCTGTGTGGCCGTTGCGTGTGGCCGCAAGCTCGACCATCCTCCGTGAGCTGGAGGCGGAACGCGCGCCGGCCGCCTCGCTCGATGCGCTCGGGCGGGCAACCGCGCCCGTCCTCCAGGTCCTCGGTTCGGAGAGCGTACCGGCGTTTCACATCGCAACGGCCGCTCTCGACGCTCGCCTGGAGCACGGTGCCATTGACCGGATCGACGGCGCCGCCCATGCTGCCCATCACACCCATCCGGACGCCTTCGTCGCGGTCGTCGAGGCCTTCCTGGATGCCGACCAGGTCGCGTCGCAGCGGAGAGAATCGGCCCCATGATCGATCTCGGCGTACTCGCCCGGAGCGTCCGCGGAACGGTGATCCGGCCGGCGGACGCCGGCTACGACGCAACCCGCCGGACCTTCAACCTGATGCTGGACCATCGTCCGGCGGCAATCGTCCGGCCTCTCGATACGGGCGATGTCTCGGCGGCCGTCCGGTGGGCGGCCGGGGCCGACCTGCCGATCTCCGTTCGCGGCGGGGGCCACAACATCGCCGGCCACAGCGTGGGGACCGGTTCCCTGATGATCGATCTCGCGCGGCTGCGATCGGTCACCGTCGATCCGGATGAGCGGGTGGCCGACGCCGGGGGTGGCGCCAAGCTTGAGGACCTCGACCTCGCAACAACGGCCCACGGGCTCGCGGCGCCGTCGGGCACCTACGCCGATACCGGCATCGGCGGCATCATCCTCGGGGGCGGCATCAGCTATCTCCTCGGCACGCGCGGCTTCGCCTGCGACGGCTTGCTCGGGGCCGAGCTCGTCACGGCCGATGGTTCGATCATCGACGTCGACGGCGAACGCGAGCCGGAACTCCTCTGGGCGCTGCGTGGTGGTGGCGGTAATTTCGGGGTCGTCACCCGGTTTCGGATCGCCCTCGCCCCGCTGCCGCACGTGTTCGGAGGGCGCATCCGATTCGCCGGTCCGCGTATGCGCGAGCTCACCGAGCTGCTGTTCGACATCCGCGCCACCGCACCCGATGAGCTGAGCATGTACGGCGTCTTGTGGCGCGACGACGCCGTGGGCGGACCGGCCTGCTCCTACCTCGTCGCGTGGACAGGCGATCCGGCGCAGGCCGACGCAGTCGTGGGCGCCTTACGGCACCGACCGGAAGTGATCTTGGACGGGCTCCATCCGATGTCATACCTGGACCTCCAGCTGCTGGCGGACCGCGGCGGGCCGAACCACCGCGAATACGGGAAGGCGCAGTTCGTCGACGCGATCCGGCCCGGGCTGATCGACGCCATCGAGGCCGCGCACGAGCGCATGGCACCCGGTGACGCGATCCTCCTCGAGCCCATCCACGGTGCCGCCCACCGGATCCCCGCCGAGTCGGCCGCCTTCGGCGCCCGAGAGGCCATCGCGAACGTCTCGGCGCTCGCCAGCTGGGACGATCCCGCGGACGACGAGGCGCGAATCCGCTGGTCCCGTGAGAGCGTCGCGAGCTGGGAGCCTTTCTCGCTGAAGGGCGGGGGCTACCTGAACTACTCCTCCGGGGACGAGACGCTGACCCGCGTGGAGCGCGCCTTCGGGGCTGAGCGGTTCGCGCGGCTCCGCGCCGTCAAGCGCCGCTGCGACCCGGACAACCGGTTCCGCTTCAACGCCAACATCCCGCCAGCATAGTCCTCGCTCGGACGCTGATCCCATGCCTCGGGGTGCGGTCCGCCAGGGACTACCGACGCGCTGAGCGAACCGTTATCCTCCGCTCAGGACCACGCCCGACGAAACGACCACTTTATCGAGGAGCGAGATGGCGCCCAAGGACCCGAAGCTCGACTTGCTGCACTCCATCCCGCTCTTTGCTGGTCTCGGCTCCCGCGAACTTCAGCGCCTCGGCCAGCTGTTTGATCAAGTCGATGTCCCGGCCGGCAAGGTCCTCATGCGCCAGGGCCAGACAGGCGGGGAGATGTTCGTCGTGGTCGGCGGCCGACTCACCGTGGAACGCGATGGGGCGATCATCGCGGATCGAGGCCCGGGTGACGTCGTCGGCGAGATCGCACTGCTCTCAGAGGGACCGCGGACGGCCACGGTGACGGCGAGCGAACCGTGTCAGCTCTTTGTCCTCGGCCACCGCGAGTTCCACACGCTGATGAACGAGCAGCCCGCCTTTCGCCTTCAGATCCTCGACGGGCTCGCCAAGCGAATCCGCGCGTTGGAGGTCGACGCCGCCCACTGACGGGCCGGCGTTTCGGCAGGGCAGCGCACGAACACGGAGGACCGCTAGTCGAGCGCGGCGAGATCAAGCGGCGTGCGAAAACCGCGGAGGCGCTCCGTTCGCCACGGGCCGTGTGGCACCGCTTTGGCGACCGACTCGAGCGTCGCCCGACTGACGAGGATCTCCTCCCCGACGGCGAGCGCGCCGATCCGCGCAGCTGTGTGGACGCCGCCGCCCTCGTAGCCCGACGCCGTGTGGAGCGCCTCTGCCGTGTGTAGTCCGATCCGGATCGAGGGTGCGAACCCGTGTTCACGGCGGTGATCGGCGAAGGCACGGCGGATCGAGATCGCACAGCCGAGCGCGTTGTCGGCAGCTTCGAACGCCACGAAGAAGCCGTCGCCAGCGTGGTGAACCTCCTGACCGCGATGTGTCCGAAGGAGCGCTCGGATCGTAACGTCATGCCACGCGAGGAGGCGGGCCCAGGCCTCATCGCCCACGGCGTCGATGAGCCCGGTCGAGCCGGCGATGTCGGTGAACATGAACGTCCGCATCGCACGACGGGACCTCCCCGGTTTCGCGCTTGACCTGGCCGGTTTCGCCCCTCCTGACGCGTCAGGGCCGGTCAGATCCGCGATCCGCTGGAGGCTCATGGCTGCACCGAGCGACGCAAAGGTCGCCTGGGCCGCTGCGAATTCCATCGCTGCGGCATCGTCGTCACCGGCCGCCAGATAGGCCTCGCCGAGGGCAGTCTGTGCGAGTGCTGCTTCGTATGGCGCGTCAGTGGCCTGCCACTCCCGGATCGCGACCCGAAAGGCGCCGATCGCGGCCTCATGATCACCGTTCGCGAGGGCCACGAGGCCCCGGGCAACGCCAGCCTCCGCTCGCATGAGATTGGTCTTGTAGATCATGGCCGTCGATTCCAGCGCGCCAGCGGCGGCCTCGGCACGGCCGACGTCCCGGATCGCGATGGCGACTTCGACTTCGGCCGGCAGCAGCCTGGCGCGCACGAGCGGGACGAGACCGGGCTCGGCAAGCGCCCGGGCCAGGAGGCTGGCCGCCGCCTCACTCCGGCCCTGGGCGTGGCGGACGAGGGCCAGTCCCGGCATTGGGTCGCGGCCGAGTCGGTGCGCCTGCCCAAAGGCCTCCTCGGCTCCGGCGAGGTCGCCCATCCGACGACGGATCTCGCCAATCTGGTAGAAGCCTTCGCCGGCGTAGCTCGGCTGGAATTCGATGAGCTCGTCGCATGCGTGCCGGGCCTCCGATTCCGCCTCCGCCCACGCGCCGCGCAGACGGATGATCTCCACGCGACGGACGCGGCACATGCCCGGGAAGCCGGAGATCGCCTGCCGCTCGCACCACCGCTGGGCAGCCTCGGCAAACTCGCCGGCACGCCGAAAGTCGGTCAGATCCTCGGCGGCAATGGTCGCGTTGCAGTAGACCATCGCGGTCGGATAGGGCGAGACGTCACCGGAAACAGCCATGACGACCGCCTCACCGAGGGCGTCCATGCCCTCGTCCACGCGCCCGAGTGCAACCAGCACGCGCCCGCGGTCATGGAGGCCGATGGCCCCAAGGTCGCGGTCTCCGAGCCGAACTCCAACGTCGAGGACCTGATCGGCCAGCGCGAGCGCCGCCTCGAGATCGCCACGCCCGATTGCCTGGTTGAGGCGAGGCCGCAGCAGCCAGCCGTGCTCAGCGGATTCTGGTTGGCCATCCAGGAGTCGCTCGGCTCTTCGGAGCCAGCCAATTGCGATCGAGCTCTCGGACCGCTGCGTGAGATACGTGACAAGCGCGAGCGCGGTCCGCGCCGCATCAATTCGATTGCCGGCCGCGTCGTGGGCCGCGAACGCGCGCTCCCGGAAGGCGATGGCATCCCCGAGCCGGCCCAGCCACCACGACGCCTCACCGAGACCGTCAAGATCGTTGCCGTCAAGCGATCGCGTGACGCCTGCAGCCTCGAGATGACCGATGGCATCGGACCAGCGCCGCTCCGCGAGGGCGATCCGTCCGGCCGTCAGGTCGTCGGGTCGCCGGGCCTCGGGATCCGGCAGGAGGTCGATGCCGGCCTTCGTCGGAGTGGTCGAAGCGCGCGCCCGAGGGCGAGGGGACGTCATGATCAGGGACGGTATCACGCTGATCGAGGGCGCTGCCCATGCCGTACACGACACCCGCCCGAGCGAATTCGTTGCGGCGGTGAAGGCATTCCTCAATGGGTTGACAGCGCCGGCACGTGCCTCGACCTCATCGGTGTCGAAGCTGACGGGAGGATTGCGTTGCAACGCAGACGGCTGAGGCCAATCAGGTTGTCCTTCAGCGGGTGGTCTGGCTGGACGTGGATGCGACGGGGTTCCGGTGGGAGTGGCAGGGTTCGGCCGATCGGGGCGCCACCTGGGCAACGAATTGGGAGATTCGATACCGCCGTCGCTGACGGTGTTTCAGGACCTTCGGCACTTCGCGATTTCAGCCGCGCGACTACCATCCCGGTATGACTGACAGCTCTGCGCCCGCCTCGTCCGCGGCTCCGGCTGCCGCTCCTGCGTACCCCTATTCGCCCGGCCTCGAGGGCGTCCCAGCCGCAGAGACGGGTCTCGGCTATGTCGACGGAGCGGCCGGGCGACTCACCTATCGCGGCTACCGAATCGGTGACCTGGTCGATCACGGCTCGTATGCCGCGGTGGCGAACCTGCTGTGGAGCGGTGATTGGGATCCTGCCCACCACCTCCCGACGACGCCGGTCCCCGATGCCGTCATGACCGCGCTACGTTCCCTGCCAACGAGCGCCAAGCCGATGGACGCCTTGCGCACCGCCGTCTCGGTGTGGGGCGCGACCCAGACGCTCGAATGGCCGCCGACGGCCGATCAGGCTCGTGCCCTCACCTCATTCTCGCCCTCGGCGCTCGCGGCATTCGCTCGACTCCGGCAGGGACTCAAGCCGGTCGATCCGGATCCCGAGCTCAACCTCGTCCCAGGCTTCCTCTACCAGCTCACCGGGGAGCGCCCGGATGCAGGCACCGCGCGAGCGCTCGACGCCTACTTCGTCGTCGGGGCTGAGCACGGGCTCAATGCTTCGACATTCGCGGCCCGGGTCATCACCTCGACGCGGAGTGACATCGCCTCCGCGGTCTGCGGCGCCATCGGCGCGATGAAGGGTCCGCTGCACGGCGGCGCGCCATCCGAGGTGGTCGAGCAGCTCCACAAGGTCGGCACGCCCGAGCATGCCGAAGCATGGGTTCGGGATGCCCTCGACCGCGGTGAGCGGCTCATGGGGTTCGGGCACCGCGTGTATCGGGCGTACGACCCGCGGGCGGCAGCGCTTCGCAGGGTCGTCGAGTCCATGGACCACAAGCCAGACTGGCTAGCACTGGCGATCAAGGTGGAGGACGTCGCGCTTCGCGTGCTCGCCGAGCGACACCCCGAACGACCACTCAAGACGAACGTCGAATACTACGCGGCGGCCGTGCTCCAGGGCGTCGGGCTCACCCCGGACCTGTTTCCTGCCACCTTCGCCCTGGCCCGGCATGCGGGCTGGACGGCCCACATCATCGAACAGGCCGCGGACAACCGGCTCATTCGCCCGGACGCGATCTACACCGGCCCAACCGAGCGCGACCTGCCCGCCTGACGTCAAGGGCGCGACCTGGGCGGGCGCGACCTGGGCGACTGCCGAACGGCCCGGGGGCGCTGGACCCGTCAGCCGAGTTCCTCGGCCTCCACGCTCGCGACCTGAGCGTCCGCAGTTGCCGTGCCTGACCTGGCCTCGACCGGCCGCGAGCGGCGCCGGGCCACCGCGGCCGAGCCCACGAACAGGACGCCCGAACCGAGGAAGAACGGTGCCGACAGTCCGGCCTGCACGACGAGACTGCCGAGTGCCGGTCCCAGGATTCCGGCCGCGTACAGCGGCAGATAGACGAGGTTCAGTGTCTGGGAGCGCCGGTCTGCCGATACCTCGGTGGCCAGCAGGCTGAAGACCATCGCGCTGATCGATGAGGCGGACGCCGCGAAGACCACCGCCACGAGCGCCAGCAGCGGGAGTCCGCCGATGGCCGACGCGAGTGGCATCATCGCCAGTGTCGCCGCGCCGCTGATCATCGCGCCGACCAGGATCGGTCGATAGCCGATCCGGTCCCCAAGCGCGCCGATGGCCGGGGCAAGCAGAGCCCCGGCCAGGGCGGCCGTCCCCGCCACCAGGGCAATCGCACTGGCCAGACCCGGCCCCCGCCCGACCAGCGTCTCCACCACGACCGGCACGTACGGCCGGGACATCTGGTTCGCCAGGAACGCGATGCCGAAGATCAGGAAGATGCCGCGCACGGCGCCGTCGGACAGGACTCCCCGGACCGCCCCGAACGCGAGCTTGAGGACCCGACCTTCCGGGATGACCTCGGGTCGGACCTCGCGAGACCCGAAGGTGACCAGCAGCGCCGTCCCGATCGACAGCACCGCGGAGACCGCGAACACTCCGCCGAGCGACCAACCGAACCCGTCGATGAGGATCCCTGCCAGCGTCGGGCCGACTGCGAACCCGACAGGCCCGGACGCACCGAACAGGGCGATGACCGTGCCGAGTCGGGCCCGCGGGGTAACATCCCGGATGGCCGCCAGCATCACCCCGGTATTGCCGAGTTGGAACCCGATCAAGAGCACGCTCAGCGCCACGTGCCAGGGTTCGGTGGCCAGGGCCATTCCGAGGAAGACCACGGCCTCCACGAGGGCGCTGCGGACGATCACCGCTTTCCGGCTGTACTTGTCGGCCCAGACACCCCACAACGGCACGAGCGGCATGCCGAGCACGAACAGCAGGGCGCTGAACAGGCCGATGAAGGAGAGCCGCTCCGCATCGGGGACGCCGATGGCCGAGAGCTGCGACGGAAGAAGGGCGAAGACCTGGCTGACCCCGAGCCCCTCGACCATCGAGGTCATCCAGAAGACCGCGACGAGCGGGATCCAGCCTCGTGAAGCGGGCGTCGGCATCGGGTGAGCCTACTGGATTCAGGAATCCGGCCAAGCGGCGTAGATTCCGCATCGGAGGTAGCCATGGACCGGATCCTCGAAAGGTTGATGGCAGCGCAGGCACGCTGGGCTCGGCCGCTCAGCGATTTCAACCATCGCTGGCTGCACGCGCTGTTTCTCTCGATGCCGGCCGTCCGCGACCTGCTCATCGGACGCTGGCTCGGCCATCCCCTCCACGCGGTCCTCGCCGATGTTCCGATCGGGACCCTGCTGCTGGTGATCGTCCTCGACGTGGCCGGGCAACGCGAAGCAGCCGACATCGCGCTGATCGTCGGCATCCTGGCGATGCTCGCGGCCGCGGTCACCGGCGCCGCCGACTACGCGAACACCGACGGTACCGCGCGGGAACGGGCCGCCCTCCACAGCGCACTCATGGTGGTGGCCCTGGTCGTCTACGCGGCCTCGCTCGGCCTGCGCATCGGGGGCGCCGACGGGTCCGATCGAAGCATGGCGATCTGGGCTTCCATCGTCGCCTTCCTGATCGTGGTGGCCGGTGCCTACGTGGGCGGCGCCGTGGTCTTCGCGCTCGGCAACATGGTCAACCGCCACGCGTTCCGAGGCAGCGGTACCAAGTGGATCGGCCTCGAACCGGCGGAGTTCGATGCCGCGGGCGACATCCCGGAGGGGCGGCCAGTCAAGGGCAGACTTGGAATCAATGCCGTAGCGCTGGTCCGGCAAGGCGAAATCGTGCTGGCAGTCCACGATCAATGTGCCCACGCCGGGGGTCCCCTGAGCGGCGGTTCAATCAGCGATGGAATCATTGAATGCCCATGGCACGGTTCGCGATTCCGGTTGGCCGACGGACGAGTCATCCGCGGCCCCTCGGTCTACGACCAGCCGGCCTACGACGTCCGCCGGACGGAATCGGGTGGCTGGGAGGCTCGCCGACGACCGCAATGACCAGATGATCGTCGGACCGATGGCAGTTGATCTGGTCATCCCCGCGGGCTCGCTGGTCGCGCTGATCGGGCCGGCGGGGAGCGGCAAGTCCACCCTGGCTGCGGCGGCCTTTCCGGCCGAGGCGATTCTCGCGTCCGACGCTTTCCGCGCCCGGATCGGCACGGGTGAGGCGGATCAATCGGTGACGGGCGCGGCCTTCGCGGCACTCCATCGAGCCCTGGCGCAACGCCTGGCCGCGGGCCACCTGACCGTGGTCGATGCCACGAGCCTGACGCCCGCGGCCCGGGCGGTCCTGCTCCGGCTGGCGCGACGCCACGGGGCAACGGGCGTGGCGATCGTCCTGGACCTGCCGCCCGAGCTCGTGCTGGCCCGGAACGCCGGGCGCGCCCGGCGCGCGGTTCCCGAGCCGGCGATCCATCGCCAGCTGGCGATGCTGCTCAGCGTCACGGATGCCCTGCTGCGGAGCGAGGGGTTCGACGTCGTGCGTCGCCTGCGGTCACCCGAGGACGTTGCGGCGCTGCGGGTGCGCTCGGGCTAGATGCGCACCGGGCCAGGGCTGGGGTCCTTTGTCCGACGGACATTTTGACGGGCGCGAACGAGCGTCGGAGCAATCATCCCGGCGTCCCACCCGTGATCAGCGCAATCGCCACGAGCGCCATTGCCATGCCGGCCGCGTGCGAAACCGTCACGCGCTCGCGGAGGATGGCGGCCGCGAGCAAGACCGTCACGACCGGGTATAGCGACGAAAGCACGGCCGCGATGGCCAGGTCGCCGATGCGGGACGCGGTCAGGAAGGCAACGTTGCCCGCGATGTCCACGATCCCCACGAAGACGATCAGCGGCCAGACGGCGCGTGGCATCCGCCATGGGACGCGCCAGACGGCGATGACGCCGAGGAACAGGCCCACCTCGAGCGCGCGCATGAGCGCGAGGGGGGCGAACACGTTCGCGAGGTCGATCCGACTGAGGAGGGCGCCGAGCAGGCCGAGAGCGACCCCGCCGACCAGCGCATACGGGAGGCCGGACGGCCGGGCCTCGCCATCATGCGGCACGGCCGACACGACGACCACGGCCACCACCGCCAGCCCGAGGCCGACGATGACGAGCTGCGACGGCAGGCCCTGCAGGGCGATTCCAATCAGCGCCGGCGTCACGGCCGTGAATACTGCCGTCACGGGCGCGACGACCCCCATTCGGCCGACCGCGAGCCCCCGGTACAGGGAGCCGACGCCAAGCGCGGCGAGACCACTGGCGACCACCGTCAGCTGCAGATCTCCGGTGCTCATGGCAGGCTCGCCCAGCACGACGGTGCCGCCGATGGCGAGGACGAACCCAACTGCCTGGGTCGTCAGGAGCACGCCGAGAATCGGAGCCCGCCGCCCCAGCGTTCCACCACCGAAGTCGGACACGCCCCAGAGCGCGGCTGACGCCAGTGCCAGGGCGATGGCCAGCAACGCCGGCGAGAGTTCCATGGCCGGCACGGTCAGGCGGGCGAGATCAGCCGGTTCCGGGCATTCCGGCGTCGACCGCGGTCGCTGACTCGAGGATCTGCACGGCGTCGGCCGCGGCGTCGTAGCGATCCGAGGTCGTCAGATAGATGACCTGGAAATCCTTGCTGATCCTCTTCAGGAGCGCGAGCGCCCTCGTCGCGCGGGCGTCGTCGAGGGTGACGAACGGATCATCCAGGATCAGGGGCGGCCGGCGATCCCCGGTCACGAGCCGGACGAGCCCGATCCTGGCGGCAAGGTAGACCAGATCCAGCGTCCCCTGGCTCAGCGATTCAACGGCAACCCAGTCGTTGCGCTCAGGCGCGAAGACCTCGATGGCGAGGTTCGTATCGTCCACCCTGACGCGACGGTAGCGACCGTCGGTCACTTCGGCCAGGTCGAAGACCATGTGCTTCTCGAGGTAGCGGGTAGCGCGCCGCATGGTTGCCCGCTCGGCTTCATCGATGGCCTTCAGGGTCCCCTCGTAGACGCGGTTGCGCCGCTGGAGCGTGGCCAGCTGCTCGCGCCACTGCTCGAGGCGTTCGCCGTGGCCGGCGCCGGCCTCGGCGTCCACGGTGTTGGCTTCCACGCGCGCCCGGGCGTCGGCTTCGTCATTCCGGGTCTGGTCAATCAGGCGCTCGGAATCACGCACCTCCACCTCGAGGCGCTCGCGGGCTCGCGGTTCCTTGGCGATCGGTCCCAGGTGCTCCAGCGCCCCCGTCTTCTGCTCGATGTCCAGTGCGGCCGCGTCCCGGAGCCCCGGCAGCACGTCCGCGGGCTCCCGGCCGACGAGGCCTTCGAGCTGGGCCGTCAGACGGTCGATCGAGGCGACGTGAGCCTCCTCCGCGGCCAGCAGGGCCTCGACGGCCGCCATGTCCGGGAGTTCCAGCCCGGCCAACTGCTCGGCCATGGCCAGATCCTTCTCCTGGAGCTCCTGCTCCAGCTGCGAGCGGCCGCGCAACCGACGGTCGATCTCGGAATCGCGGAGTTGCCGCTCCCGGCTGATGTCTGTCGCCCGGAGCCGCTGCTGTCGACCGAACAGGGCGAGCCCGAGACCGGCGACCACGAGCGCGAGCGGACCGGCCATCCCGCCCGGGACGACGACGACCGTCGCAACCGATAGCGCCGCAACCACGACCCCGATCAGGATGAGCGCCAGCGCCGCGAGCGCGGTCGGTCGCCAGCTCCGCGGCTCCGGCGCCTTGAGATCGAAATGGACCTCGCCCTCACCGGTCAGGCTTGCCCGGAGCTCGCGGATGCGGGTGTCCAGCTCGCGCAGCCGGGCGACCATCGTGCGCAATGCGGGAAGTGGGTCGCGCGCCGGATGTGTTTCCTGCAGCGCGGCGATCTCCTCGGTCACGGCGACGGCCGTGCGGAACCGTTCGAAGCGCTCCTGGGCGATGGCCCGATCGGCCACCAGGCGCTCCGCCTGCATGGCCTTCTCGAGCATCGACCTGCGTTCCGCAAGCGCCGTGTCGGCGTCGGCGCGTCGCTCGCGGGCCAGCACGAGCCGATCGCGGTCACGCTCCAGTTGCTCGAGGGCTGCCTCACCCTGCTCGACCGCGGCAGCAGCCTGGTCGACCGTAGCTGCCGCGACCTTGAGCCGGCCCGGGTTCTTCTCGCCCTTGGTATTGAGTTCGTGGAGCGCCTTGTCCAGCTTTCGTCGCGCGAGGCCGGTCCCGCGGTCGGCCCCCGAGATGGACGCCTGCAGGCGGTCGCGAAGGGCTCCCTCGTCCCGCCCGACATCATCCATCTCGTGATGACGCACGGATGCCGTGGACCGGAAGAATGCCTCGGTCGGGATTCCGGTGAGCTCGGCCAGGATCTGGTCCGCCTGGGCCGGGTCGGTCACGACCTGACCCTCGTATTCGAGCCGAACGATGCCCTTTGCGCCGCGGAACGACTTCTCGACGCTCCCGGGTCGCATCCCATCGACTTCGTCCTGCTCGAACTCAACACGCACGGCAGGTTTGGCGTCGTCCGCGGTGCCCCAGGTGCGCAGGCCCTCCATCTCGGCGGAGGCCGAGGTTACCCGGCGGGTCAGGACCAGTTCGAGCGCCCGTTGGATCGTGGTCTTGCCCGACTCGTTTGGCCCGCGGACGACCGTCAGCCCACGATCCAGGCTCAGATCCAGGTCGCGATGACGGCGCAGGTTGGCGATGTGGAGCTTGGTGACCCTCACAGGGTCACCTCCTCGCCGGCCAGGAGCAGACGGCCGAGACGGAGGACGTCGCGGGCCTCCGCGGCCGCGGCGGCGTCATCGGCGGCCTCCAGCTCCGCGATCGAGGCCTCGACATTGCGGACGAAGGCACCAAGAATCGTGTCTTCGGGCGGCAACGGACCGGCGGACAGGGCCGGCACGGACCGATCGCGGACGCGTACCTTGAGGAACTTGTCGGCCAGCGCCGCCTCGATCTCCTCGACTCTCGCGTCGAGCGCGTCCGCCCGAATCCCGATCAAACGAACGTCCAGCACGAGGTCCGCGTCCGCTCGCGCCGCGAGCATCTCGATGAGTGCCGGCTGCGAGGCAATCCCGGCCGCGTCCAGTTCCACTTTCTCGAAGCGTGTCCTGCCGACTCGCCGCTCCTCGATCTGGACGCGCTTCTTGCCGTCCGTCAGCTCCAGGGTGACGAGCAGGACGTTGCCCGCTCGATCCTGATCCAGAGCGACCGGCTCGGGGGCGCCGGCGTAGGCGTAGACGGTCCGGCCGGCCTTGCCCCGGCTGGAGGAATGCCAGTGGCCAAGGGCCAGGTAGTCCAGCCTGCTCGCTGCGATCTCCTCGTTCGTGATGACGACCTCGTCGTGGTCGGTCTGGTTCGGGATGGCGATGGACCCGTGGACGATCCCGACCTGCCAGGTGGACGGGTCCCCGCCCACGGCGAGGCCATCGAGCGGCGATCTGGGGGCGCGCTTGGTCGCAAAGACCTGCGCATGCACGGTCAGGTCGAGCGGCTCAAGGCGGATCGAGCCCTGCTCTGGAGTGAGCAGCGTCACAAAGTCCGGGCCAGACGGGCCGGCCAGGGCGGGCAGGTCATATGACCGATAGATCGAGGCGCGGTCATAGACATCGTGCGTTCCGGGGATCAGAACAGTCCGGATCCGAGCCTCTACGAGGCGACCCAGTTCCGCGGCAACTCGGTCGACGGATCGGCGCGGCTGAACGTTGGAATCGAACAGGTCGCCCGCGATGAGCACGAGATCGATCTTTTCGGCGATCGCGAGATCGACGCTCGCCTTGAACGCCGCGAATTGCCGCTCGCGTTGCGCGGTGGCCTGCTCGCCGAGATCCGCGTGGCGAGCGCCGAGGTGGACGTCGGCCGTGTGGAGAACGCGGAGCATCGGGTCTTTGGGCCTCCCTGCGAGCGTTGGCAGCACCGACGGACCTTCGGGAGCCCGGGGCCCATTCGCGTCGTGGGGATCGCCGCAGCAGGCTTCCCCACGGCCCCAGGGGGTCCCGACGAGCGAGGTGCCCCCATAGCTCCTCGCCCGTCACCCGAACCGTCGCCGGTCATTGTGACAGGTAGGCTGGCACGGCTTGCAGCGTCGCTGCGATCTGGACGTGCGGGCGCGAGTCGCGGGCCAATCCGGGGATCCGATGTATCCTCACGGCCAACGAATCACCGGTGCGCCCCGCCCAAGGGACTCCACATCGGCACCAAGGGTCGCGCGGCCCCGGCCTTTGACCAAGGCTTCGCGGTCCCGCCGATCCTGCGGAGCGCGCCGCGCTGTACACGCGCTCGGGAGGAACCCAGTGACTTACGCAGATCGGACCCTCAGTTGCGTCGATTGCAGCCAGGAATTCATCCACTCTGCCGACGATCAGCAGTACTACGCCGAAAAGGGTTTCTCGTCCGAGCCGAAGCGCTGCGTGTCGTGCCGGGCGAGCCGGCGTGCCGCCCGCGACGGCGGCTATGACGCTCCGGACATTGGGGGCCCGCGCGGCTACGAGAGCGGGACCAGCCGGGAGTTCTTCGCGGTGCTCTGTTCCGAATGCGGCAATCAGGCCCAGGTTCCGTTCCGTCCGCGGATGGACCGCCCGGTCTACTGCTCGGACTGCTTCCGCAAGGTCCGGCCCGACTGACGCTCCGCCCGGTCGGCGGGCGACGCACCCTAGAGCCGGAAGGTCTCGCCCCGTCGATAGCGCCGTCGATGGCGCCCGATCCAGACCGTGACGCGGCCACGGCCATGCACGAGGAAGGTACCGTCGCGCTCCACGAGGGCCGTGTCCTCGTCGATGCCGATGACCGCCACGCCGCGCGGCGCCTGCAGGGCGAGCATCGCGACGAAGGGCTCGGGCCAGGCGTCGTAGTGCGGCAGGACGGCACAGTCCGGGACCAATCCGAGACCCAAGCGCCAGCGAATCGGCCAGGGCAGACGCCGGCGCCATGGGTCAGCCTGCAGGCTGGCCATGGTCATCGAGCCGGCGGAGCATCCGGCGATCAGCGCACCTCGCGCATGGGCAGCGACGATGGCGGCGCCAAGCGGGCTGCGGGTCAGCACGTTTCGAAGATGGGCTGGATGCCCGCCTGAGAGGTACACGACGTCGGCCTCGCCGATGGCCTGGAGCGCGGCACCGTCGGCGCCGTCTCGGACGGACCGGACGAGCACGGTTTCAACCTCCGCACCGAGCGCACCGAAGTGATCGCGGCCCATGTCCGCCCAGCGTTGAAAGGTCGGCTCGCCATCGGGCGCGCTGGCCGTGGGCAGGATCGCGACGCGCGGGCGCGGCCGGGCGATGGTGGCGAGGAGGTCGCGATCAATCGCGACCATCCCGGGCAAGAACTCTCCGGCGCCGATCAGCGCCACGGGTCCGGGCACGAC
>JBKKBB010000106.1:0-3863 GCA_046714395.1 Candidatus Limnocylindrales bacterium | reverse complement strand
GGTCGCCGCCGGTCGACCGCCGATCGCCCCCGGTGAACAGGGACTCCACATCCTCGAGGCGACCGTCGCGGCCTACGAGTCGGCGGCGACGGGACGGACGATCGCCGTACCGCTCGATCGAGCGGATACCGTCTTCCAACGGGGCGTCGGTGGTCTTACCGAGCTCGACATTCCCGCCTGGAGCCCCGTTCGCAGCAAGGGCATCTTCGGCGTCGTGGCATCAGCGTCGGAGGCGACCTGAACCGCCCTGGGTTTCGTGGAGACCCGGGTGATTGGGTTTCAGGCGGCCTCGGTGGCTGCCTGTAGGGAATGGTAGGCCGCCTCGAACTCCGCCGGCGGGACATAGCCACAGGACGAGTGGAGACGCTCGGCGTTCCACCAGGCCACCCAGGCCGCTGTGGCGAGCTCGACCTGGTCGGCCGTCCGCCAGAGGCCCTGGGCGCGGATGAGCTCGGTCTTGTAGAGGCCGTTGACCGACTCGGCGAGGGCGTTATCGTAGGAATCACCCTTGGAGCCGACCGAGGTGACCGCACCCTCGTCGGCGAGGCGCTCGGTGTACCGGATCGCGAGGTACTGGGCCCCCGATCGCTGTGATGGACGAGCCCCGCGAGATCGGCCGAGCGGCGGCTCCAGATCGCCATCTCGAGCGCGTCGAGCGCGAGTTCGGCGCGGAGCGAGGACGACACCCGCCAGCCGACGATCGCCCGGCTGAAGGCGTCGATGACGAAGGCCGTGTAGACGAAGCCCGACCAGGTGGACACGTAGGTGATGTCGGCGACCCAGAGGCGGTTCGGGGCGGCGGCGCTGAACACCCGCTCGACGAGGGCGGCCGGCCGCGGGGAGAACGCCGATGGGACGGTCGTCCGCTTGGTCTTGCCACGCACGGCGCCGACGAGGCTGAGACCGCGCATCAGCCGGCCGACCTGGTCGCGGCCGATGTCGACGCCCTCGCGGCGGAGGGCGTGCCACAGCTTGCGCGCGCCATAGACAGCGTAGTTGGCGCGGTGGATCCGGCCGATGTCGGCCCCGACCGCGCGGCGTAGTAGGACGATGGGGCGATCGCCAGCGTCCGGCAGATCGGCTCGACCCCGTGGGTGACACGCTGCTCGTCGATGAAGGTGGTCATCGCAAGGACCGGCGGTCGAGCTCCGCCCCGAAGAAAACCGCGGCGCTCTTGAGGATCTCGTTGGCCCGGCGCAGCTCGCGGTTCTCGCGCTCGAGTTCCTTGATCCGGGCCCGCTCCTCGGTCGTCAGGCCGACTCGATCGCCGCCGTCGACTTCCGCCTGGCGGACCCACTTGCGCAGGGACTCGGGGCCGATGCCGAGTTGCCCCACCACCCTCGTGACCACGCCGAATCGATCACCTCGCTCGCTGGCGGTCTCGAGGACCATCCGGACGGCCCGCTCCCGGAGTTCCGCTGGATACCGCCGCTGGAACGGACTGCTACTCTCGCTCGGGTGATCGTCGTCGCAACCTCGGCGCTCGTCCCGACGCTCGGGATCCTCGCCTCCCCGCCGGCTTCGGGCTGGGCGCGGCAGCGAAGGTCGGGCTCATCGCCGTCGCGATCGTGCCGCGGATCCGGGGCCTCCGGCCGGCTCCGCCCGAGGCCACCGGGCCGGCTGTGACCTAGGGGCTCGAAACCAGCGCGATCGTGGGGACCAGAACGATGAATCGTCCATCCCGGTCCGGATACTTCCCCTCCGGCCGTTTCCAGGGCAGGAAGTTGCGGACCATCTCGGCGTCGTCCTGGAACGTGCCGGGCGGGTCGGACGGGCCCCAGATGCTCGAGACCCGCGGGTACCACGCATCGAGGACATAGGCGCCTCGCACGGTCGCGTCGGGGAACAGGCGCGGATCCGCGTCTGCCCGGTAGCCGCCCATCACCCAGGCGTGGGCGCCGCGCCAGGCGAGCAGGACCGCGGGTGAACCCGTCTCGCTGATCGCCACCGCAGCGTCCCGGAGGGCGTCCGCACGGGTCTCATAGGCCCGGATCTCGTAACCTGGTACCCCGTAGGCGACGAGCGCCTCGACCATCGCCGATGGCCCCCAGCCGCCGTTGTGGCTGTCACCCCACGTCTCCCACTCGTCGATCCGCGACGCCAGCTCGCGTTGGAATGCTTCGGACGGATCGCCGCGCCCGAAGATGGCCAGAACCATCTGCACGGTGGCCACCGCGCACCAATCCTTCGTGATCTGCGAGGCGAACACCCGTTCGGGGTCCGGCACTGTGTCGACATCGATGGCGACACGTAGTGGAGCAGGTTGCGGTGCCTCGGTCGCGGCCGTCGTTGGAACGCCGGCCGCGTGGGAAGGGAGCGGCGGCGTCGTGGCCGCCAGCGTGGGTCTGGGCGTGACCGCCACCGTCGGGACCGACGGCCGATCCGGGGGCGGGTCGATCGCGAGCTCGATGCGTTGGACGAAGTTCTCGAAGCGTGTCCCGACGCCGAGCGCATCACTCCAGATGGCGGTCGCTCCCACCACGCCGAGCGCCAGGGCCAGCGCGGCGGCGCGGAGGGGCATCCGGCGCCGACGTGGCTGACGGGCCTGCATCCAGGGCTGCGGGTTGCGCGACGGGGTCGTTCCGGGCATGGTCCGTATCTCGACGGGTGAGCACCTCATCATGCGACGCCATGCGATTCGGCGCCCGCTGCACGGAGGCCCGTCGCGTGGGACCATCGGACCTGCCTCGTCACCCGTGCCTGGAGACCGCCACGTGACCCGTTTCGAGCCGAACCTGCGAATTCCCGGCCCTACGTCGCTGCCTCCGAGTGTCCGCGAGGCGGGCGGGCGCCAGATGATCAATCACCGCGGCCCCGAGTTTGCGGCCATGCTCGGCCGAATCCAGACCGGCATGAAGCCCTTCTTCGGAACGGACGGTGACATTGCGATCGTGTCGAGCGCCGGGACGGGTGGGCTCGAGGCGGCGGTCGTCAATGTTCTTTCGCCGGGCGATCCGGTGTTGGGGGTATCGATCGGTGCCTTTGGTGATCGCTTCGCGAAGATTGCCGAAGCCTACGGCGCGAACGTGGATCGGGTCAACGCGGAATGGGGCTGGGCAGCCGATCCCGACGAACTTCGCGAACGGCTCCACGGCGCTCCGTATCGCGCCGTCCTGCTGACCCACAATGAGACTTCGACCGGCGTGATGAATCCCATTCGAGAACTCGCGGCGGCCATCCGGGCCACCGCTCCGGACGCGCTCATCCTCGTGGACAGCGTGTCGGGACTCGGCGCCGTGCCGTTCCAGATGGACGCGTGGGGCTGCGACCTCGTCGTCACCGGCTCCCAGAAGGCGTGGATGGCGGCTCCTGGGCTGGCCATGATCGCCGCGTCCGAGCGAGGCTGGGCCGCGATGGAGACGGCCCGCATGCCGCGTTTCTACTTCGATCTCCGCCGGCATCGCGAAAGTTTGGGCAACGGTGAGACACCCTGGACGCCGGCGATCGCCGTGGTCTATCAAGTCGACGAGGGCCTCCGGTCGATGGCCGCCGAAGGCGCGGAGGGAATCTTTGCCCGCCATGAGGCCTGCGCAGCGGCCACCCAGGCCGGCCTCCAAGCCCTCGGGTTCGAGCTCTTCGCCGACCCGGCGCACCGCTCGAAGACCGTCACCGCGGTGACGATCCCAGAAGGCCTCGACTGGAAGCCGTTCAATGCCAACGTCAAGCGGCGTGGGGTGGTGGTCGCCGGCGGTCAGGGCAAGCTCGCCGGAAAGGTCTTCCGGGTGGGCCATCTCGGCTCGGTGGTGGTCGAGGAGATCCTTGGGACCATGGCGGCCCTCGAGACCGCGCTGATGGCCTCCGGTCGTCCCGTCGAGGTCGGTGCGGCGGTGGCGGCGGCGCACGCGGCAGCCACAGCCTCCGAG
>JBKKBB010000105.1:0-18592 GCA_046714395.1 Candidatus Limnocylindrales bacterium | reverse complement strand
AACGGCCGCCGCGCACGGGGACGCAGATCGGTACGTTGAAGAGGTCGTGGACGTCGTGCGACGCACGCTCGGGCGACCCGTGCGCGGCAGCGGCAAGACCTGACCGCCCCGCTCGACCTGATTCCGCGCCGCGCCGATCGGCCGTCGCGACTTATCCACTGCGGCCCGGAGAATCGCGGATGAGATCGTGGATAACCCCGTTGACGCGCCGGCTCCGGACTTCTACCGTCCGGCATCCGCACCGCATCGGCGACGGGGAACGGACTGCGCGAGGGGCATGGGGAAACCCGGCCGCGAACTGAGCACGGGACGACAGACCGAAGCCGCGGCTGCGCAACGAACGTCGTCGCCGGGGGCGGCCCTCGTGGCGGCGGACCTCCCCTTCCCGGGGAGGGACGCCTGAACATCCAGCGAGCGCCGCTCCCGAGGCGCGTCGACGAACTGCCGGCCCTCTCCTCCGAGTTCCAGCGCGCCCTCGGGCCTGCGCTGGCGGCCCTGGCCACTTCGGGGGTGAACGTCAGCGCCGCAGGGATTCGCGCCATCGAGGACCACGTTCGCCTGCTGCTCGTCTGGAATCAGGCCATGAACCTGACCGCCATCACGGAGCCGGGCGCCGTGGCGAGGCTGCACGTGGCGGACAGCCTGGCCGGCGTGGCGGTTCTCCTCGAGGGTCATCATGCGACCGTCCTTGATCTTGGGAGTGGCGGTGGATTCCCTGGCCTGCCCGTCGCCGCAACATTGCCCTCGGCACGAGTGACCCTGGTCGATTCGGTCGGCAAGAAGGCGCGGTTCCTGACGGCCGCCGTGGAGATCACCGGTCTGGGCGCGCGCGTGGCGGTGCTGTGCGCCCGCGCCGAGACCCTCGCGCCCGGAGGCTGGGACGTGGTCACGGCTCGGGCCGTGGGCAGGCTGGCCGACCTCGTCGAGTTGGCCCTGCCGCTGCTTGCTCCCGGGGGCCGTCTCGTCGCCTGGAAGCGGGGCGACCTCACCCTCGAGCTTGCCGCTGCAGCTCGCGTCGCCCATCAGCTCGGCGGTTCCGCGCCAGCCTGGCGGCCGCACCCCGACGATCTTGGACGGGCCGCAGAACTCGGCGGGCACGGCGTCGTCGTGATTGGCAAGGAGGGGCCAACTCCAGCGGGCTATCCCCGTGATCCGGCCACCCGGCGAGGCCGGCCAATCTGAGGGCGCGTCCTGCTACGCTGGCAGGCCATGCGAGTCGCCGTGTTTTCAGACGTCCACGCGAATCTGGCAGCCCTCGAAGCCGTCATCCAGGCAGCCGACAGCGTTGATCGTTTCTGGCACCTCGGCGATGTCGTCGGCTACGGTCCCGACCCCGATGCGGTGATTGCGCGGTTGCATGAAGTGGGAGCCGCAGGTGTGCAGGGAAACCATGACGCCGCGGCGCTGGGCGGTTCGGGGATCGAGTGGTTCAACCTCGACGCCCGACGGGCCATGGAGTGGACGCGGGACACAGTCAACGAACAATCGAAGACCTGGCTCGCCGCCCTGCCGCTGACCATGACGGTCGGTGACTGTGCCCTCGTACACGGAAGCCCGCGCGATCCCATGTGGGAATACGTGACGTCCGTTCCGGTTGCCCGCGCGAACCTCGATGCCATGGAGGCGCGCATCGGACTGCACGGGCACACCCACCTGCCGATGGCCTGGATCGAGGAGGATGGATCGATCGAGGTGCTGAGTCCCGGGCATGGCTCGGTGCTTGAGGTTCGAGGCCGGCGCGTGCTCGCGAACCCAGGCAGCGTCGGTCAGCCGAGAGATGGTGACCCACGGGCGTCATACCTGATCTTCGACACGGAACTGGATACGATTTCCTGGTACCGCGTTCCATACGACGTGGAGCCGGTGCAGGCGGCGATGCGCGCCGCGGGCCTGCCGGCACACCTCTCGTCGCGCCTGGCCGTCGGACTGTGAGGCCCCTCGCCCGATGATCGGAGGCCGACAGCCGCTCCGCGGTCGCAAGCTCGGAGATCGACGCATTCGGGTTGATCGCCCGCACGCCGCCTACTTCCGCTGGAGCGGCAAGGGCGTCATGACCGCCAAGGTGGCCGCGAGCACCCCCACGACGGGCATCGGGCAGGCCTTTGCCGCGGTCCGACGCGTGTTTCTCGGGCGACCGCTCGCCTCCGACGAGGAGCTCGGCGAGCGCTTGAGCAAGAAGAAGGCGCTCGCGATCTTCAGCTCGGACGCGATCTCGTCGTCCGCGTATGCCACCGAGGAAATCCTCCGGGTCCTGATCCTCGGCGGTGCGGCCGCGCTCGTGCTGGGTCTCGAGGTGTCCATCGCCATCGCGGTCCTGCTCGTGGCCGTGGCGATCAGCTATCGGCAGGTCTGCCTGGCGTATCCCACCGGCGGCGGGTCGTACTCCGTCTCGAAGCGGAACTTCGGACGGAACGCCTCGCTCATCGCCGCGTCCGCCCTCCTGATCGACTACGTGATGACCGTGGCAGTCTCCACGACGTCCGCCGTGGAGCAGATCATCTCGGCGGTCCCCGAGCTCGCCGACGAGCGCGTGATCATCGGGGTCCTCGGGGTTGCCGTGATCACGATCGGCAACCTGCGCGGCCTGCGCGAGGCCGGGAACATTTTTGCCATCCCGACCTATCTGTTTGTAGGTTCGGCGCTGCTGATGATCGCCATCGGAACCTTCCGGATCATCGTCGGGGGCGAGCAGGCGGAGTTCGCGCCTCAGATCGTCGAGCAGGCAGGCAAGATCCCCGAACAGGTCGGCATCCTGCTGCTCCTGCGGGCATTTGCCGCCGGCGCCGTCGCCTTGACTGGAACGGAGGCGATTGCCACCGGCGTGCCGGCGTTCCAGCCACCCGAAGCCAGGAATGCTGCGGCCACGCTCGGGGTCATGGCCGTCCTCCTCGGCGTGCTGTTCATCGGGATCACCTTTCTGGCCGTGAACTTCGGGATCACCCACCTCGAGTTGCCCGAGCAGCGGACGGTCATCAGCCAGGTCGCCGGGCGCGTCTACGGGGAGGGCTCGATTGCGTTCTACCTCTTCCAGACCTTCACGGCGCTGTTGCTGTTCCTGGCGGCGAACACGAGCTTCAACGCATTCCCGCGGCTGCTGGCGATCCTTGCCGGGGATTCGCACATGCCGCGCCAGTTCGGCCTTCGTGGGGATCGGCTTGCTTTCTCCTATGGGATCATTGTTCTGGCGGTCGTGGCGTCGGGCCTGATCGTCCTGTTCAACGGCGAGACCCACCTGCTGATCCCGCTCTACGCCATCGGCGTGTTCATCGACTTCACGATCAGCCAGGCGGGGATGATCCGGCACTGGCTCCGCGAGCGGCCCGATGGCTGGCAACGCCGCCTCGCGATCAACGCCTTCGGGTGCGTCCTGACGGCGGTCGTGGCCGTCGTCGTGGCCGTCGCCAAGGCCCCTGCCTCCCTGATCGTTCTCGTGCTCATCCCCGTCCTCGTCCTGATCATGCTGTTCATTCGTCGTCAATACGAGAAGCAGTCGACCGAATTGCAGGTTGGCGACGACGCAGTCTTCGCGGGGCCGAATCGGGAGCAGCGCGTGGTGGTTCCCGTGAATGGAATCAACCGCGCGGTCGTCCAGGCGGTGACGTTCGCGCGGACCATCGCCAGCGACGTGCGGGCGGTCTACGTGACGGTCGATCCCGACGAGGCCGAGGCGATGTTGCGGCGCTGGGAACGTCAGATCCCGGGCGTTCCGCTGGTCATCGTGGAATCGCCCTACCGGGCGATCGTTGAACCGATCGTCGCCTACCTCGATGTCCTGGCCGACTCGTGGCCGCCCGATCGCCCGGCACCGGTCACGATCGTCGTCCTGCCGGAGTACGCGGCGAAGCACTGGTGGGACCGGCTGCTGTACAACCAGACCGCCAAACGGCTCAAGTCGGCGATGGTTGGTCGCGAACACACCGTCGTCGCCGACGTCCCGTTCCGCCGCGATCACTGACCGGTCGCTCGGTTCGGGAGGGACATCTGGCGGCGGCGGGCGGCCACGGTGGTATCTTGACCGCCGCGAGCGACCCGCTCCCCGGGTCCGGATTCAGCGGGACCCGCCGTCCCGGATGCAGCCAGGGCAGTCGACCAGACCGGTGTCCGAAACCCCTCCACTCGTCTTCCAGCGCGCGGTGATCGCCCTCGCCGGGGGCAGCGGCGACGCCCGCGTCGTCCAGCTCGTCGCCGAGCTCGCTCGGCCGATCAAGGCAGACCTCGCGGCCGTCCACGTCGTGGAGGTCGGCTGGGCGCAACCACTGGACGCCGACGTCGCCGGTCAATCCGAACAGGCCCAGCGGATCCTCGATCTCGCCGAGGCCACGGCCGAGCGGTCGAAGGTGCGCCTCGAGCCGGTCCTGTTGCAGGCCCGGGAAGTCGGCGCGGCGCTGGTCGATGAAGCCATCGAACGGGCGGCAGACCTGCTGGTGCTGAGCCTGCCCTACCGGAAGCGCTTTGGCGGCGATTTCGCCATCGGTCGAACCATTCCCTACGTCCTGAAGAATGCCCCGTGCGCCGTGTGGGTGGTGCGGGAACCAATCACCGAGGAAGCATTGTGAAGATCGTCATCGTCGGGGCCGGCCGGGTGGGAGCTGTGCTGGCCGAGGCCTACGACGCCGGCGGCCACGAGGTCATCGTGCTCGACCTCAAGACCAGCGCGTTCGATCGCCTGCCGCAGGAGTTTCGAGGCAATGCCGTCCGCGGCGACGGGACCGATGAGGACACCCTGCGACGCGCCGGGGCCGAGGGCGCGGACGTGTTCCTCGCCCTGACGGAAGGAGACAACAGGAACGTGATGGCTACGCAGGTGGCCGCCGAGAAGTTGGGGATCGTCAAGGTCGTGGCCAAGATCAACGATCCAGTCCGGGCGGCGGCCTATGCCGAACTCGGCATTGCCACGGTCTGCCGCACCACGATGCAGGCGGATGCCATCAGCGCCTACCTGGGACTTGGATCCCTGGGGCTCCCCGCGATCATCGCGCCGACGTCATCGCACCACGGTGCCGGCGAGCACACGCCGTTGGCCGAGCACATCGACGCCGGCGTCGCCGGCCAGGAGGCTTGAGTCATGTTCGTGCTGGTCGTCGGCGGTGGCAAGGTCGGCTATTACCTGGCCAAGGAGCTGGTCGAGAATAGCCATGAGGTCGTGCTCATGGAGAAGGACCGCGCCCGGGCGGACCAGATTGCCGACGAGATCGGCTCGATCGTAGTCGCCCACGATGGCTGCGAGGGCAAGTACCTGGGAGAGGCCGGTTGTGCTCGAGCCGACATCGTCGCGGCGGTCACCGGCGACGACGAGGACAACCTCGTCATCTGCCAGATGGCCAAGCATCACTTCGACGTGCCGCGCACGATCGCGAGGGTCAACAACCCGAAGAACGAGGACCTGTTCCGGCACCTCGGCGTGGACGAAATCATCAGCCCGACCCGGATGATCCTGAGCGCCATCGAGCAGGATATCCCGGTTCACGAGCTGCTCCACCTCGCCGCGCTCGGTGAGGGAGAGCTGGAGATCATCGAGGCACACCTGCAGGAGGGCTCGCCGGCCATCGGGCGCTCCCCCGGCGAGCTCACGATGCCGGCCAACTGTTCGCTCTTCGCGGTGGTTCGTGACGGCGTCGCGACCCCGTTGCTGCCGGACATGAAGCTCGCCGCCGGCGACAAGGTGATCGCGATCGGCCCGAACGAGTGCTCGGCGGCGCTCCACGAGCAACTGATCGGCCACGACTCGGAGGCGGTCGGGACGGGGCGCTGATCCCGGGCTGACGAGACGCGCGTGGCTGCACCCGTGACGAGACGCGCGTGGTCCGTGGACCGGTGACGAGACGGTCGTGGTCCGTGGACCGACCATCCGACGAACGACAGACCGTCACCCGCGTCGAGTTGGACCGCTCGGTCGTCGATTGGTCCATCCATCGACCCCTCGACGCCGGAGGCTCGGTCAACGGCACCTGAACTGCCCGATGTTCGTGGCATGGTCGATGCGTCGACCAGCGCCACGATCAGGGCTCCGGCAGCGGCTCGAACAGCGGTTCGAACAGCCCGGCGAGGCCGATCGCCGGCGGCGAGGCCGATCGCCGGCGCCGAGGCGCGGCAAGACCATCCTGATCCTCGTTGCAGCCGGCGCCATCGGGGACGGTGGACGAGGTCGCAGTGCCCGTGTGGGCTCGAAATCAAGAAAACGCAACCAACCAGAGACTTGACAATGGCATTGTCAGGTTTCTAGGATGTCGCAATGCGCGTGACCATCCGCCGAGCCGATCCTCGCGATCCCGAGCGACCCGTCTACGTCATCAGCGTGGCGGCCAGCATCGTGAGCGTCCACCCCAGGACGCTCCGGATCTACGAGGACGCAGGCTTGGTCTGCCCCGCACGGACCCCCACCAATATCCGGCTCTACTCGGAGACGGACATTCGCCGGGTCATGTGGATCCGCCACCTCACCCAGAACCTCGGGGTGAACCTGGCGGGGGTCAGAATCCTGTTCGAGCTCGAGGAACGACTCGGAACCAGGATCCTCGAACGACTGTATGACGAGGGGGCGAGAGCCGCCGAAGCCGCGCTCGACGGGGCCGAGAAGGCGCCCGAACCCGCAGCTTCCAGCGCCTGAGCAAGCGGGCCGGAGGACGGCCCATCGTCCACTCACCTCGACCCAGCCGCCACCACCCACATAGGAGATCTCGATGGCGAAGCGCCCGTCCAAGCGGATCGAACCGAATATTCAGGAAATGCCGCTCGTCGCCCTGCGCGAGACCGTCATCTTCCCGGAGATGATCGTGCCGCTCACCGTCGGCCGAGACAAGAGCGTCGCCGCCCTGAACGCCGCGGTCGAGAGCGGTACGCCGATCGCGTTGGTCACCCAGCGCCAGGCGGACCAGGAGGAGATCAGCGATCCCTCCGAGCTCTACGAGGTCGGCACCCTGGCCAAGATCGCCCAGGTCGTCCAGCTGCAGGACGGGACGGTTCGCGCCATCGTCCAGGGTCAGGTGCGAATCCGCGTACATGGGTTTGCCAGTTCGGAGCCCTATATCCGGGCACGGGTCGAGGAACTCGGGTCCCCGTCGCCGGCCAACGTCGAGATCTCGGCCCTGATGAAGTCGGTTCAGGCGCAGGTCGAGCAATACGTCCAGGCCGGGGCCCCGGTCCCGCCCGAGGCGGCCGTCGCGGCCAAGAACATCACCGAGCCCGGCCTCCTGGCCGACATGACCGCCTACAGCCCCGACATGTCGACCGAGCAGCGTCAGGAGCTCCTCGAGACGGTCGACATCGTGGCGCGGCTCAAGCTCGTCTCCACGTTCCTTGCCCACCAGATCGAGATCCTCGAGCTCAAGGGCAAGATCCAGTCCGAGGTCAAGTCCGAGATGGACAAGACCCAGCGCGAGTACATCCTGCGCGAGCAGCTCAAGGCGATCCAGCGCGAGCTCGGCGAGGACGACCCCCAGCAGGCCGACGTCAACGAGCTTCGTGAGAAGGTCGAGGGCGCCGGCATGCCCGACGAGATCAAGGCCCGGGCACTCAAGGAAGTCGATCGGATGAGCCGGATCCCGTCCGCCTCGCCCGAGGTCGGCGTCATCCGGACCTATGTCGACTGGCTCGTCGGACTGCCCTGGAATACGTCGACCGAGGATCTCCTCGACATCAAGGAGGCTGCCCGGATCCTCGAGGAGGATCACTACGGCCTCGACAAGGTCAAGGAACGGATCCTCGAGTACCTGGCCGTCCGCTCCCTGGCGTCCACGATCCGAAGTCCGATCCTGGCCCTGATTGGCCCGCCGGGCGTGGGCAAGACGTCGCTCGGCAAGAGCGTCGCCCGCGCCATGGGTCGCAAGTTCGTCCGGATGAGCCTCGGCGGGATCCACGACGAAGCCGAGATCCGGGGGCACCGCCGGACCTATATCGGCGCGCTGCCCGGTCGAATCATTCAGAACATCAAGACCGCCGGGACCAACAACCCGGTCTTCATGCTCGATGAGATCGACAAGATCGGGATGGACTTCCGCGGTGATCCGTCATCCGCCTTGCTCGAAGTCCTCGATCCTGAGCAGAACAACACGTTCCAGGACAACTATCTCGAGGTTCCCTTCGACCTGTCCAAGGTCATGTTCATCGCGACCGGCAACCTGATCGATCCGATCCCGGCGGCACTCCGCGATCGCATGGAGGTCGTCCAGCTGCCGGGCTACACGCAGCGGGAAAAGGTCGAGATCGGGAAGCGCTTCCTGGTCCCCAAGCAGATGAACAATCACGGCCTCCGGCCGAAGCACATCGAGATCACCGACGAGGCGATGATCGAACTGGTCATGTCCTATACCCATGAGGCCGGCGTCAGAAATCTCGAGCGTGAGATCGCCAACGTCATGCGCAAGGTTGCCCGGACCGTCGCCGAGGGACGCAAGAGCCGCACGGTGGTGGATCGAAAGAAGCTCAATCTGTACCTCGGGCCGCCGCGGTTCGAGTACGGCGAGCTCGAATCCGAGGACCAGACCGGCGCCGCCACGGGGCTCGTGGTGACGGAAGTCGGGGGCGATATCGTCGCCGTCGAAGTCACCAAGATGGAAGGCAAGGAGGACTTCATCCTGACCGGCCAGCTGGGCGAGGTCATGCGCGAGTCGGCCCGGGCCGGCCTGTCCTGGACACGAGCGCATGCAGCCGAACTCGGCATTCCGCGCGAGATCTTCGAGAAGCACACCCTCCATATCCATGTTCCGGCGGGCGCCATCCCCAAGGACGGCCCTTCGGCCGGCGTGACGATGGCCACGGCAATCGTCTCGGCGCTGACCGGCATCCCCGTCCGCAAGGACGTAGCCATGACCGGCGAGATCACCCTGCGCGGGCGTGTGCTGCCGATCGGCGGGTTGAAGAGCAAGATCCTCGCCGCGCATCTCTCCGGGGCGAAGGTGGTCATCCTGCCGAGGAAGAACGCCAAGGATCTTGGGGAAATCCCGGACGAGATCCGCAAGTCGATCAAGCTCGTCATGGCGGATTCGATGGATCAGGTGCTCGAGGCGGCGCTCCGACGTCGCCCGAAGGCGCTCGCCGCACCGGCGGGCACGTCGGGCTCGGGCGGCCAGCCGGGAACTGGAACGATTCCGCGCCCGACCTTCCCGCCGGCGGACCAGCCGGCCGTCGTCGTCTGACGGCGACCATTCCGGACCAGATGGCCATCTACCAGGCGCCTCGGGGCACATCCCCGGGGCGCGACGGTGCCTCCGGGATCTGACGATGGACGTCCGCGACTACTACCAGACGCTGGGCGTGCCTCGGACGGCCACGGCCGCCGAGATCAAGAAGGCGTTCCGCAAGCTTGCCCGCGAGCATCACCCGGACCGGAAGCAGGGTGACAAGGCCTCCGAGCGTCGGTTCAAGGACGTCAACGAGGCGAACGAGGTCCTGTCGGACCCCGACAAGCGCACGAAGTACGACCGTTTCGGCAAGGACTGGGCCGCCTACGAACGAACCGCGAAGGCCGGCGCTGGGGGTGGCCCGAGTGGCCCGGGAGCGGGGGCGGCCGGCGATCCGTTTGGGCCGGGCGGACCCTTCGCGCGGTACGCCGACGCAGGCGGAGCCGCCGGCCCCGGGGGTGCCAACGTCCGCTACGAATTCCGAACCGGATCGCCGGGCGCCGGCGGGACCGGGGGCTTCAGCGACTTCTTCGAGATGCTCTTCGGAAGTGCCGGCGGCGGCGCCCGGGGAGCGCACGGCGGCGATGGGCCTCGAGCGATCCTCCGGCCGGTCGAGGCCGTCGCCGAGATCACGCTTGAGGAAGCATTCCACGGTTCCAGCCGCATCGTGGAAGTCGACGGTCGCCGCCTCGAGGTGTCGATCCCGCGCGGCGTTGACTCCGGCAGCAAGGTGCGCCTGACCGGCAAGGGGCCCGATGGCCGCGACCTGATCGTGCTGATCAAGGTAGCGCCGCACGCCGTGCTCAGCCGTCGCGGTGCCGATCTCGAGCGGGAAGTCTCGGTCACGCTGCGTGAAGCGCTCCTCGGCGGTGAGGTCCACGTCCCGACGCTCAAGGGCCGCGTCCTGCTCACGCTGCCACCGGCCACCCAGACCGGGAAGTCGTTTCGCCTGACCGGACAGGGCATGCCCCGGCTGAAGGGCGACGGCCCCGGAGACCTGTACGTTCGGATCCGGGTCCTTCTTCCGAAAGCGCTGACCGAGGAGGCGGCGGCGGCGGCCGAACGGTTCCTCGATCTCGTCGACCAGCCGACGCCTCGTACCTGATCAGCCAATCCACCTGGCGTAGACGCGAGACCAAGGTATGCAGCTCGATCGATTCACCCAGAAGGCCCAGGAGGCCATCATCGCCGCTCAGCAACTCGCGGAGCGGCTGGAGAGCCCAGTTCTGGACGCAGAGCACCTGCTCAGCGCGCTCGTCGAGCCGGACGACGGGGTGCCCGCCGAGACCCTGCGCCGCCTCGGCGTGGACCTGCCTTCATTCCGCGGCGAGCTGGCGGCCATCCTCGCGCGGCGGGCCAAGATCCGCGGCGGCTCCCTGAACCTCGATCCGCGCGCCAAGCGCGTCGTGGACCGGGCGCAGGAAGAGGCGCGTCGGCTCGGGGATGAGTACACCTCGACCGAGCATCTCCTGCTCGGCGCGGCCGAGGTCGGCGGGGAAGGCCAGAAGTTGCTCGACAAGCATGCTGCCGGTCGCGAGGCCATCCTCGGCGCCCTGGCCTCGGTCCGCGGCGGACAGCGCGTGACGTCTCCGAATCCCGAGGCCACGTACCAGGCGCTCGAGAAGTACGGCCGCGACCTCACGGCAGAAGCCCGGGCCGGAAAGCTCGACCCGGTCATCGGCCGCGACGAGGAGATCCGGCGGGTCATGCAGGTCCTGTCCCGGCGGACGAAGAACAACCCGGTCCTGATCGGGGAGCCGGGCGTCGGCAAGACGGCCATCGCCGAAGGCCTCGCCCAGCGGATCGTCCGGGGCGACGTGCCCGAGACCCTCAAGGACAAGCGCGTCGTCTCGCTCGATCTCGGCGCGCTGATCGCCGGAGCCAAGTTCCGCGGCGAGTTCGAGGAGCGTCTGAAGGCCGTCCTCAAGGAGATCAAGGACGCGGAGGGACGGGTCATCCTGTTTATCGACGAACTCCACACCGTGGTCGGAGTGGGTGCCGCCGAGGGCGCCATGGACGCGTCGAACCTGCTCAAGCCGATGCTCGCCCGGGGTGAGCTGCACACGATCGGTGCGACGACGCTGGACGAATATCGCAAGCACATCGAGAAGGACGCGGCCCTCGAGCGCCGCTTCCAGCCGGTCGTGGTCGATCAGCCGACCGTCGAGGAGACGATTTCGATCCTGCGTGGCCTGCGTGAACGATACGAAGTGCACCACGGGGTCCGGATCACGGATTCGGCACTCGTCGCCGCGGCGACGCTGTCCAACCGCTACATCACCGAGCGCTTCCTCCCCGACAAGGCGATCGACCTCGTGGACGAATCTGCGTCGCGGCTCCGGATGGAGATCGATTCGATGCCCGTCGAGCTCGACGAGCTCGAGCGACGCCGGATCCAGCTCGAGATCGAGCGCGAGGCGCTCCGCAAGGAGCCCGACGACGCGTCCAAGACGCGCCTTACGGCGCTCGAGCAGGAACTCGGCGAGATCGGCGAGGAGGCCGGCGCCATGAAGCAGCGCTGGGAGGCGGAGAAGTCGGCGATCTCGGCCGTTCGGGCGACCAAGTCGGAGCTGGAGCAGCTCCAGGTCCGGATCGAGCAGGCCGAGCGGGAGGCGGACTACGAACGGGCCGCCCAGCTGAAGTACGGAACCCTGCGGGAGCTGACCGAGCGCCTCGCGGAACAGGATGCGGCCATCGCCGCCCTCCAGGGTCCCGGCGCGCTGCTCAAGGAGGAGGTCGGCGCGGACGACATCGCCGAAATCGTGGCGGCCTGGACGGGGATCCCCGTCACCAAGCTGATGGAAGGCGAGACGGCCAAGCTGATCCAGATGGAGGAGCGCCTCCACGACCGTGTCGTCGGCCAGGACGAGGCAATCGCGGCCGTTGCCGACGCCGTCCGGCGCGCCCGGGCCGGACTCAAGGACCCACGCCGGCCGATCGGGTCCTTCCTGTTCCTCGGACCGACCGGCGTCGGCAAGACCGAGCTGGCCCGCGCGCTGGCGGCGTTCCTGTTCGATGACGAGGCCGCTATGGTCCGGATCGACATGAGCGAATACATGGAGAAATTCACCGTCTCGCGCCTCGTGGGAGCGCCGCCCGGCTACGTCGGCTACGAGGAGGGCGGCCAGCTTACGGAGGCGGTTCGGCGCCGGCCGTACCAGGTGATCCTTCTTGACGAGATCGAGAAGGCGCATCCGGACGTGTTCAACGTCCTGCTCCAGGTTCTCGAAGACGGACGCCTGACCGACGGCCAGGGCCGGACGGTGGACTTCAAGAACGCCGTTGTGATCATGACCAGCAACGTCGGGTCGCAGGTCATCGCCGGGTACGCCGGCCGGGCCGAGGTCGCCGGCACGTACGAGGCGATGAAGGGTGAGGTCAGCGAGGCCCTGCGTCTCCAGTTCCGGCCCGAGTTTCTGAACCGGGTGGACGAGGTGATCGTCTTCCACGCCCTCACCGATACGGATCTTGTGGCGATCGTCGATCTGCTCCTGGCGGACCTGGCGCGGCGACTGGCCACGCAGGACCTGACGCTCGAGTTAACGGCGGCGGCGCGGGCCCTGATCGCGCGCGAAGGGCACGACCCGGCGTTCGGGGCGCGGCCGCTCAAGCGGACCATCCAGCGTCTCGTCGAAAACCCGCTCGCGCGGGCGCTCATCGAGGGCCGCTTCACGGCGGGCGACCATGTTGTGGCGGACGCTGATCCGGTTGGTACCACGCTGGTCTTCTCGTCATCGGGCGGCACCGTCGTCGCGGACGCGGCCGACCGACGCGATGCGCGCGGCGCCGGCGAAGGTTCGGACGACGCCACTGCCAGGACCAGGCGTCGGGGCCGTGCATCGGTCCTGGATCTCCCGGAGACGGGGCCGCGGACGCGGGACGGCGAGGGCCTGCTCAACTGAAATTTACCGAGGCAGTCGCCCGTCTCGTGGCGCTGCCGGCCGAGATGCCCCAGCCACCGGACGCCCTGATGCCCGAACGCCTGGACACCGGGGAGCAGCGAACGCCGGCGATCCTGTTCGGGCCCGAGTCGGCTCGACCGGCGGCAGTGCTCGTCCTCATCGCCCCGGAATCCGACCGCCCGGACGCCGAGGCGGAGGTGATCCTGATTCGCCGGGTCGACCGGGGCGGCCATCACTCCGGCGATGTCGCGCTACCCGGCGGGCGGGTAGAACCGAGCGACGCCAGCAGCTCGGCCGCGGCCTTGCGAGAGGCTGTCGAGGAGGTGGGTCTCGATCCCAGCGCGGCTGGGGTCCGCGTCATCGGGGAGCTGGAGACGTTCTGGATCCCGATCTCGGACTATCGCGTGACGCCGGTACTTGCGATCGCCACCCACCGCCCCGATCTCAGGCCGGCCCTGGACGAGGTCGAGGCGATCGTCCGAGTTCCGCTGGCGGCGTTCCTCCCGGATGCGGTGATCGAACTCGTTGAGACCGAGATTCGGGGCTTTCGGCTCCGCTTCGGGGCGTATCCGACCACGGGTCTACGGGTCTGGGGCGCCACCGCTCGGATCCTCGGCCAGCTCGGGGCCATCGTCGGTCAGGACTGACGCGTGCCTGCGCCAGTTGCGCCGGGTCCCAGCGCCGGGTGCCAGGAGCATCCGGCGAAAACCTGGGTCAAGAGCGAGGCAGAACCCGCATCCGGGATCACAGGGGCTCCCCCTGGGTCCGGTCCGACCGAGCCGAATCGGCGGGCCGCTCGGCCAACCGTCCGTCACCGCGAGCGACGCCGCCGTCCGCGCCGGTGCGGACGCCGGGCCCACCGGCTCCCAGCTGACCGACCGCCCCCTCGAGTCGCGGAGTCGCCGCGTCGTCCGAGCCCGCGAACTCAACCACGAGCGCTCGCATCTCGACGTGGTCCGCCCAGGCCGCGTGGGTCACGTTTGCCGGCCACAGGATCGCCTCGCCCGCGGCGACTCGCCGGCGCTCATCCCCCACCTGGACCCAGCCACCGCCCTCGATCACGCAGAACCAGCTTGTGTTCGGGTTGTCGTGCGGCACGATGACACCATCACGGGCGAAGGCCAGCTCGGAGATCAGGCCTCGCCCATCGGAATGGATGATCTGGCCGGTCAAGCCGTGCGTGCCCGGCGGACCCTCAGGCCGCCGGAACCCTACCCCGAAACGCCGGATCTCGATCGGCATCGCAGATCACGCCGAGCTGAGCTGTCCGCTGGTTCGGGGCGTCGGCTCAGCGCCGACGACGGCGCGAGGCACGGGACCGGATGGTGGCCTCGGGCCGTGCCGACTTCTGATGACTCAGGTAGCGCTGCCGGGCCAGCTGCTGCTCGTACGCCGCGAACCGTGGTGGATAGCGTCGGAAGCGAACCCAGGCCAGCGTGGCCAGCCCGCTGACTCCGATGACCAGGACGACCGCGAAATCGAACATGAAGACCGCCCCCATGACCAGCAGCAGGAAGGTGATCAGGCCGGTCCACAGGAGCCATTCCCACATGTCCGTGTACAGGCGGTGACGGTGCAGCGCGCGGGTCCGCACGTTGTACAGGACGATGAGCGCGACGAGCAATACGAGCGATCCAATCCAGACCGCGTCGAACAGGTCGGGAAACAGATTTCGCGTGAAGGGCAGCCAGAGGTATTCCCAGGGCGGGAGCGTCACGGTGTCTCCATGTCATCGAACCGCACGAGCGGCGGTCGGCTGGTCGAGCGTGGAGTATGCCATGGCTCGCGGGTATACTCGGCCCGAGTCGCGCGGCCGGCAGACGATGGATGGAGGAGGACGCTTGCGAGCCCTGCTGTCAGTCGCCACGCGCGACGGCATCTCGACCTTCGCGCGTGACCTGCAGTCCCTCGGCGTCGAGCTGTTCGCGACGGACGGAACGCGCGAGCATCTCGCTGCGGACGGCATCGAGGTGGCCCCGATTGCCGACCTGACCGGTGCCCCCGCCATGCTCGAGGGCCAGGTCAAGACGTTCCATCCGGCCGTCTACGCCGGGATCCTGGCTCGCCGTGACAAGCCAGAGCAGCTCGCGGAGCTGGCGGACCACGGCATCGGCACGATCGATCTGGTCGTGGTGAACGTGAAGCCATTCGGGGCGGAGATCGGCCGAAGCCTGGTGGGGATCGAGCGGGCGATCGAGATGATCGACGTTGGCGGCGCGGCCCTGCTCGGGGCCGCGGCGAGGAACGCCGCGGGCGTCGCCGCGGTCGCCAGCGCCGAGCACTATCCGCGGGTGATCGCCGAGCTTCGAGAGCGCGGGCTTGTCAGCCCGGAATTTCGCGCGCAACTCGCGGCCGAGGCATTCGGGACGGTGGCCGCCTACCACGCCGAGATTGCGGCCTATCTCAACCAGGTCTCCGGGACGACCTTTCCGCGGCGCCTGGCGATGGTCCTCGAGAAGGTCACCGACCTTCGGCACGGCGAGAATCCGCATCAGTCGGCGGCGTTCTACCGGGAGACGACGCATCGCTCGGGAACGCTCGCCGACAGCACGCAGCTGCACGGCGAGCGGCCTTCGTTCAACAACCTCCTCGATCTGGACGCGGCGTACCGCGCGGCGATGGATTACACCGGGCCCACCGTCGTGATCGCCAAGCACACCGATCCAGTCGGGATCGCCTCGGCGGATGAGCTCGTGGATGCCTATCGGAGCGCCCTCGAGACGGATCCGGTCGCATCGTTCGGCGGGATCGTCGGCGTGAATCGCCAGCTGGACGGCCCAACCGCGCGGGCCATCGCCCAGAATTCCTACGAGGCCGTCGTGGCGCCGGGCTTCGATCGAGCGGCGCTCGGGATCCTTCGCCAGAAGGTCGGGCTCGAGATCCTGGCCGTCCCGCCTGACCCGACCGAGGGGATGCGCGACTACGGGATCGCCAACCTCGATTTCAAGCGCGTCGGCGGCGGGCTGCTCGTCGAGACCCTCGACACACTGGGTTTGGATCGAAGCCAACTCCAGGTCGTCACGAAGCGACGCCCGACGCTCGAGGAGCTCACCGACCTGCTCTTCGCCTGGCGCGCCGTTCGGCATGTCCGCTCCAACGCCATCGTCCTGGCCAAGAACGCGGCCACGGTTGGGATCGGGGCTGGGCAGGCCAGTCGACAGGTGTCCGTGGAGATCGCGCTGCGCCGAGCCGGCGACCGGGCCCGCCTCAGCGTGATGGCCAGCGACGCCTACTTCCCGTTCCCGGACGGCATTCAGCAGGCCGCCCAATCCGGGGTGACGGCGATCATCCAGCCCGGTGGATCGATCCGGGACGAGATGGCCATCGAGGTGGCCGATCGCCACCACCTCGCCATGGTCTTCACCGGGCGCCGCCACTTCCGGCACTGACCCGGCCGGGAATACCGGCCCGCAACTGGGGATCGACATGGAGCAACTCCTCGCGCTCGAGATGGTTCGGGTCACCGAGGCGGCGGCAATCGCTTCCGCTCGCCTCATGGGTCGCGGCGAGCGGGATGAGGCAGACCGCCTCGCGACCGAGGCGATGCGAGCGGCCATGGACGAGATCCAGATGGCCGGCACGATCGTCATTGGCGAGGGGGAGCGGGACAAGGCCCCGATGCTCTACATCGGCGAACGAGTGGGCGCTGCGGTCGCGGATGGCTCGGCGCCCGAGATCGACATCGCCGTTGATCCGCTCGAGGGCACGAACCTCGTTGCGACCGGATCCGCCAACGCGATCACCGTCCTGGCCGCCTCCGAGCGAGGCGGGCTCGTCCACGCCCCTGACACGTACCTCGAGAAGCTGTGCGTCGGACCGCTCGTCGCCGGTCACGTCGACATCACCGCGTCGCCCACCGAGAACGTCCACCGTATCGCGGAAGTGCTCCGCCGGAAACCCGGCGACATCACGGTCATCATCCTCGACCGGCCGCGCCACGAGGCGCTGATCGCCGAGGTCCGCACGACCGGTGCGCGCATCAAGCTGATCTCCGACGGGGACTTGTCCGCGGCCATCAGCTGCGCGGTCCAGGGAACCGGCGTTCACGCGGTCATGGGGATCGGCGGAGCTCCCGAGGGTGTGATCACGGCGGCGGCCCTGCGCTGTCTGGGTGGGGAGATCCAGGCGCGGTTCCGCTACCGGAACGACGAGGAACGCGAGCGAGGCACGCTGATGGGCCATGGGGACGAGACTCGCGTGTACCGCACCGAGGATCTCGCCTCGGGCGATAACCTCGTCTTCGCCGCCACTGGCGTGACGAGCGGCGACCTGCTCGAGGGCGTCCGGTTCTTCGGCGGCGGTGCCCGAACCCACTCGCTGGTAATGGCCTACCAGACCAAGACCGTCCGCTTCGTGGACACCGTCCACATGTTCGATCGGGACCGCCCCCCGAGCGTCCGGTTGTAGAACGGCCGTCAGGCCGATGTAACGGCACCGCCTGACCGGCGTTACCAGCTCGGGCCGCCGACGGCGTGCGGTACGAGCTGGTTCGCGATCGAGCGCGGGGACCTGTCAGCGGCAAGTCCCGCTGCCCGAGTCTGTGAACGTGCCACTCCCCGCCGGAACGAACTGCCACGTGTAGCTGCCCGAGGACAGCGTCAGCTTGAGGACGCCGAACGTGGTGCTGTTGCGGACCTCGCTGTTGGCGCGGATGGTCGAGAAGCTGCGCAGGCTCGCTCCGCCGGTGCCGACCACGAATTCGCGGATGCCCCTTGCCGGGTCGGCCGCGCCGGCCGGGGTCTGGGGCGCGAAGCGCTCGTAGTCGTGATCGTGGCCGTTGATGACGACTTCCGCGCCGGCGTCGTAGAGCGCGTTCCACAACGGCGTGACGCTCGTGTCGTTGCCGTGCTGTCCGGAGCTGAAGCGCGGGTGGTGCCAGTAGGCCAGGACGCAGGCGCGGGGATTGGTCGCCATGTCGGCGCGCAGCCACTGCTCCTGTTCCGACCCAACGATGCAGCCGACCTTCGTGCAATTCGAGTTCAGGGCGTAGACCCGCCAGTCGCCGAGGTCATAGGCGTACCAGCCGGCACCGTTCGGGCCTGCCCGCGCACCAAAGTAGTCGAAGTAGCCCGCCGCCCCCGACGCCCCGTAGTCGTGGTTGCCCGGAGCCGGGTTTGTCCGGTCGCGGAACGCGCCCCATGTCGGGCCGTAGCAGTCGCGGAACTCGGCGGCGGTTCCAAGCTCGTAGGCGTTGTCACCGGCGGTGAAGACGGTCCCGGCGACGCCCGCCACCACCTTCGCCGTCGCGCTGTCCGCGGTGAGGCCGCATGAGGCGATGTCGCCGGCCCCGACGAGCACGACGCCGGCGACGGCTGGCGGGGTCGGGGCAGGGGTCGGGGAGGGCGCGGGTGTCGGTGCGGGCGAAGGAGACGACGTCGGCGTGACGCCCGCTACCGGCGTGAGCACGACGAAGGCGTCCAGATCTACACGCGGACTGCCCGCCGTTCCCAGGGCGCGGATCTCGATCGTCCGCTGCGCCGAGGTCGGCCAGGTCCTGCTGAAGACGATCAGCCGCGCGGCCGCGCTGGAGCGGTTGGTGTTGACGATGCCGGCGAAGGCGCCGTCGATGTA
>JBKKBB010000104.1:0-3771 GCA_046714395.1 Candidatus Limnocylindrales bacterium | reverse complement strand
TACGAGTTCCCGGCCTATCGCGGCACGATCGCGCGCTTCCTCTCGGTCGTGTTCAACGGGCCGCTCGAGCCAGACGTCGCGGCGGCACTGGCCGAGACCGTTGACGCACGGCGTCCCGACGAGCAGGAGCACGCGTCCTCGGCGCTGGGAAACGACGGGGCGGCGGCCTGAACGTGGACGTTCGGACGGCGATCGCCGGCCTTCGGGTAGTCCGGAAGTTCCAAGCTGAGCCGCTCGAGCCGGAGCACCTCGAGGCGATTCTCAACGCGGGCCGACGAGCGAGCAGCTCCAAGAACCGGCAGCGCTGGGCGTTCATCGCGATCACGGATCGGGATCAGTTGGGTCGGCTCGCGTCCGTCGGGGCGTTTGCAGGGCACCTGGCCGGCGCGGCTGCCGCCGTCGCGCTCGTGACTCCCGACCCCCGGCGCCCACCGCAGTCCCTGTCCCTGATGTGGGACCTCGGACTTGCGGCCCAGAACATGATCCTCGCCGCGTGGTCGCTCGGGATCGGCAGTTGTCCCGCAACGGTCTACGACGCCGCGCTCGTGACTGAACTCCTGGCTCTTCCGGACGGGATGACCTGCGAGTACCTGCTCTCGCTCGGCTATCCCCTGGACCCGACCGACCTGACACGCCCGCTGGCCGCCGGCGGACGCCGCCCATTGGACGAGATCGTGCACCTGGAACGCTGGAGCCGAACCGAGGGTGCGGTGACGATCCCAGACGCTCGCTCAGGTCCAGCGGAAGGCCGTCGGACAGATACGTGAACGGCAGCTTGTGGGCGCGACCCTCGTTACGGGCGCGACCCCAGGACGTCCCTCAAAGCCGCTTGCGCAGGTAGGCCGTCAGCGCTGAATCGTAGCCAAGCGATTCGTACAGGCGGCGCGCATCGGGTCGATGGTGGCCGGCGGTGACTTCAACGAAGGCGGCGCCGACCTCGACCGCGATCCGCTCGGTCTCGGCGATCAGGCGACGACCGACTCCACGAGCGCGCGCACCGGCATCCACGACCAGCGCGAGGATCCGGATCGCGACATCGTCATGCTCAAACCGGGGGACCGTGTGGAGGGCAACGAACCCGATCACCACGCCGTCGGCATCCGCCACGATGACGCGGGAAGCATCGCCGCTGAAGCGCGCCAGGCGGGCGGAGATGACAGATGGGGCGACGGGATATCCCTCGTCGGTGAAGAGCGCGGCGATGCGTTCCGCATCATCGGCGGTCGCCGGGCGCAGGACGGGTCCGGGTCCATCGGTCATGGCCCGATGGTAGCGCCGATTCGGGCCGGCTCGCTCGTCATGGCTACCGGAGCAGCAGGTCCGCGATGGGCTCGCCGACGACTTCGAACCCAAGACGAGTGTAGAGACGGACGGCCCGATCTCTGCCTGCGTCGGCCAGCAGGTGGATGAGGTTCGTCCCCAGCGCGAGCGCCTCGGTGATCGCGATGGCGGTCAGCAGCGAGGCGTATCCGAGGCCACGGTTGGAAGGCGGCGTCCCGATCGAGGAGAGATACGTGGCGCCGCCGATCGTGACCCGGCGGGCGGCCGCCACTGGTCGGTCTCCGTCGAGCAGGAGCAGGGCGGCACCTCCTGGTCGTCGCGCCGCGGCCAGCGATTCGGCGGCCAGCGCGGGGATCCGATCGGTCTCCACGTCGAACGCCTCGACAAGCACGCGTGCGACGTCCATCGCCCGGGACGCGGCGGCGGCACCGACGTGCTCGACGCGGAGATTGGGCCGAGCAGTGAGCGTCCGGGCGAGAGCCACGGCCGGGCCGCTGTCCGTCAGCGCCATGGCTCGATCGTGGCCGACCGGCCGAAATCCGGCCACGATCAGGCGAGACGCTGTCTCGCCTGGTCTGCTCTCGATCGGCAGGGTTCGGACGTGCGGAAGTCGGCCGAGAGTGGAGAACAACGTGACAATCTCGTCGACGCGGCGTTCGAACGCGACGGCCTCATCCGGCCAACCGGGAGCCATGACCCGGTTCCAGAACGGCTCGGCATCCGCTGGATCGTAGAGCAGGATCGCATCGCCGAGGTCTCGGACCTCGCGCCCGGCACGAGCGTGCACGAGCGCCTCATGGGCCGCGAGGCGGCGCCCCAGGGCACTATCGATACGGAGAGGCGGCAGCACGCGAGCCGGGATCAGCGCGTCGGCGGGCGATGGAGGGCGAAAAGCGTGGCTCCTGATGGAAGTTCGATCACGTCCGGTTCAGGCGTGCCCGCGGCCACGAACCAGGCGCGATACGTCGCCAGCTCGTGCAACCCGGCGCCCATGAAGACCTCGTCGAGGTGAACGCCGGCGATGAGCTCGCCGTGGATCGAGTGCAGTTCGTCCATGTCGGTCGGCAGGAGCCAGTCGAGAACGAGCAGCCAGCCGTCCGGATCCAGCGCCTCCCATGAGGCCCGCAGCGACGCCGCCGGGTCGGGCAGGGCATGCAGCGCGTATTGGTAGTAGGCCAGATCGAACCGACCCGGCGGGGTGACCTCGGACCGCTCCACGGCCTCGATCAGAATCCGCTCCGCGAGGCCGGCGGAGTCGATCAGGACACGAGCCCTTGCTCGCGAATCCGGCTCCGCCTCGATGCCGACGAGCCGGAGGTTCGGGAATCGCTGCGCCATCGCCACCAGCCAGCGACCGCCCCCGCAGTGGACGTCGAGCACGCGGCCTCCGCGGGCGAGCGCGGCCACGAGGTTCGGTAGCGCCGCCAGCGCCTCGGTAAAGAAGATCGCGATGTCCTGCTGGGTGACCCGCTCGATGGTGGCCCGATACCGATCCGGGCGGGTGGCCACGGGAACGCCCGACCGAAAGAACTCGAGCAGTCCGTCCCAATCCAGGGACGCCACGACGGTATGGACGAACAGCCCGCCGAGGTAGGCAGTCCGGTCCTCGTCCAGGAGCACCGCCGCGATGCCGTCCTCGATTCGGAGTGTGTCCGAGGCCTCGATGAGCCCGTGGGCATCGGCCGCCCAGGCCCAGGTCGCAACCGCCTTGGCCTGGGATCCAGTGGTGACGGCCAGGGCGTCGCTCGAGATGCCGGCGGAGCCAGCCGCCCGGATCGTCTGGAAGAATCCGAGCTCGAGGCCGAGATAGACGACCCATGTGCGGTAGAACCCGCCAAGGGCCGCGATCAGGTCGTCGTGTCGATCATCCAGGTGCATCGTCGGCCGATTGTCGCACGCCCCTCGACGGACGAGCCACACTGCAACGGAATCTCGATGGACCGTGTTGTGGAGCTTGATGGACGCAGACGTCGCCCTTGTCGCCCGCCTTGCCGCCGACCTCGACGGAGGCTTTCCGACGCTGGTCGATGCCCACGCCGCCCGCCTGTACACCATCGCTCATCGCTCGCTCGGGGTCGCCGGGGATGCGGAGGAGGTTGCCCAGGATGCCCTGGTCAGGGCCTACCGGGCACTCGCCACCTACGATCCGGCACGGATCAGAGCCCTGCGTCTGCGTCCATGGCTGGCGACCATCACGGTCAATCTGGCCAGGAATCGCCGCCGTCGGATCGCCGATCGGCGGCCGGCTACGCCCCTCGGGCCGATCCTGGAGGCTGGATTCGAGCCCCGTGCATCGGAGGCCTCCGGCCCGGTCGAGATCGTGCAGCGTCGCGAGGCGCGCCGGCAACTGGCCGAGGCGCTCCTGGGGCTTCCGTCGCCCATGCGCGACGCGATCATCCTGCGCCACATCGACGGGATGTCGATGTCGGACATAGCCGCTGCCCTCGGCCGCCCTGAGGGCACCGTCAAGGCCCAGATTCATCGAGGCCT
>JBKKBB010000103.1:0-4580 GCA_046714395.1 Candidatus Limnocylindrales bacterium | reverse complement strand
CGGCGGTCGGGGCCGGCTCCCGACCCCTGCGGTTCGGGGCGGTCGAGCGGCCCCGGCTGCTCGAGGTCGTCCCAGGTGCGTCGCCGCGGCGGGCGGGCAGCTCGACGACGGTGGCCAAGTTGGGCATCGGTGCGATTCGATGCGGAAGCGCCATGGCGTCCACGAAGTGCTCCTGGAACCGCGGCTGAACCGCCGTCTCGATCTTCTCGACCGTTCGCACAACCGATTCGATCTCACGGCGCGCGTCGCCCGAGAGCAGGGCGATGAGCGCCCCGGTCCCAGCCGCGTTGCCGGCCGGTCCAACGCGGTCCAGCGGCGCGTCCGGCACGAGCCCGAGAACCAGCGCGTGGAGCGGATCGATCTGGCTCCCAAACGCGCCGGCCAGCTCCACGCGATCCACCGTTTCGACCCCGAGATGGTCCATGAGCAGCCGCGCGCCGGCGTAGAGCGCCGCCTTCGCGAGCTGAATCGCGCGGACGTCGTTCTGGGTGATCGTGAGGCGCGGGCTGCCCGGCAGATGGTCGGCCTCGCCCGGCGTTCCGGACGGCGGCGTCGCCTCGCGGAGCAGGTACGAGAAGGTTCGTCCGTCTGCCACGATCCGGGGCGAGCGGGCCGCCATCGACCCGTCGATGGTCCCGTCCGCGGTGATCACGCCGGCCAGGAACAGCTCCGCGATGACCTCGACGATCCCGGACCCGCAGACCCCGGTGATGCCGGTCCGCCGAGTCGAAGCCGCGAACCCGATCTCGTCCGACCAGCGGCTCGACCCGATCACGCGGAAGCGCGGCTCCAGGGTGTCTCGGTCAATCCGGACGCGCTCGACCGCGCCGGGCGCGGCCCGCTGACCACAGCTGATCTGGGCGCCCTCGAAGGCGGGCCCTGTCGGGGACGACGCGGCGAGCAGGCGGGCCCGGCTGCCCAACACGATCTCGGCGTTTGTTCCGACGTCGACGAGCAGCGTGATCTCGTCGCGGAGATAGGGGGTCTGGGACAGGATCGCGCCCGCCGCGTCCGCACCGACGTGTCCCGCGATGCACGGCAGGAGGTACGCCCGCGCGCCCGGGTGAACGGCGATCTCCAATTCGCGCGCCGTCGTCCGGACGGCCGCGTCGGTTGCCAGCGCGAACGGTGCCGACCCGAGCGGGATCGGGTCGATGCCCAGCACGAGGTGGTGCATGATCGGGTTGCCGACCAGGGTGATCTCGAGGATGTCCGCGGGGTCCACCTCGGCTCGTTCGGCGAGTCCGGTGACCAGCGAGGCCAGGGCATCGCGGACGGCCCGGGTGAGTTGCACCGCTCCGCCGTCGTGGAGCATCGCGTACGAAACGCGGCTCATCAGGTCCTCTCCGAACCGGATCTGCGGGTTCATGACGCCGTCCGAAGCGAGGACCGCCCCGTCGGCGAGGTCGGCGAGGTGGCCGGCGATCGTCGTGGATCCGACATCGATGGCCACGCCGAGCGCCCGATCATGGAGGCCGGGCCAGACCGCGCTGATGGTGTGCCCATCGTGGACGGCGACGGTGACCCGGTAGGCGCCCGCCTCCAGTGCGGGCTGAAGCGCTCGGATGACCTCGAGGTCCGCATCAAGGCCGTCGAGTCCCCACTCAGTCCTGAGCGCTCCGAGCAGGCGGGCGAGGTCACCGCCGGGGGTTTCCAGGGTCGGGCGCTCGACCTCGACCTCGTACAGCCGGACGACCGGATCGATGATGAAGTCGCGAACCGGGACGCCCTTCCGAACGACCTGACGATGGACCTGGCTCTCGGGCGGCACGTCGACGAGCACGTCCCCGTGGATGGCGGCACGGCACCCGAGGCGCCGATCCGCCGCGAGTCCACGCAGGCGATCAAATTCCGCCTCGTCGGCACCGGACGGCGAGAGATGACCACCGGACGAGGTGATCCCGTGCTTGGGGAACTCGCCTTCGGCGGGCCGCACCTGGCAACGACCGCACAGGCCACGCCCGCCACAAACGGAATCGAGATCGACGCCGAGCGACCGCGCGGCATCGAGGACCGTCGTCCCGCCGGCGAACCGGCCGCGTCGCCCGGATGGCGTGAAGATGACGAGAGGATCGGCCCCGGCGGTCATGACGAGTTGCCGCCTCCTGATGCACCACCTGACGGTGCGAGTGCGCGGCGGTTGATGCGTCGCCCGCGGTCGCCGGGTGCGGCCGCTCCATCGGGCCCACTCCCCATGCCCCCCTCGGGGACCGGCGGGCGGTTCACCCGGATCCACTGCTCGGCGTGCCAGTCATTGCCCATGAGGACATCGGCGGCCCTGATCGCGGACCGGACTTCGGCAGACAGCGGGTTCGTGATGGCCGACGTCAGGCCCGATGCGATGGCCATCGGCAGGAACGCGGCGTTGATGCCTTCGCGGTGCGGCAGCCCGAAGCTGACGTTGGACGCCCCGCAGGTGGTGTTGACGCCCAGCTCCTCGTTGAGGCGGCGCACAAGCCGGAAGACCTGCTGCCCGGCCGTTCGCATCGCGCCGATCGGCATGACCAGGGGATCGACGACGATGTTGGACTTGGGGATGCCATGATCCGCCGCTCGCTCGACGATCCGTTTCGCGACTGCAAAGCGGACATCGGGATCCTCGCTGATACCGGTGTCATCGTTGGAAATGGCGACGACTGCCGCTCCGTACTTCTTGATCAGCGGGAGCACCCGCTCCATGCGCTCTTCCTCGCCGGTCACGCTGTTGACGAGGGCCTTGCCGCGGTAGACAGCGAGGCCGGCTTCGAGGGCCTCGACGATCGAGGAATCGATTGACAGCGGCACGTCTACCAACGACTGGACCAGCTTGATCGTCCGGGCCAGGATCCCGGGCTCGTCGGCGAGGGGAATGCCCGCGTTCACGTCGAGCATGTGGGCTCCGGCCTCGACCTGGGCGATGGCGTCGCGCTCAACTCGGCTGAAATCGCCGTTGCGCATCTCCTCGGCGAGGAGCTTGCGGCCGGTCGGGTTGATCCGCTCGCCGATCAGGACGAACGGCCGATCGAACGCGAGGATCACCTCCCGCGTGGCGGACGAGATGATGGTGTGGTTCATGCGGGTTCGTCCTCAGGCGGGGTCTTGTCGATGTCCACGCCCCCGGCGGCAATCAGCCTCGCCAGGACCTCGCGGGTGTAGTGGCCCTGGAGGCGTGCGGCTTCGTCGGTCGCCACGGTTTCGAGGTCGTCTCCGCAGGGGCGCGTCTCTCGACGCCATTCCTCGATGTAGTCGCTCGCGGCGCGCTTTCCGGCCCGCATGGCGGCCCGGTCGATGGCGACCTGGAATCGCTGATGGAGCACGATCTTGTGCGTCTGCCGACCCTCCTTGGCCACGACCTGTGCCGGGATGTCCCGCCACCAGATGACGGTCAGCGCGGCGGGCATCAGGCGGGCCGCCCAAGTTGGAGAGGTGCCGGGGCGGGCGTCAGGCGCGGGGCGGGAGCCGCGTCCGAGCTCGCCCGAAGCGTGGTCATCGCGGGAGCCAGCCCATCGAGCCCAGTGAACCGCCGCTCGAATCGCAATCCAAGGCGCCGCGCGCCGCGTCGCGCCAGCATCGTCAGCGTCGGCTCGTCGGTCTGGGCGAGGTACACGACGCGCCTGTAGTTGCCGAAGTACGTCGGCAGCAGCTCCGGATGGCGATCAATTCCCAGCCCGCGGATCACCAGCCGCTCGAAGTTGCGAGCCAGGAAGTCGGTCAGGTAGAACGTGCCGGGCTCCTCGTCGGACATCCCGGCGAAGGCAGCGCGACCCGCGTAGATCTCGTAGCAGTGGGCCCCCTCGAGGCGCGCAACACCCTCCTCCTCGAGGACACGATCGAGCATTCCGCCGGTGCCGCAGTCGGCATAGGCCACGAAGAGACGATCCCGGCCGGCGGCGCGCGCCTTGCGGATCCGGGCCCGCACGGCCTCCGGGATTCGCTCCGGCCGGTTGTGGAGAGTGGCCGGCAGACAGGTCAGATCGACCTCGGGAAAGCCGGCGGAACGGGTCAGCGCGACAAGCTCCCGGGCCAGCGCGCCGCAGCCGATGACCAGCGGCCGTCGGGGCGTCAGCCGGATCGTCGCGCCGGCCTCAGGCGACTCGCGCACGGCGTTCTTCGACGAGCCGCCGCGCCGTCTCGGACGCGACGGCCGCGTCGCGGCAGTAGGCGTCGGCACCGACGGCCTTGCCAAATTCCTCGTTGAGGGGCGCGCCGCCGACCAGGACGATGTAGTCGTCGCGGATGCCGCGCTCCTTGAGCGTCTGGATCACGACCTTCATGTATGGCATCGTCGTCGTGAGCAGCGCCGACATCCCGAGGATGTCCGGCTTGTGCAGCTCCAGCGCGGCAATGAACTTCTCGGCGTCGGTGTTGATGCCCAGGTCGTAGACCTCGAAGCCGGCGCCCTCGAGCATCATCGCCACGAGGTTCTTGCCGATGTCGTGGATGTCGCCCTTGACCGTCCCGATGACGACCTTGCCGATCGGCTGGGCGCCGGTCTCGGCGAGGAGCGGCCGTAGGATGGCCATCCCGGACTTCATCGCGTTGGCCGCGAGCAGTACCTCGGGGACGAACAGGATGCCATCGCGGAAGTCGATGCCGACGAT
>JBKKBB010000102.1:0-3757 GCA_046714395.1 Candidatus Limnocylindrales bacterium | reverse complement strand
CTCGGCCCTTGGCCACCGCACCCCCAGTCTGAGGCTCTGGCAGCACGAGCAGCGACCGGCCGGGCGCGGGCGGCGCCCGGCCGTGTGGTCCCGGGTGCGCGGACCGTCACTCGGGCGGGATCTCGCTGAACGTGGCGTTCAAGTCGATGCCCTGGTTCTTGCGGTACCACTTGGCGACGAAGAACAGCACGAATGGGATCGCGAACTGCAGAGCAGTCGTCCAGAGACCTTCGGGCGTGTTGATGAACAGCAGGCTGTTGGTCAGCATGAAGTACGTCCCGATCGCGAACCAGACCGCCCCCACGACGCCGCAGATCGTCATGACCGGGATGCCGGCGAACCGGTAGTTCATCGACGAGGACTCGAAGATGGCCCTGGTCTTGCCAAGGTAGGGGAACACGATCCCCGCCAGCGAGGTGACCAGGAAGATGATGTTGTAGGCGAGCGCCGGCTGCAGGAACTTGAAGACCCCCTGCCAGTACAGGACGAGGAAGACCTCCGACACGACCGCCGAGATGAGGACCGCCAGCCACGGGGCATGGAAGCGCGGCGTGACCTCCGAGAGCTTCTCGGGCACGAGGCGGTCGAACGACCAGGCGAAGATCGAGCGGGTGGCGATCATCTGGGCGCTCGGGAGCCAGAAGTAGCTCCACAGGACCATGCCGACGCCCACGAGGGCCAGCAAGAGCGTGCTCTGGATGATCACCCCGGCGTAGGTGATGAAGACCGGGTAGAACTCCACCACGGTCCCGTCGGCTGGCGGGTTGTAGCTGAGCCAGGCGACAGCCTGGTTGAAGTCGAGGCCCACGACCTTGGCGATGAGGAGCACGAGCACGAGGATCGCCCCGGTGTAGGCGATGATCCCGCCGACGGCGCCATAGAGCTGGCTCTTCTTCGGGGTCCGGACCTCGGCTCCGATCGAGGTCGAGGCGAAGGCCATCAGGAAGATGATCCCCGAGATCCCGAGCGTGTCCACGATCGAGAAGCCGGTCGGCATCCCGCCCGCGCTGGCGAGCTTGAAGGTCGCGTCCACCGTCGGGACGCCGGTGACTGCCGCGTACTTGTCCCAGCCGCTGACGAAGTCGGCATGACTCGCGCCCAGGAAGACCCCGGCGAGCGCGACGAGCGTCACGAGGCCCACGACCCAGTTGATGTCCTGGAACCGCAGGTACGTGCGGAGGCCGCGCAGGTTGATCAGCGAGAAGAGGATGACGCAGATCGTGCCGAGCGCGAACTGGTTCGTGGTGTCGCTGAAGGTCGCGCCCCACGATGACAGTGTCGCGTCGCCGCTCGTCGCCCCGAAGGCGGTCAGCATCGGCCCGAGCACGTAGCTCGCGATCCAGAATCCGCCGACGCCGACCCAGAAGGATTGGCTCACCGCGCCCGCGAAGCTGCACGCGTAGCCGATGGCCGGGTGGAATGTCCGGCTGAGCCAGACGTACTCGCCGCCGGTCCGCGGCATGATCGTCGCGAACATCGCGTAGAGCAGGTTGAAGAACAGGGCGAAGCCGAACGCGACGAGGATGGCGACGACCAGGTTCGACTGCGGGAACACCGCCGGGTGCGCCCACAGGGTGAACATGATGTAGGTGAAGCCGATGTTCGCGAAGTTGAGCGCGAGCATCCGCCACGGCGTCCCGACCCGGACGAAGCCGGACGATTCGCGGCTGAAGATCTGACCCTTGGACCCGAGCGCCGGGGCCGCGCCGGCTGCGTCAGCCATCTCTCCTCCTCCAGCTCACCTCGAACGGACCATCCGGGCGAACGGACCGCGGGTAGGGACTCGAGCGTCCGCGAGCGGACACGGGGGCCCCGCCCGGGCGATCCTAGGAGGCGAGGTGACGGCCGAACATGGTGCTGGACGCCAGAAGGCCGCCCACGTCGTTGTGGACGGCCTCCGGGCCCGGCGTCAGCGCGGTCTCCGCCGATCGGTGCGGGTCGTGCCGCGCCGTCAGCTCCCGAGGAGCTCGATCGTGCCTTTCATCCCGGCCTCGTAGTGGCCCGGCTCATGGCAGGCGAAGGCGTAGGGTCCAGCGCCGTCGAAGGTGTAGCCCACGACGTGAGTGCCGCCGGCCTCGAGGGTGACGCCGATCATCGCTCGAACGTCGACCAGTGCGTCGACGTCACCCGTCACGAATCCTATCGCCGCACCGTGCTCGGCTTCGAGGATCGCGACCATCTGGCCCCCGATGAGGACCCACGGCAGGGGGTCGAGGATCGCGGCCATCTCGCGGGTCAGGCGCCACAGCGAGGCATCGGCGTCGGTTGCCGGTCGGATCCGGATCAGGACCGGATCGGTCATCCGGTCAAGCGCCCCAGGAGCTCCGTGCCGACCTGGCGGCTACGCGGGTCGTCATCCTCGATCAGGTCAAGAGCGACCGCCGCTCTCGGCGCGATATGGCTCGGCGGCCACGACGGCATGAACGAGGGGACCGACCGCAGGATCACGTTCGGTTCCTGGCTCGCCCGGAGGCGATATCGCGCGATGACCGCTGCGAGGGCTCGCTCATCGACGTAGGCATCGACCAGATCGCCGGCGAGCAAGCCGAGCCGCAGCTCGGCCGCAGCCGTCACACCGGACAACATGAGCATCCGGTTAGCGCGAAGGTCACGGAGCACTGACGGATGAGCGCGAAAGGCCTGCCGCTCACCCCGTTCCACGAGTCGGGCGCGCAGGCTGACCAGTTCGTGTTTGGCGAGCAGTCGGCCGAGCCGGTATCGCGTATCCGGAGCGAGCCATGGCGGCCGCTCGCCCGAGGCCAGGGCCAGGACCCCCCAGGCGTTCGACGGCGTCAACCGGCGGCCGTCGCTGGGCCGAAGCGATCGACGCCGCTCGACGTCGGCCACGGGAATAACGGTGATGGCACCAAGCTGACTCGATCCCAGGTCGCCGGTCCCGACGAGGTGATTGACACGTCTCGCGCTGATGCCCAGCCGTTGCGCGGCCTGCGCGACGGTGAGATAACCTGCTAGAGAGATAGCATCAACCATTCCAACGTCAGAATAGATGATGCTACCTCCTAATGCAAGACCTTGGAGGTGTCGGTCGCGACTCGTTGGCCCCACGGAGCGGGACACTGAGGTAGGTCGTCATGCCGGAGGCAAACTGGTTGACGACGTACGCGGACCGGTCGTAGAGCGGGTTGATCGGCGTCGCCTCGAGCCCGACCTCGGCGCTGCCGACCTCGAGCTCCTTGATCAGCCAGCGCATTGTCGGCTGCCCGGTGGCGACCGCGTCTAACTCGGCGAGAATGCTCGCGAAGTGGTCGCCAATGGGGACGGGGGCCACGATCGCCCACGGGCGCAGCGGTTCGCCGACGTGCCGCGATGAGTGGGCGCATGGCCACTTGCGCCACCCCACGAGAAAGGGCCCCGGGCTTGCGCGAGTAGGCCGGCAGCGGGCTGCCGGCGGAGTGAGGGCGGCATTTATTAGTCCGAGCGGATGGTCACGTTCCTGTTCACCGATGTCGAAGGATCGACCCGCCTGCTACAGGAGGTGCCGAGGATTACGACCCCATCATGGCGACATATCGCGACCTGATCCGGGCGGACCTTCGGTCTTTCCAGCGTCTCTTCGATGTTAGATGATCGCATCTACAGCACACCCCGTCTGATCGTGCGCTGGCCCAGTCTGGAGGAGATGAAAGATGCACGCCGTATTTTCGCCGGGTCAGATTGAGTTGCAGGCGCCGGGCCCCGGCACATGGGTTCTCGACAAGGTTCACGTTCCACGGCCCTTCTCGCGCTTCCAGGCCGA
>JBKKBB010000101.1:0-16506 GCA_046714395.1 Candidatus Limnocylindrales bacterium | reverse complement strand
ATCATCGTCACCTCGAGCCAGAAGCGCGCGATCGAGGACCACTTCGATCTGTCCTACGAGCTCGAGCACCTTCTCGAGGAGAAGGGAGAGATCGAGAAGCTCCGCCAGGTGCGCCACATCAGCGACCTGGCCCAGATCGCCTACGTTCGCCAGAAGGAGCAGCTGGGCCTCGGGCACGCGGTCCTGATGGCCAAGGACCTGATCGGCCACGAGCCGTTCGCGGTCCTGCTTCCGGACGACGTGATCATCTCGGAACGGCCGGCCATCGGGCAGCTCATCCATGCCTACCAACAGACCCACGGGTCCGTTCTTGCGGTCGCCGAGGTCTCGCCCGACGAGACTTCGCGCTACGGGATCGTCGGGACGACGGCTGGTCCTGATGCCGGCGAACCCCGCCTGCATCGGGTGACCGAGGTCGTCGAGAAGCCGCCGCCCGGCACAGCTCCGTCCAACCTGGCCATCATCGGGCGGTACGTCCTGACGCCCAAGATCTTCGACAAGCTGGAGCAGACGCAGCGCGGTTCGGGTGGGGAGATCCAGCTCACCGACGCGATCGAGGCGCTGATGGCCGAGCAGTCCGTGTACGCCTACGAATTCGAGGGCGCCCGCTACGACGCCGGGACGACGATGGGCTGGTTGAAGGCCACGGTGGACCTGGCCCTTGCACGGCCGGACCTCGCCGCCGAGCTGCGGGCACACCTGCGGAGCCTCCAGGTCTAGATCCCGGGTCTCGTCACCGTCTCCGACGGTCTGGCGTCTACGCTACGATCCGGGCGCGACTGAACCGGCGCATGCATGCGGAGGCATCCTTGGCGGAGATCGGCACCATCCTCGGCGGCCGATATCGGCTGCTCGAACTGCTCGGGCAAGGCGGGATGGCCACGATCTATCGCGGCCGGGACGCGCAGCTGGAGCGCGACGTCGCGGTCAAGGTGCTTCGCCCGGAGTACGGCCGGGATCCCGATTTCTTCGCCCGGTTTCGCCAGGAGGCCCAGTCCGCCGCGTCGCTCAACCACCCGGGCGTGGTCGCGGTCTATGACTACGGCACGGATCCGGTCGGCCCATTCATCGTCATGGAGCTGGTTGACGGCGAGGACCTGGCCTCGATCGTGCGACGGAGCGGTCCACTGCCGGCCCGGCAGTCTGCTCGACTGACGTCCCAGATCGCCCGCGCCATCGCGGCGGCCCACGACCGTGGGTTCGTGCATCGCGACATCAAGCCCAGCAACGTGCTGGTCACGAACGAGGGCCGCCCCAAGGTCACGGATTTTGGAATCGCCCGAGCGCTCGCCGAAGCCGCCATCACCCTGCCCGGCACCACGCTCGGCTCCGTCCACTACTTCAGTCCGGAGCAGGCGCGCGGCGAGATGGCGACGCCGGTGTCCGACATCTACAGCCTCGGGATCGTGTTGTACGAGCTGCTGACCGGGCGGCGGCCGTGGGAGGGCGATTCTGCGGCCGCCATTGCGACGGCTCGGCTGACCGGCCCAGTTCCCAGCCCGTCGGCAAGTCGAGCAGGGATCCCGCCCGTCCTTGAGGCGATCACCCGCAAAGCCATGGCCACGAACCCGGACGACCGGTTCGGCTCGGCGGCGGCACTGGCTGACGCGCTCGACCGCTTCCTCCTGGACCACGCCCCGGGGGCTTCCGCAGCTGTGCCAGCGGCTGCCACAGCCGCCGCAACTGCGGCAAGCGCGGCTGGAGCGGCGACCGCGGCCGTAGCGCCCCCGACCGCAACAGGCTTCGCGGCCGCCGGCGCACCCCCGGCCGGCGCGACCCTGGCCGGCACCGCCAACCCGAACCCCACTGCCCGCGTGCCGTTCGCGCAGGACGCCTATGCCGGCAGTGGCGACCGACCGCCGTCGCGCCCGATCGGAGGCGGGCGACGACCTCCGGACGACGACCCCGATGAGCCGGACGACGGCGGGAGCGGGACAAGCCCGTGGCTCTGGATCTCGGGCCTGCTCGCCATCGTCATCCTCGGCCTGGCGGCCTTCCTCGTCTTCCGGCTCTTGAACAGCGGACCGGTTCCCGGCCCCCAGGACGTCGCGGTCCCGAACTTCGTCGGGATGACCTATGAGGCGGCTCAGGATGCAGCCGACCGGGACGGCCTCACGGTGGCGCGCGCCGCCTTTGAGCCGAGCGACCAGGCCGACGGAACCGTGCTCGCCCAGGACCCTCAGGCCGGGACGGCCGTCGCGCCTGGATCCACGATCGAGCTGACCCTCGCCCTGGGCGATCAGACCGTGGCGGTACCCGACCTTCGAGGCAAGTCGGAATCCGAGGCGCTCAACCTGATTGCAGCCGCGAAGCTGTCCATCGGAACGCGCCTTGAGGTATCCGACGACTTCATTCCGGCTGGATCGGTCGTCGGTCAGGATCCTGGGCCCGGGGTGATCGTTACACAAGGGTTGTCTGTGAACTACACCGTCTCCAGCGGGCCGGAGCCGACACCCACGCCGTCTCCATCGCCGAGCCCGGACCCGACACCCACGCCGTCTCCATCGCCGAGCCCGGACCCGACGCCGACGCCGACTCCCGGCCCGCGCAACGTGGGCAACTACCTTTGCATGACCCTCGGCGTGGCCAAGACGGCTCTCGAGAACGACGGATTCGTGCTGGGCAATGTCACCGCCCTGCCGGGCGGAACGGCCACCAGCGACTGGATCGTCGTCGCGCAGTCTCCAGAGGCCGGCACGAATCGTCCGTACCGCGACCCGATCAACCTGAACGTCTACGACCCAGGCCTGCTGGTGACCTGCCCGCCGGCTCCGTAGGCGGGTCAAGCCAGGTTCTAGCGGTCCAGCTCCCCGAACAGGGTTGGACGCCCGGTCAAGCGATCGGCGGACGCGAGGTCGGCCGGCGTGTCGAGCAGCGCGGACGGAATCGCAGCCTGCGGGATCGCCGCGGACGGCATGGGCATTGCCGTAGGGCCTGGCGCTCGGTCACGCTGTAGCTCGACCGGCACGAACTCTCGCCCGTGATCGGCCGCCGATCGTCCGCGCGGATGGGCCGACATCGCCGCCGCGACCGTCCCGGCGGCGCCCGCCTGCCAGCAGCCGCGGAGTTCGGTGCCTGCCAGCGGCAGCCGGCGACGATCGAGGCCGCAGTAGCCGACCTGCGCGGCAACACTGACCCGGAAATTCCGGCAGGTCGAACAGGTGGTCGAGGATCGGTGGCAGACCCAGCAGCGGGAAGTCTCCGCCTGGGGCGTGCCGCAGTGGGGGCACCGCCACATCGACATGGCGGCATGGTAGCTGCGATCGGTCCGCCCGTCGAGGAGATTCAGCGCGCGGATGTCCGGCACTGCTCCGGCATCGCCGCGGCGCCGCTCGGGCCGCGCCCGTCTACTCGATGATCGTGATCGTCTTTTGCGCCGAGGTGGCTCCGTGCTCGACCGTGGCCACGAGCACGGTCGCCAAGCCGGCCCCGGCCGTGACCCCGACCGGTAGCGTCGTCGTGAACGTAGCCCGACCGATCGCGTTGGACGTGGCATCCTTCGAGATCGGCGGGATGCCCGGAACGGTCAGGGTGAAGGTGATCACGGCGTCCGGGAGCGGAACCCCGTCCGGATCGCGCACCAGCACGCCGAGCTGGATCGACGCGGGCAGCGACGCGGCCGAGATCCGGTAGGCCGAGGCCGACAGCGTGGCGGTCAGTTTACCGTCGCCCCGATTAACGGTGAGCAGCAGCTCGCCGGCGTTGCCGGCCGGGTCGGTTCCCGAGATCCTGATCGCGTTTGGCCCCGGAAGGAGGGGCAGGTCGAGCGAGAACGTCCCGTCCGACCCGGCCTGTCCGGTGATCGACGTCCCGTTCGTGTCATTGCGGACAAGCAGCGACGTGCGTGCCTGCGAGGTTCCCTTGACCGTGACTGTTGGGCTGTTCACCGTCCCGGCGTCCTCGGGAGACGTCAGGACGAATGTCGGCGGCTCGGTGTCCAGGATGAAGGTCACGATCGGCGACGCGTCCGACTCGACGCCGGCCTCGACGATCGTGGCGTAGAAGTCGTTGCGCCCGGGCGCGAGTTCGACGGGCACGATCATCTTGATCGTGCTGCCGGTCGGCACCTCGGCGATCGGCACCGGGCTATGACCATCCACAGTGAGATAGACCCGCAGCCTCGCGGCTGTGTTACCGACGACCACGGCCGGAAGGGCGATCTGCAGGTCCGCGGTCGTGATCCTGGTGTACGGCTCAGACGGCGAAGCGATAAGCGGGGCGCCGGACGCGATGAAGTCACTGGCCGATGGTTCGGGGGTTGCCGTTACCCTGTCGACGAAGCCCGAGACCGATGTCTGCAGCGCGCCGATGAGCGCGCCGACGCCACCTCCGGCCGTGACGAAGACCGCGCCGCCGAGAGCCACGAGGGCGATGACGAGGAGCAGTCGCGCGGACCAGGGGATCCCTCGCCGGCGGCCGTCGAGTCCCTTCGAGCGCTTCAGGCGATAGGCGTCGGGTGCGGGCACCCGCACGCGCTGTGGCGCGGGGCGGCCCGTGCTCGGGGGGCGGGGCCGGACGTGTGACGGTCGGCTACCGCGGCGGGTCGGCATCGGAGCGTATCGTCGCACGGATCGAACCGTGCCCGGCGAAGCCGCTTGCGGTGCGGTGTACGCTGCTGCGATCCGGGTGGCCTCCTCGCTGCCGCCGGTGCTGGAGGGACCTCTTGAACGGACGCGACATGCAATCCGCGCGCCCCGTTCCGACGGGCGCTCGTCACGCTGTGTCCGGCGCCCGATCCGCTCGTGCCGACGGTCGCCCGGCCTTCGGCCTCGGCCCGATTGCTCGTGTCCCAACCATGGCGGCCCTCAGCGGATCCGGTCAGGCCATGGGCCCCGGACCGGGTCAGCGGGTCGTCGGTCCAGGCTCGGCGATGGACCGTCATCCGGGCCCGGATCGCTATGGACGTGCTGCGACGGCGCAGCAGGCCGGTGCAGAGATGGCCCGGGCTCGCGCCTTCGGCCTGCCCAACCTCCGGCGCAATGTCTGCCCCCACTTCTTCATGACTGGGACTCGCGGGGCCATCCCCGTCCATGCCCCGCACCTCCTGAAGGGCCTGGTCCGGCAGGACGCCACGACGTCGCGATGCCAGCTCCGGGGTGGGGTGCACCTCGAGCCGGGCTATGTCAACGACGTGTGCCTCTCGCCGCGGTTCAACCAGTGCGTGTTCTACGAGGAAGACCTGTCCGCAGGTTGAACGCGGTCCAGTGCTGACAGACCCGACGTAACGGTGGACGAGACGATCAACGTCGGCCGCGACTACCACGCCGCCGTCCGGGCCCTCGAGGCTCGTGGCCGGTTCGGGATCCGTCTGGGCCTCGGGCGCACGCGCGCCCTCCTGCACGCGCTCGGTGATCCGCAGCTCGCCTTCCGCGGTGCCCTCGTGGCGGGTACCAACGGCAAGGGCAGCGTGATCGCCCTCGCCGGAAGTGCCCTCCGAGCGGCCGGCATTCGGGTGGGCGAAACTCCGAAGCCCCATCTGATCTCGTATCGCGAGCGCCTCGTCATCGACGGAGAGCCGGTCGATCCGGCCACGTTCGCCCGTCTCGTGCGTGAGGTTCTCCCAATCGCCGACCGAGTGGCCCGTCGTCTCGGCGAGCCCACGGAATTCGAGCTCCTGACGGCCGTGATCTTCCGCTGGTTCGCCGAGATGGACGTTCGGGTGGCGCTCGTTGAGGTCGGGCTCGGAGGGCGCCTGGACGCGACCCACAGCTGGGACGGGGGCGTGGCGGTGGTGACCAACGTGGCGCTCGACCACATGGATCGCCTCGGTCACACGATTCCCCTGATCGCCCGCGAGAAGGCGGCCATCATCGAACGCGGTGACCTGGCCGTGACCGGCGCGGAGCGCCCGGCCCTGGGCGTGATCCGGCGGCGCGCTCGGCGGATGGGGGCGCCGCTGCGCGAGGTACAGCCGGCCGCCCTGCTCTCGAGCGGGCGCGACGGGATCGACGTCCGGCTCCCGAAGCTCGGGGACACGCACGTCGCCTTGCGAGGCCGTCATCAGGCGGCCAATGTGGCCATTGCCGACGCCACCCTCGACGCGCTCGAGGCGGCCGGCATTGCCACGGTGGATGCCGACGCCCGTCGCCGCGGCTATGGGGTGGTGCAATGGCCGGGTCGGCTCGAGCTCGTCCGAGCCCGGGATCGAGACGTCCTGCTGGACGGGGCGCACAACCCGGCCGGTGCGGCGGCGCTGGCCGTGGCCCTCGAGGACCTCCGTCCGTTCCTGACCGGGGGCGATGCCGCGTCCCCGCCGCCGGTCACCCTCCTGATCGGATCGATGATCGACAAGGACACCGACGGCGTGATCACGGCGCTCTTGCAGTCGCGAGCCCTCCGCGACGCGCGGGTGATCTGCACGGCCGTCGATCTGGCACGAGCCTTGCCGGCTGGCGCCCTCGCCGCCCGCTGGCGCGCCCTCGCCCCCGACCTGACTGCCGTTGCGATCGACGATCCCGGAGCAGCGCTCGAGACGGCGATCACCAGTGCGCCCGGGCCGGTCGTTGTGGCCGGCTCGCTGTACCTTGTCGGAGAAGCGCGGCGGCGGCTCGTCGACGATCCACGACTGCGCGATCCCGAGGATTCAGCCGGATGACTGCTCCCGTGCCACGCGACGAACCCAGGGGTCTCGGCAGCACCAGGATCGGACCGAGTCGGTTCGTCTGGGGCACCCGGACGTTCGTCATGGGGATCATCAACATGACTCCCGATTCGTTCTCGGGCGACGGGTTCCTCGGCGAGGGACGGGCTGTCTCCAGCGCGCCGCTCGATCCCGTGGCGGCCGCGCTGGCACTGGCGGGAGCCATGGCCGAGGCCGGCGCCGATCTCATCGATGTCGGCGCTGAATCAACACGCCCCGGGCACCACCCGGTTGGGGAGGCCGAGGAGATTGCCCGCGTCGTGCCGGCGATCCGGGCCATCCGCGAAGCGCTGCCGGACATGCCCCTGTCCGTCGATACGACGAAACCCGCGGTCGCGCTCGCGGCCCTGGAGGCGGGTGCTGACCTCATCAACGACATCTGGGGTGTCGGCGAAGAAGATGCCCTGGTCCGGATCGCCGCCGAGCAGCATGTCCCGATCGTGCTGATGCACAATCGGGCTGAAGCGCGCTACACCACCCTGCTGCCCGAGATCGTGGCGGACCTTCAGCGCGCCATCGAACGGGCGCTGCGGGTCGGGGTTGCCTGGGAGGACATCCTCGTCGATCCGGGTTTCGGGTTCGGCAAGACCGCTGCCCACAACCTGGCCGTCCTGCGCGACCTCCCGGTCCTGGCGGTTCTCGGTCGGCCGATCCTGCTCGGTACGTCCCGCAAGTCAACGCTCGGCCGCGTCCTGGACCTGCCGCCGGATCAGCGCCTCGAGGCGACCCTTGCCACGACCGCACTGGCCGTCGCGGGCGGGGTTGACGTGGTGCGGGTCCACGACGTCAGCGAGAATGTCCGCGCGGCGCGCATGGCCGATGCCGTCGTTCGCGATGCCTGGACGGAGGCCGGTCCGTGACGCAGGACCGAATCGTCCTGACGGATATGGTGTTCCAGGCCCGCCATGGGGTTCATCCCCACGAAAAGGTGACCGCCCAGCGCTTCGAGGTGGACGTCGAGCTGTTCCTGGACCTCCAGCCCGCCGGACTCGAAGATGACCTGGCTCGGACCCTTGACTATGGCCACGTCTACGACACGGTCCGGACGATCGTCGAGTCGACGACGTTCGATCTGATCGAGGCCCTCGGGGAAGCGATCGCTCATGAACTGCTGGCCGAATTCGCACCGCTCAAGGAAGTCGAAGTCCGGGTCCGAAAACCCGACGTCCAACTGGGCGGGCCGTTGGCGTATGCAGGCGTGCAGCTCCGGCGCCGACGCTCGCGCTAGCGCGAGCGCTCGCCCTGACGCCACCCGCGCAACGGCGCCCTACAGGTCGGCGGGCCGCGTCCCGAGCGTTACCGAAAGCGTGAGCGACGTCTCGCCTCGCACGATCCGGAGATCGACCGTCTGCCCAGGGGCGAAGCTCGCCAGGACGAGATCGAGTGGGTGCTCGGCATCGATGTCGTGGGCGCCGACCCCGACGATGATGTCGCCTTCCCGGACTCCCGCCTTGTCTGCCGGCCCGCCCGGGACGACTGCCTCCAGCGGGGCCCCCGAGCCGTTCTGCGCGCGGCTGACCAGGGCTCCGTGCGCCTGGGAGAGGTTGTCGCGGGCCTGGACCTGCGGGGTGATCGGCTCGTAGCGAACACCGATGTACGGTCGCGACAGCGGCTGCCCGGCCAGCGCCTGACTCATGATCGGGACGGCAATGTCGATCGGGATGGCGAAGCCGATGCCGTTCGAATCGGTGGCCACGGCCGTATTGACGCCGATGACGTCGCCGATCGCATTGAGCAGCGCCCCGCCGCTGTTTCCCGGGTTGATCGCGGCGTCGGTCTGGATCAGGTTGTTCAGCCGGTCGCCATTCTGAACGGTCACGCTCCGTCCGGTTGCCGAGATGATCCCCGACGTCACCGAATTCGAGAAGGTCCCGAGCGGGCTCCCGATCGCGATCGCGAGCTGTCCGACCTTGAGGTCCGCCGAGGAACCCATGATCGCCGCGGTCAGGCCCGTCGCATCGATCTTCACGATCGCCAGATCGGTCAGCGTGTCGATGCCGTAGACCGTGCCCTTGTACTGGTGGCCGTCCTTGAGTTCCACGGTGAGCGAGCTGGCCGTCGTCCCGTCAGAGCCGGTCACGACGTGGCGATTCGTGAGGATCCAGCCCTGGGCATCGAAGATGATCCCGGACCCAACGCCCTGCTCCGGGATGACGCCGCCAAGGGCATCGGTCGAGGTCCCGGACACGAAGATCCGGACGACCGCGGGGCCAGCTTTCGCCGCAGCGTCGATGACCGCCGATGATTCGTTGATGGTCACGGGAAGGTGTGCCTCCGCCGTCCGTGCGGGTGCGCCAACGGGTCCCGGCCCCGCGACACTCAGCGCGCCGCTCTCCCGGAGGACGAGGAACGTGCCGGCGCTCGCCAGAACGGCGGACAGCACGGACGCCATCACGATGGATCCGGCGCCGCTGCGCCTCCCGGCTGACCTCGGTGGCGTTGCTGCAGGACGGCTGTCGCGTTCGGCCACGGCCCAGGCTTCGGCATCCGGCTCCCACGACGCGGCGTCGGGCAGGGGACCTGGCACCGGAGCTGTCGGGGCCTCAGGCACCGTCGGCTGGTCCTGCATTGCCTGGGCCGCCCAGGTGGGACGGCGCTCGGGCCCCGGAGCGTACGACGCCGTCACGGCCTCCTCGGCCGTGTACGAGTCGGCCCTGAACGGGTCGGCGGGGACCGCGTCCGGCGGTTGATCGGTCGGATCGCTCGAAGTCGTCATGCGTCCGTTTCAGCTCGCTTGCAACTGGCTTGGCGGACGCCGGTCTCGGGGGACGGACCGTCCGGAGGTACGCAGCCTATCGTGACGACTCCGGGTTCACCTTCATCTCGGCGGTCGGTGAAGTTTCCGCCATGAATGGGTGCGCAGCCGCGTTCTCGTCACCCGGCTCTCGGTCTCTCGCCCGCGGGTCGCGCGGCAGGATCACCGAGAAGGTTGAGCCTGTATTCAGGCGGCTCTCGACGCTGATCGTCCCGCCGTGCATCTCGACGATGCTTCGGACGATGGCCAGGCCAAGCCCGCTCCCGCTGCCGCGCGCCTCGTTGGCGCGAGTGCCCCGGTAGAAGCGCTCAAAGATGCGCGGGAGCTCCTGCGGGTCGATCCCGACCCCGCTGTCGGAGACCATGATCCTGACTCCGTCGGTCAGTGGGCCAACGTCAACGGAGATGTGCCCGCCGCGCGGCGTGAACTTGATCGCGTTGCCCACGAGATTCGTGACGACCTGTCCCACCCGCACTGGGTCGTGGCGAATCCGGAGTGGGTGGTCCGGGAGGTGCACCGCGAGGTCCACGCCGCGTCGTTTTGCAGCTGCGAGCGCCTGGTCCGCGGCCTGCTCGACCGTCGCCCGGATGTCATCGGGGCGGAGATCGAGGAGGACCAGCCCCGAGTCGAGTTTGGACAGCTCGAGCAGGTTCTGGGCGAGCCAGTCGAGGCGCTCCAGCTGGACGCCGCTGGCCTCGATGAATTCGGCCCGGGCCGTCGGATCTTCGCCCGCCCGCTCGCGGAGCAGCTCGTTGAACGTGCGCAGCGCGGCAATCGGCGTTCGCAATTCGTGCGACACGTCGGCGAGGAAGTCGCGGCTGCGGTCGCGGTCGCGCCGAATGATCTCGACTTTTTCCTGGACCTGATCGGCCATATGGTTGAACTGGAGGGCGAGTTCCACGAACTCGCGCGATCCCCACTGCGACGGATCGTCCGGAACGCGGCGGGCGAGATCGCCCTCGGCCAGTCCGCGACTGGCTTCGGTCAGACGCCGGAGCGGAACGGTGATCCGGCGGGCCATCGCCGCACCCGCCGAGATCGACACGGCCAGCGCCAGCAGGCCGATCACCGCCAGCAATCCCGTCGTCGTTGCGATGGCCGAAGCCCGGTAGGTGTAGGGGTCCGAGAGGGTCACTTCGACCACGTACGGCACGAACGTCCCCCGGACCGGGTAATAGATCGTGTCGCTCGTGATCGGCTCGCGCGTCTGGCCGACCGGGGCGCCCGACTCGAGGAGCGCCGCGAACTCGCCGTTCGAGGCCGCCACAAACGTGTCGTCCACGATGGTGCCGATCCGGATCCGCACATCCGCCTTGGCCAGGCGATCGGCAAGGATCCGCTGCTGCGAGTCGCGGGACAGCTGGACGACGACACCCGCGTCCACGACGTTGTCCACGCCCAGCACGGGACGGACCGTGCTGGCGCTTTCGGCCACGAGGGCGACGTACTGGGCGACCCCGAGCGAGCGGGCGGTGAGGTCCTCGCGCTGCTGCTGGTCGAAGTAGTCACCGAGGCGATTCAGGACTCCGACCGTGACCAGGCTCAGGGTCAGGGCCAGGATGGCCACAAAGGCCAGCGTGAGGCGGCCCTGGAATGTCCGCGGAACGACCCGCCGGAGGCTTCGCGGGGCCGGTGGCTCGCCCAAGGAGGGGGCCTTCTGCACCTCAGCGCTCGGCGAAAGCGTAGCCGACACCCCGGATCGTCTGGACGAAGATCGGATGGGTCGGGTCGTCCTCGATCTTGTCGCGGAGATGGCTGATGTGGACGTTGATCGTCTTCTCGTCCTGGTCCAGGGCCTCGTAGTCGCGCAGGAGCTCGAGCAGCTCGCCGCGCGTATAGACGCGACCCGGGCGGCTGGCCAGGTGGCGCAGGATTTCGAATTCGGTCGGAGTGAGGCTGATCCGCCGGGTGCCACGCGTCACGCGCCGCCGCTCGAGGTCGATGAGGAGGTCCTCGTGCCGGATCACCCGACCGCCCACGGCGTCCGACAGGTCGCCATACGCTCGCCGGAGGAGCGCCTTGACCCGGCTGAGCAGCTCGCGCAGGCCGAATGGCTTGGTCACGTAGTCGTCGGCGCCGAGTTCGAGACCGATGACCTTGTCCACCTCGTCGTCCCGGGCGGTGAGCATGAGAACCGGCGCCCGCGAACCGGCCGCGCGGAGTCGCCGCAGCACCTCGAAGCCATCGATGCCCGGCAGGCGGACGTCGAGGATCACGAGGTCCGGAGCCTGACTGACCGCAAGATCGAGGCCCTCTTCGCCCGATCGGGCGAGGGCGACCGTGTAGCCCTCCTGCTGGAGCGCGTACTCGATCCCGCGGGCGACGGCATGCTCGTCTTCGACGATCAGGATGGTGCTGGACATGGCCGCGATCCTACACCGCGACCCATGGACGAGGGCTCGGGGCCCGTCCGGGCCTCGATCTGGTCCTCGTGGTACCGTGACGCATCCACGATCAGAGGTATCGCCCCGCCATGTCCACGACTCGACCAACGCTCGACGCGACCCACCGGGATGTCACCGGCAAGGCCGTCGCACACCTGCGCAAGGGAGGCCAGCTTCCCGCCGTCGTCTTCGGCCATGGTGTCGAGTCAACGAACGTGTCGGTGGACACCCACGCCTTCGAACAGCTTCGCCGCAAGACGAGCGCCAACAGTCTGGTGAACCTCTCCATCGACGGCCACAAGGCGCGTCCGGTCCTCGTGCACGGCGTCCAGCTGCATCGTGTGACCCAGCAGCCGCTCCACGCCGACCTCTTCCTGGTCCGGATGACGGAAGAGATGACGGTGGACGTGCCGCTCGTGGCGACCGGCGAATCGCAGGCCGTAAAGCTCAACGGCGGCACGCTGCTCCACCCGATCGACCACATCCGTGTCCGGGCGCTGCCCGACCACCTGCCCCAGTCGATCAGTTACGACATTTCTGTCCTGGCCACATTTGACGACCTGGTCCACCTGCGCGACCTCGTCATTCCGAGTGACGTCACCCTGCTCACCGATCCCGACGAGATCGTCGCGCGCGTCCAGCCGCCACGCGTCGAGGAAGAGGTCGTGGCCGTGGCCGCCGAGGAGGGCGCCGAGGGTGCCGCCGAGGGCGCCGCCGATGGTGCGGAGAGCACCGACGCGGGCGGAGCCGGTGCCGGATCCGGAGACGCTTCGACGAACTGAATTCGGGCTCGGGTCGTTGCCGTTCCGCCCGCCGGCTCGGGGTCCGACCGGGAGTCAGCCGTTCGTATGCCCCAGCACATAGACGACCGGGAGCCGCAGCCGGAGTTCGTCGGCTCGAAGTTCGGACAGGCGCTCCAGCAGGCGACGGCGCAGCGCGCGGCGCTCCCCTCTCGGGATCTCATCGAACAGCGACTCCTCGGAGAAGTGCTCGATGAAATCGGCGTAGCCTCGGACGGTCCATTGATGTTCCAGCATGTCCGTCCGGGCCGTCACGTCATGGAATCCAGCTCGGCGTAGTCCGTCCGCGGCGGCACGACCGCTGGCGGCATCGCCCGATCGCTTGTCCGGCTCCGGTGGATCGAAACCGAATTCGTCGAGCACCTCGCCGAGCACTCGATCGGGCGGATCGATCGCGCCGTTTCCGCGCAGCCAGGTCACGAAGCCGAAGGGTGCCCCGCGCCGGAGGACGCGCCGTGTTTCACGCAGTGCCCTGGCCCGGTTGGGGACGAGCTGGAGCACGAAGGAAGACATCCCGAGATCAAAGGTCGCGTCGGGGAACGGGAGTTGATCGGCAAACGCAACGGCCGTCGCAAACCGATCCTCGGCGCCTCCCGCAAGGCGCTTCGCCGCCTCGGCGCGGGCCCACGACATCATCTCCGACGAGGCGTCGATGCCCGTGACCCGCACGGCCGGCCATCGTTCCAGGGCCTCGAGCGCCAGCGTGCCGGTGCCCGTGCCCACGTCCAGCAGCGCGGGCGAACCGGTCGGGATCAGCGGCGCGAGGTCGTCCAACAGCCGAACCGCGGCCGGCCGGATCACCGGCCCCCAATGAGCCGCATAGCCCTCCGCGATGCGGTCATACGGGGCGCCCTGATCCTCGGTCATACCCCCGCATCCTACCCGGCCGCCGTCGGCGCCGCGCCGGGTCCCGACCCGCACGCGGCGGCAGCCGAGATCCTGCCCACACCCCCTCATGCGGTCCTGACGGGGATCGATCGGGCGATTCGGCCCCCTCTGGTCGGTTCCGACGGCCGGTGACTGGCGAGTCGGGACGTCGCAGGCTGGACTGCGAGAAAGGAGCTCCATCATGCGGAAGATCCTCGTTGCTTATGACGGCGGCGAGCCGGCGCGCCGAGCTATTGACACGGCGGCCGAGCTCGCCCAGCTGACTCACGCGACGGTGTCCGTCGTCAGTGTCGTCCCGGTTCACCCCGGAAGGTTTCCAGTTGATCCGTGGGATGACGTGAGCACCCACGCCCAGGAACTGCAGGAGGCCCGCCGGTTGCTGGCCGACAAGGGAATCGAGGCCGAGCTGCTCGAGCCGACCGGAGACCCGGCCGTTGCGATCGAGCGAATCGCCGAGGAGGGTGGCTTCGACACCGTCGTCATCGGTTCGCGGGGCCTGAGTTTGATGGGCCGCGTCCTGCAGGGGAGCGTCTCCGAGCACGTGGCGACCCACGCGAAGGCCACCGTCGTCGTCGCCCGCTGACCGAGTCGGCACGGCCGGGCGCGGCGAGCCGCGTCCGGCCGCTGCGCATCCGGGCAGGCCTGGACCCGCGGCTACACTGCGCTGAGTGTCACTGGGTCGCCTGCCGTTCGCGCCGCCCCTCAAGCCGATGCTGGCAACGGCGTCGGACGGGCTCCCCGACGGTGACGGCTGGTTGTTCGAGCCGAAGTGGGACGGATTTCGGGCCATCGTCTTCCGGGACGGTGACGAGATGCTGATCCAGTCGCGGGACCTGAAGCCCCTCGACCGGTACTTCCCGGAGCTCCGGGCACCGCTCATGGCGTCCCTGCCGGAGCGCTGCGTGCTTGACGGCGAGGTCGTGATCTCGCGTGGCGGGTCCCTCGACTTCGAGGCGCTGCTGCTGCGAATTCACCCGGCCGAGTCAAGGGTGAAGATGCTGGCCGCCGAGTCCCCGGCTTCGTTCGTGGCCTGGGACCTGCTCGCCCATGGCGGCGACGATCTCCGGGCCGTGCCGCAAGGAGACCGGCGAGCGCGGCTCGAGGCGGCCTTCGCGAACGTCGCGCCGCCGATCCACCTGACTCCGGCGACGCGTGATCGCGCCCTCGCCGCCGAGTGGTTCGATCACTTCGAGGGCGCCGGCCTCGATGGCGTGGTCGCCAAGAAGCTCGATGCGCCGTATCAGCCCGGCAAACGGGCGATGCTCAAGATCAAGCACCAACGGACCGCCGATTGCGTCGTGGCCGGCTTCCGCTGGCACAAGAATGGGCCCGGCACACACATCGGTTCGTTGCTGCTCGGGCTCTTCGACGATCACGGCACGCTGCATCACGTCGGGATCACGTCGTCGTTCACCTGGGAGCGACGGGCGGGTCTGGTCGAGGAGCTCCGGCCACTCCGGGAGCGAGCGCTCGACGGACACCCGTGGCAGGAATGGGCCGAATGGTCAACCCAGGGTGACAACGATGCCTCCGGGCAGCGGCTGCCCGGTGCGACGTCGCGCTGGAATCGCGGCAAGGATCTGTCCTGGGAGCCGCTCCGAACCGAGCGCGTGGCCGAAGTCGCCTACGACCACCTCCAGGGCACCCGATTCCGGCACGCCACGATTTTCAAGCGATGGCGCCCCGACAAGCCTCCGGCCGAGTGTCGCTACGACCAGTTGGAAGTGACCGCCGCGTTCGAGCTGGCACGGATCTTCCGTAACGACCGGCTCGGGTGAGCGTCAGGGCGCCGGCGGCGAAGGGGATCGTACTCCGGGGGCAACGCACCAAGGTAATGGACGAACCCGCGGGCTGCGGGGTCGAGTAGCATCCGGGGCCTGAGTTGACCGCCCGCGCGTACCGATGCGGGCTGCGTCCTGGTCGAATCGGGTGTTGGCCGGCGTGATCGGGCTGGTTGATCAGAATCGCCGCGTACGAGCGTGGCCATCGGCAACATCCGTCGATTCCGCTGCTCGGCCGAGCGTGGACGGGCTCGGTTTGATGAGCCACGTCGATCAACCCCCGGAAGTCCCTGTCAAGGACGTCCCTGGGAATCACACCTGGGTCAGGGCTTCGGATCGTCCGCCGCGGAGAGGTTCAGCGACTTCCGCGACTTCCGCGAGGCCCGCTCCAGCTGGCCGTCCCGATCCGGCCACTCGTATTCAACCGACGGGTCGTAGTCCGGATCCAGGGCTTCCTGCGGGGGCCGATCGGACTCCGCCACGTGCGCGAGGTTGACGCGGACCCGGTACCACAGCGACGAACGGCCGCGCATGCCGTCCACCAGCACGTCTGCCGGCTCAAGCGCCGCCGCGGCAACCGGCCAGCGCGTCTTCCAGCGCTCCAATCCGGCCAGGGCCTCTTCCTTCGATTTCGCCCGGGAGATCTCGATCACCGGGATCGAGGACCGCCGTCGGCCGGTCGGCGTGGGCGTGGTGCCCTGGCCCACCTCCTTCGCCGCGGCGCGCCGCTCAAGCTCGGCGGCAAACCGCTTCTCCATCGCCGCGCGTGACTTCTCCCGCTCGGCCTCCGCCTCCGACGTGTCGTAGTCCGCAGTCGCCCGCCGCTGGCGTGACGGCTGCACCCGCGGGGGCTCGCCATCCTGCTTCCGATAATTGGGCGGCCACGGCGCGTCGCCCAGGCCCCCGGCTTCGTCGCGCCGCGACAGATCCAGAAGTGCCTCGAGGGAGCCGACGGCGTCGTCGATGCCAGCGCCCGGATCGCCAATCGCCGCAACTCGCGGCGGAACGGTATGAATGGTGAACGCCTGCGCCTCGCAGGTCGGGAGCTCCTCCCACGTCAGCGGGGTGGACACCCGAGCGTCCGGCAACGGGCGGACGGAGTACGCCGACGCCACCGTTCGATCCTTGGCGTTCTGGTTGTAATCCAGGAAGACGCCGTGGCGCTCCTCCTTCCACCACTTGGAGGTGGCGATCGCAGGCGCCCGTCGCTCCACGTCACGGGCGAGGGCAAGCGCCGCCCGCCGCACCTCCGGATACG
>JBKKBB010000100.1:0-4015 GCA_046714395.1 Candidatus Limnocylindrales bacterium | reverse complement strand
GGTCAGCACCATGAGGCGCTGCTGTGCCCGGTGATCCAATGTGATTGCCTCCCTCGTTTCCATGCGATCGAGGGTGACAAAGTCGCTGTCCCCTTATCTCGGACAAAGTCGCTGTCCGTTCACACACGCGACCGATTGCTTGTTGACACCGCCGGCACTGCTCCCCTACACTCCGCGACCGACGCGGGTTCCGCGCCGACAGCACCTGTACGGAGGGCGGCAATCAGATGAGCAGCAAGCTCTTCTTCGTGCCCACGATCGCGCCCATCGGCCTTGCCGATCGCGGGAGATTTGCGCCCTCGTCGAGGTAGTTGCCGGGCGGTAGTACCGCTCCACCAACGAACCACGAGCCGTGGGCCAGATCGGGCCCCCGGCTTTTTTGATGCTCCCGAGACGTCGAGGGCATCGTGCGAGCCGTGAGCCCACCCCGATCCGGAAGGCATCGGGTCCGGGCCCGCGGCTCGTTCCATGTCCATGACCATCACGCGAGGACCACTACCGTGACCGCCACGCTACTCGGACAATCGAAGATCGTTGCTCCGGATCGCCTGACAGACCCGGTTCAGGTGCAGACATTCGGTGCGGCCATCCCGGCTCTCGTCGTGGATGGGGTAACCAAGCGCTTCCAGGTCGGACGCAAGAAGCGTCCGGTCATCGCAATCGACAACGTCTCGCTCCGCCTGGAGCGAGACGGGATCATCGGGATCCTGGGGGCGAATGGTTCGGGCAAGTCCACGCTCATCCGGCTCGTGTCCGGTCTGCTGACGCTCGATGAAGGTCGGGTGGAGGTCTTCGGGCACGACATCGTGCGCGAGGAGATGGCCGTGAAGCGGCTGATCAATCGCGTGAGCGTCGATGCCGCGTTCTTCAAGAAGCTCAGCCCCATGGAGAACCTGCTCTTCGCAGCCCGGCTGTACGGCCTGGATGCGGGACGGGCCCGAGGGGAAGCCATCGCGATCCTCGAACGGCTGGGCATCGCGCGGAAGCGAGTCGATCGCCCGGTCGAGCAGATGAGCCGGGGTATGCAGCAGAAGGTCGCCATCGCGCGAGCGCTGCTGACGAGCCCTTCGCTCCTGCTCCTCGACGAGCCGACCACGGGACTCGACCCACGGTCAAAATTGGATGTTCAGACGTTCATCGAGGACGTCCGCCTGAACCACGACACCTCGATCGTCCTGACGACCCATGACCTCGAGGAGGCAGACCGATTGTGTGACCGGATCGCCGTGCTCAACGATGCCCGGGTGGTCGCGCTGGACACCCCGAGCGGGCTGCGGCGACTCGTCGCCGAACGCCACGGCCAGGAGCCGACGCTCCACAACGTCTTCATGACCTACACCGGCCGATCCCTCGACGACGACGTCGAGGAGGACGCTGACGACCCGGCCGATTCGGCCGACTGAGGAAAGGAACCAACCGATGCTACGCGATGCCGACCTGCGGCTGCGGCTGGCGAACGATCGAATCGCTCGCGAACACCGCTTCGCCGCCGAGGCGCGTCTCGCCGATCAGGCGCGGCGCCGCCACCGTCCTTCGCTCCGCCTCCGCGCGGCTCTCCAGCTGATCCAGCTCGGTGAGCGGCTCGCGGCGGAGCCCGCCCTCCGCCCCGCCCGGTCCCGCTAGGATCGGGCAGGCAACCCACCCGAAAGGCTCGTCCGATGTCGCTCGTCACGCACGAATTGAGGGCCAGCTATGCCTTCATCGAGCGCAACTTCTTCCTGACCCGACGGTACTGGGGCTGGGAAGTCGCGTTTCTCGTCTACTCCGCGGCCGGGGCCCTGTCGATCTCGTTGATCGGGGCCGAGTCCGGCAATCCCCGCCTGCTCCTGACCCTGATCGTCGGGGCGATCTTCTGGAACTACCTGTCCGTGGTGTTCTCGTGGATCGCCGAGACGATCGCCGTCGAGCGCTGGGAGGGAACGCTTGAGTACACGATGATGGCGCCCGTCCATCGTTCCACCCAGCTGCTGGGCTCGGTGGCCTACGCGATGGCCTACGGTGTCATCCATACGGTCGCGATCCTGATCGCGATGCTGCTCTTCTTCCCCGATCTGGCCGCCGCGAACGCCGACCCGCTGACGGTCGTGGTGTTCATGATCCTTGGCTCGTTCAGCTTCGTGGGCATCGCCATGCTCGCCGCCATCCTCCCGCTCCTGTACGTGGAGCGGGGCGCGCAGATGACCTTCGTCCTGCAGTCGGTGCTGCTCCTGGTGAGCGGCGTCTACTACTCGATCGATGTCCTGCCGGGCTGGATGCAGGTGCTCTCGCGCCTGTCGCCTGCCACCTATGCCATCGACGGCGTCCGCAAGGGCCTGATCGACGGCGTGCCGGTCGGCGATCTCCTCGGAGATGTCTGGCCGCTCGTCGTGATGGGGATCGTCATGATCCCGGTCGGACTGTGGTCCTTCGGCCGCGCCGAGCGGTACGCGAAGCGCACCGGCAAGCTGAAGCGGGTGGGTTGAGATGAACCTTCCGAACTCGACCGAGCGCATCGTCCTCCGGGCCTATCGTGGCCCGGAGGACCACCAGGCCATGCAGGACGCCGCCGCGGCCGTCCGGATCGACAACGGCGACCGGGCGATGGGAACGGTCGCCGACCTCGACAACCATTACGCCCACCTTGACCAGGTGGCCCTGCCTCGGGACTGCACGGTCGTCGAGCTTGACGGCCGGGTCGTCGCGTATGGCCGGGCGTCCTGGGCCGAGCTCGCGAACGGCGACGCCCAGGTTGAGTGCATCCTGAACATCCGCCCCGACGCGCGCGGTCGTGGCGTGGAGGAACTCCTGGCCGACCATGCCATCCGGCGCGCTCGCGAGCTGACCCGCGATCCCGCCCGGGCGCGCGGTCGCCGGGCGCGCCTCGTCGTGTTCGTATCCGGCCGTGACGAAGTCCAGCGCTCCGTCCTCAGCGGCCTCGGATTCCGGATCACCGGACACGGGGCGCGACTGATCCGTCCGGACTTTGCCTCGATCCTTGAGCTCCCGCTCCCGGACGGCCTCGAGATCCGGCCGATCGATCCCACAGACCGGGTCATGCACCGTCGCGTCTACGACGCGTCGGCGCGGGCGTTCGCCGATTCACTCGGCGAGGAGAAGCCGACCGAGGCGAGATTCGACGAGTTCGTGAGCGATCCGCTGTTCGCGCCGGCACTCTGGCAGGTCGCCTTCGACGCCGACCAAATCGCGGGCCAGATCCTGAACTACCTCGGCGACCCGGAGGCCGACGGCACTCGGATCGGATGGACGGAGGGCATCTCGGTCCAGCCGGAGTACCGGCGCCGCGGCCTGGCCCGGGCGCTGCTCGCCCGGAGCCTCCGCGTCGTCCGTGACGCAGGCGCAACGTGCGCCGGTCTGGGCGTCGACCTCCGCAACCCAAACCAGGCTGTCGACCTGTACCAGGGCATGGGCTACCGCATCATCTCAGAGGGCTTCGAGTACGCGCTCGGGCCGCTCGAAGCGAGCGAAGTCGCACCGGACCGCTCGGCCGGGGCTCCGTCGTGAGCGCGAGCCTTGCGCTAGATGCGATGGGCTGGCACCCGACGTTCGCGGCGACCTTCGGTACGCATGCGGCCGCCGGGCGTGTCGCCGCCCGGGTCGTCGCCGAGGAGCGCGGGCACTTTGTCGTTCACGACGGGACGGGAACGCTCGCCGCCACGGTCTCCGGGCGCCTCCGTCACGAGTCGGGCGGCGACCCGCTGGCCTACCCGGCCGTGGGTGACTGGGTCGCCGTGACGGTGGGCGCGGATGCAGTTTCGGCGACCATCCAGGCGATCTTGCCGCGCCGTTCTGCGATCGTTCGTCGAGCACCCACGGATCATCGGACGGGCGTCCAGATCATCGCGGCAAATGTCGACGTCGTGTTCATCGTGACGTCGCTCAACGGCGAGATGAACCTCCGTCGCGTGGAGCGATACCTCGCGGTTGTCTGGGAATCCGGATCCGTGCCGGTGGTCGTCCTGTCGAAGGCGGACCTCGACGACGATCGGGCCGGACATCGCGCGGCCGTCGAATCTGT
>JBKKBB010000099.1:0-3385 GCA_046714395.1 Candidatus Limnocylindrales bacterium | reverse complement strand
CGCATCCGCCTGGGACTCCTGCGCCTGCTGTTCCGCCGCCGACCGCGGCGACCCCGTTCAAAACGACGCGCTCCGGGAGCGCCGAAGTAACTAGAGGGCGCCCGAGCTGACCCGTTCGGCATCGCGCTCGCGCCGTTGCTCCGTTTCCAGCGGCGCAAGGTGTTCGGTCAGGTTGTGGGCCCGCAGCCGCGCACGGCCGGCCCGGATCTCGATCACGCTGATCCCGCACAGCGCGAACGGGAACGACCAGAACCGGGTGAGCGGCAGGTCGAGCAGCGCCAGCAGCAGGACTTTGAAGGCTCCATCGTGGCCGACGATCAGCGTCCACGGCACCCCGGACGGCGCTCCGCTATAGCCCAGGACCTGAGCCCCATGCGTGAACGTGCCGGGTGTCCGCCTTCCGAGGTCCGCCAGTGTCTCGCCAAGGGACGCCCTGACCCTTCGATCCACATCGGCCAGCGATTCTCCGCCGGGCGCCCAGGTCGTCAACGGGTCATCCCGCCAGCCCGCCAGCACGTCCGCCCAGCGATCTTCGATCTCGGCGCTGAACATGCCCTCCCAGGCTCCCTGCCCGATCTCCAGCAGTCCAGCATCCGCGATCAGGGGGACCACGGCACCCATCGCACTGGGTGCCGCGATGGCCTCGGCAATGGCAGTCGCGGTCGCGGTCGTGCGGAGGAGCGGCGAGTGGCGAATGGCGACCGGAGGCCCGGCCGGGATGGGCAACGCCGGCGCCCTGTCCGATTGCGCGAGACGGGTGGCCGCGAGGCCAGCCTGGCGCTGCCCATCAGGCGACAGCGGCGAGTCCCCCTGTCCCTGGAAGCGACCCTCGGAGACCCAGGCCGACTCACCGTGTCGGAGCAGGACGACCGTGGCGTCGAGTCCAGCCGGAACGAGCGGCGGCGGCGTGGCCCTCGTCGGCTCGCTGGTCATCGCTCGCTCCCGAGCCGGATCGTCCAGAGGTCGATCAGGGCCTCATGATCCCGGATCGTCATGGCCAGCGCCTCCGGCACATCGTCGTCCAGGGCCAGGATCATGAGCGCGTCCGCTCGAGGCGCGGAGCGCGCCACGTGCATTGCCGAGATGTTGACATCGGCCGACCCGAGCAGGACCCCGATCCGGCCGATGATCCCCGGCCGATCCTCGTGATGCGTGATCATCATCACGTCGCTCGGCTCCATGTCCAGGCGGTACTCGTTGAGCAGGACGATCCGTGGTTGCCCGTTGGCAACCGTTCCACCAACGGCGACGGTCCGCCCGTCGACGACGCCCGAGACCGTGACCAGGGCGCTGAACGACCCGGCATCGCGGCTCTTGCGTTCGACGACCGTGATACCCCGTGCCTTCGCGAGCATGGCCGCGTTGACGAGGTTGACCCGCTCGGTCGTCACCCGCTCGAGGAGCCCACGGAGAAGCGCTGCCGTTATGGGTGCGGCATCGAATTCGGCAGGCTCGCCGGCTACGTCGAGGGTCAGGGTGCGGACACCGGCGCCGGCGAACTGGCTGAAGAAGCGGCCGAGGATCTCGGCCAGGGGCAGGAACGGCCCGATGGCCCCGGCTGCCTCCGGCGGCAGCAGCGGCGCGTTGACCGCGTATCGAGCCGCCCGCCCGGCCAGGACGTCAAGGACTTGGTCGGCGACCTCCTTGGATACGAGGACCTGCGCCTCCGCCGTGGAGGCGCCGAGGTGCGGGGTCAGCAGCGTGTTTGGCGCATCCAGCAAGGGCGACCCGATCGGAGGCTCTGTCTCGAACACGTCGAACCCGGCTCCGCCAAGATGCGCCGAGCGAAGGGCGTCGGCGACGGCCTGTTCATCAACGATTCCGCCGCGCGCCACGTTCAGGACGAAGGCGCCCGGACGCATCCTGGCAACGGCGCGGGTTCCGATCAGTCCCCGGGTCGCGCGGTTGAGCGGCACGTGGATGGTGACGGCGTCGGAACGCGCCAGCAGGGTGTCGAGATCGACCAGCTCAAGGCCGTGCAGCGCCGCCTGCTCGGCGGTCACGTACGGATCCGCGCCCAACAGCTGCATCTCGAGGGCGCGTGCCCGATCGGCGATCGCCATACCGATCTTGCCGAGACCTACGATCCCGAGGGTGCGCCCGCGCAGTTCCACGCCCTGGAACGCGGATCGCTGCCACTCTCCCCGGCGGATGGATGCGTCGGCCGCCGCGACCTTGCGGGCCAGGCCGAGGAGCAGGGCGATCGTGTGTTCGGCCGCCGCGATCGTGTTGCCAGTCGGGGCATTCACGACCGTGATGCCGGCACGGGTCGCGGCCTCGAGATCGACATTGTCAACACCCACGCCCGCCCGTCCGATGACCTGGAGTCGGTGGCCGGCGGTGATCAGGGCCGCGTCGACGCGGGCCCGGCTGCGCACGATCAGCGCGTCATAGTCGGGGATGATCGCCTGGAGCCCGGCCGGGTCCAGCCCGAAGCGCTCGTCGACTTCGTGAAGTGCCCGAAGGCGCTCGATGCCATCGCTCGCGATCTGCTCGGCGACGAGGATCCTCATGCGTTCGGGGCGACCGATCGCTCGGAGGCTATGGCTGCCGCGTGCGCCGCCGCCACCGCCGCGCCGACCTCGACGGGACGACCGGCGGCGATCAGTGCGGTCTCGAGGGCCGCCATTGTCCCCAGGATTTCCTCGACCACCACCGAGCCGAGATGGCCGACCCGGAAGACCTTTCCGGTGAGCTTGCCCTGGCCGCCGGCGACCACCACCCCACGTCGCTTGACGTCGGCATTGAACGGCTTCCAGTCGAGGCCTTCGGGGATCATCGACGCGGTGACGGTCTTCGAGCGGTGCGCAGGGTCGGCGAAGAGCTCAAAGCCGAGGGAGGCGAGGCCTGCCTGGGTGGCCGCCGCGCAGGCCTCATGGCGGGCAAAAATGGCCTCCGGGCCTTCGGCGGCCATCAGTCGGAGACCCTCGTCGACTTGATAGACCACGGCAATCGCCGGGGTCCAGGGTGTCTCACCGTTGCGCAAACTCTCGCGATGCCGGCGGAGATCGAAGTAGAAACGCGGCATCCGCGCCGTCTCCATCGCGGCCCAGCCTCGCTCGGACGCGGCGATCATGGCCAGCCCAGGAGCCGCCATCCACGCCTTCTGGGAGCCGGTGACGACGACGTCGCAGCCCCACTCGTCCATCCTGAACGGTACGGCGCCGAGCCCCGATACGCTGTCCACGAGTATGTGCGCGTCCGGAGCGGTGGCCCGGATGGCCGCCGCGAGTTCTCGAATGGGATTCATCACGCCGGTCGAAGTCTCATTGTGGGTTAGCAGGACGGCGCGATACGGAGCGCCGTGGAGCCGTTCGCGAAGTTCGTCGGGATCGGCTGCCCAGCCCCATTCCGCGTTGACCCGATCCACGTTCGCGCCGTAGGC
>JBKKBB010000098.1:0-14528 GCA_046714395.1 Candidatus Limnocylindrales bacterium | reverse complement strand
CGGCCTCGACGATGATTTCCAGCCCGGCCGCGGTCAGCTTGCCGAGCGCTTCGGGTACCAGGGCCACGCGCCGTTCGCCGGCCGCGGTCTCCCTGGCGACTCCGATCTTCATGGGCACCACCTGATGATTGGGCATTGATCCGGTGTGTGGCCACCGCGCCGCCGCGACGCTTGTCCCTGCTGCGTCACGAGGCTCCTCCGGGGCTTCGCGAAGAATACCCGCCGACGGACCCGGCTGCCTGTGGGCTCAGGCGGAGGCGGACGCCCCGGCGATGGCCACGACCAGCGTCAGGATGTAGGCATGGCCGAGGGCGCTCCACCAGATCGAGCGGGTCCGCCAGTTGAGCCAGCCGAAGACGATGCCCCCGAGCAGCGTCGAGAACAGTTCGATCTCCGGCTTGCCGAGGTGCACGAAGACGAACGGCAACTGCGCGACGACCACGCCCAGCGGCCCGATCGTGCGAATGAGGGTGAACATAAGGAAGCCGCGAATCAGGAACTCGGACGGGACGAGGTCGAGCAGATGGGTGACGATGAGATCGCCGACCGGCGCACCCGAGACTCCGTAATAGGCACTGAACTGGGGATTGGCCCCGACCAGGAGGACGATCGGGGTCATGATCGCGCAACCGATCGAGGCCAGGCCGAGCCCCCGATGCCACTCACCGAGCCCGAGTCCGTAGGCGCCCAGCCGGTCGCGGAAGGCGAACACGATGACGAGGCCCGGGACCAGGCCGAACAGGATGACTCGTTCGAGGGCCTGGTAGCGGATCGCCTCTGCGGCCCGCCCAAGCGCCTGGATCTCCTGCGGGATGGCCGTGCGGGTGAAGTCGAACAGGACCACGAGGGTCATGACCAGGATCGCCACGCTGGCTCGAAGCGGAAGTTCCAGCCCGACCATCCGTTTGCGAAGGCCGCCCCCAGGCGGCCCCTTCGGGCCTGTCCGCCGATCACGACCGGCGCGGGCCGCGCGTCAATCGGACGGCGACCACGGCGCCGAGATAGGTCCCGAGAAACGCGAGCACGAAGGCAAGCGCAATCAGGACGCTCGACGCGCCGACCGTGGCGTCCCTGGTCAACAGTCCGGCGATTTGCGTTCCGACCACGAACCCGCCGATACCGCCCACGACGCCGCCCACGGTGCCGGCGAGGACCCAACCCATCCCGCGGAAGCTGAACGAAACCCGTCCCCGGGCACGCCACAGCGCGACCGCACCGCCGACCGTCGTGACCGTGGCTCCCGCAACCACCAGCCAGAAACCGAACTGGAAGGTGCCCTCGCCACCGGCGTTGGCGAGCAGCCGCAGGTACGTACTGCTGGTGTCATACGCAAGGCGCATGACCCCGAGGCTGCCGAGACCGAGCAGCGCCGGCAACGCGACGACGAACGCCATCCGGCTGCCCCAGGCCCTGTCGCTCACGACGAGCACGCCCGCGAGCAAGGCCAGCTCGAGCACGATGCCACCGTCGCCGGATTGCTCGAAGCCGCTGACGTCGAACCAGCCGGTCCCGGGCCGGAACGCATGGATCCAGGGCAGAAACGCACCGACGATCATGGCCGTGACGCCGACCAGCATTGACCGGCGGAGCGGTTCGCGCAGCGCGGCCGGCAGCCTTCGACGGGCCGGGGGTGCATCGGGGAAGCCAAGTCGCAGGTGGCTCATCTGACGCACCGTAGCGTACGAACTGCGACCACGCCGGACCGGCCGGCGACCGAGGCCGTCTGCATCATGCCCTCGGCCGCGCCGCCATCAGCCACTCGCTGCGCCGGCGAGGGCGGCAAATCGATCGGCCCACCCGCTGGCTCCTCCCTTGGCCACGAGCCGAACCGGAACGTCGGCCGCGTCCAGGATGCTGGCTGCGATTGCCGCCCGGCTGCCGGCCTTGCAGAGCACCGTCAGCTCATGGTCGCGGGGCAGCTCCGCGAGGCGACCTGGAAGGTCTGCCACGAAGATCGTTCGTGAGCCGGGAATAATTCCCTCGGTTTCCCACTCGACAGGCTGCCGAACGTCGAGCAGATCGGCCTGCCTGCCGAGCGCCGCCTCCTTGAAGACGGCCCTGATCGTCGTCGTCGGATAGCTCCGGACCGGCTGCCCGGCCGCGGCCCAGGCCTCGATCCCGCCTGCCAGGATCCCGATCACGTGCTCGTATCCGATCCGGAGGAGCTGTATCACCGCCGCTTCGGAGGCCTCAGCCACGGGATCGGGCAGGACCAGCAGGAGCGGAGCGTCGAACGGGACGATCCAGCCGACGTAGGTCGCGAACGAGTCGTCCAGCTCGATGTTCAGCGCGCCACGAAGGTGGCCCGCGGCAAAGTCCAGACGAGTTCGCGCGTCGACGACCCGCGCGCCTCCGGCTGCCGCGCGCGCGAACGGCTCCGGGCTCAGCTGGGGCGGCACCGGCGGCGCCCCGAGGATGCGTGGCCCGGCCCGATTGAGTGGGGCCATCTGGGCGTAGTACGCAGGATAGAGCCCGAGCCCACCGAGCAAGGCGTCGCCGAAGTCGATCTCGTTGATCTTCCGCAGCATGGGATTCCCGGCCAGCTCGGCGCCGACGGTCGAGCTCCGCGTACCGCTGGCCGGGCCGACGCTGCAGAAGCTGCCCGAGCCGTGGGTCGGCAGGATTCGGACACCGGCCGGCAGGGCCGCCAACCGCCGCAGGGTTGTGCCCTGGAGCGCGGTCAACTCGTCCACCAGTCCCGGCCCCAGGAGGTCGGTCCGCCCCGCCGTCCCGATGAGCAGCGATCCGCCCGTGAAGACGCCATCCGGCGCGGCATCCGGGCGGGCGCCGTCGGCGTGCCAGGTCCAGGCCAGATGCTCGGGCGTGTGCCCGGGGGTGGCCATGGCCGTGAGCCGCAGGGCGCCGACCTCGATCGTCGTCCCGTCGTCGGCGCCGTGATGCGCAAACTCATAGCGCCCGTCGGACGGGGCCACGATCGTCGCCCCCGTCGCGCCGCGCAGCTCGAGGGCGCCGGACACGTAGTCGTTGTGGACATGCGTTTCGAGGACGTGCGTTACCCGCCAACCTCGCTGCTCCGCAACGGCCAGGAATCGCCAGACGTCGCGCTGCGGATCCACGATGGCCGCCTCGCCCTCGCTGGAGATGAGATACGAGGAGTCGCCGAGCCCCGGTGTGCTGAAAAGCTCGATCTCCATGTCGCGGTCATGGTGGCACGAAGGCGCAACAGCCGCCGGCTCGTACCATGTGTCGGGTACGCGCGGCGAGATCGGCGGGCGTGGCAGCAGGAGGCCTTCGGCCATGGCAAAGATCGGCTACGCGGCGATGCTGGAGCAGTTCCACCCGACGGACCTGCTCGACTGGTGCGCCCAGGCCGAGGCCGCCGGATTCTCAGCCGGTTTCATGGTCAGCGAGCACTTCCACCCGTGGACCCCGCAGCAGGGCCAGAGCGCGTTCGCGTGGTCGTTCATGGGGGCGCTCGGGACGCGCACAGCGTTGCCGTTCGGGACTGCGGTCACGTGCCCCGGATTTCGCTACCACCCGGCCGTCATTGCCCACGCGGCGGCCACGCTCGGGGCGATGTTCCCGGGGCGGTTCTACCTGGGACTCGGCGCCGGCGAGGCGCTCAACGAGCACGTCGTCGGTGGCGTCTGGCCGGAAGTCGGTGTCCGCAGCGCGATGATGTTCGAGAGCATCGAGATCATCAACAAGCTGTTCACCGGCAACGTGGTCAAGCACAAGGGCGAGTTCTTCACCCTGGAGAGCGCGAAGCTGTACACGCGCCCTGAGCAGCCCGTCCCAATCTATGTGGCGACCGCCGGGCCGGTCAATGCCAAGCGCACCGGCAAGTTCGCCGACGGGATCATCACGGTCGGGGCCGCGGACGAGAAGATCGCCATGCTCTGGGCCAAGTACGAGGAGGGTGCCCGCGAAGCCGGCAAGGACCCGTCTGGATCGCCGAAGCTCCTCCAGATCCACATTTCGTGGGCCCGCACGGACGAAGAGGCGCGCGACCAGGCCGTGCTCGAATGGCCCAACGGCGGGATGGCGTTTCCGAAGCAGGACATCAAGAACCCCGAGGACTTCGCCGCCATGGCCAAGCTCGTCGGCCCGGACGACTTCAAGAACCGCGTCCTCATGACCTCGGACCTCGGCGCCCACGCCGCGCATATCCAGCACTACCTGGACATGGGCTTCGACGAGGTCCATCTCCACAACGTCGGGCGCAACCAGGCCGAGTTCATCGAGGTCTTCGGCAAGGAGGTCCTGCCGCAGCTCAAGCTCGGCTGAGCGCCGGCTCTCGGGCCCCTCTGGTCGATCGATCGACCATCCGTCGAACCTGCCGCCTCTTCGAGGGCCGTTCTTCGTCGAATGGCGCGAATGCCGACCAATTGGGGGCCCAGATGCCATCTTGCGGCCGTTCAGGCCACGCTGCTTCGTCACATGGTCGATTGGCAGACCCAGGCGGGACAGATGGGCCGGGGCCGAGCTAGCCGCGCCCGCCACGCACGATGCGCCGCGCCCGCCAGGCTACGGTGATGAATTCTCGCAGGTGGTGGAGCGGGCGAATGTGGCTTCGTTCGTCGCCGTAGATCGTGGAGATCTGGACCCAGCGGATGGGCCAGCCCTCGCGAAGGCAGACCGCGATCATCTCGACCTCGAACGCGAAGCCATCCTCGCGGCTATCGAGCATCGCCGCCATGAGCCGCCGCCCGACCAGCCGGTAGCCGGACTGGTTGTCCGGGATCCAGCGACCGACCGCCGCGGACAGGAGCAGCGTGCCGAGCCAATTGGACATGCGGCGGAAGATGGGCATCCGACCGAAATCGCGCCTACCAACGATGAGCTCGCCCGGCTGCGCCGCCTCCGCCTCCACGAACCGCGACAGCTCGGAAGGATCGTGTTGGCCGTCCGCGTCGAGCGTCACGACTGCAAGCGCACCATCGGCAATCGCCCGCGCGAAGCCCGCCCGCAGCGCCGCCCCCTTGCCCTGGTTCGGATGTTGGGACAGCACCGTGGCTCCAGCGGCAGCCGCCTCGACCGCCGTCGAGTCGGCGGACCCGTCGTCAACGACGAGGACCGGGAGGTGATGCAACGCACCCCGGATCACCGGAACGATACGCGGCGCTTCGTTGTGGGCGGGGATCAGGGCGATGAGGCCCGGCCCGGCCGGGTTGGCTGAATTCGCCGCATTATCCGCGAGCGTCGTCGGCTCCGATCGCCGGCCCTGCGGCCTTGCCGCGCCGGCCGCCGTCAACCTGTGGCGCCGCCCCGGCTCCGACGGCGTGAGGGCCCTTCGGTCCGCCCACCAGGAACCATGTCGGCAGGCTGCCCTTGCCCTTGACGTCGATCAGCCCGCGCGCCTCAAGCTGATATCGACCGCGAAGTCGCTCCTCGACCGCGCCCGACACCTGGATCCGGCCGGGCAGCCCGAGCGACTCCATCCGCGCGGCGAGGTTGACCGTGTCGCCCCAGACGTCGTAGATGAACTTCTTGGTCCCGATGACGCCGGCGACGACGGGCCCGCAGTTGATCCCGATGCGGAACCGGACCCCGAGTCGAGATGCTGCCTCGATCGCCTCCAGTCGAGCCCATAGATCGAGAGCCAGGTTGGCGACCCTGTCCGTATGGTCGGCGGACTGATCGAGCAGGCCGCCGATGACCATGTACGCGTCACCGATGGTCTTGACCTTCTCGAGGTCGTGACGCTCGACCAGATCGTCGAAGACCGTGAAGACCTCGTTGAGGACCGAAACCAGCTCGTGCGGCGACATCGCGCTGGACATGGCGGTGAAACCGACGATGTCCGCGAACAGCAGGGTCACATCGTCGAACCGATCGGCGATCAGCGTCTCCCCGCCGCGCAGGCGATCCGCGATGGCCTCGGGCAGGATGTTCAGCAGCAGGCGCTGGTTCTCGCGGTGCAGACGACGCATCTCGTTGTTGGCGGTGACGTCCGTGCCGTAGACATTGATGAAGCCGAACTCGGGGACGTCGACGGGCAGCAAGGCGTAGTCACGGCCGAGGCTCGTGATCTCGATCGACTCACGAGCTCCGGCCCGGACCGCCGCGACCAGGCGCTCGAACAAGGCAGGATCGAGCGTCCCGCCGATCCGGCTGCCGAGCCCCTCGATCAAGTCCGTGCTGGCGACGTTCGCATAGACAAGCCGCGCATCCCAGTCGATTCGGAAGACTGGATTCGGGTTCTGGTCGGGGAACTTGACGATCGCGCGCTGGGCGGTGATGTCAGTTCCGTAGACGTTCAGAAACCCGAGATCCGTGATCTCGACCAGTCGGAGGGCGTAGGTTCGGTGGCCGACCACAGCGTCGAGGTTCGTGCCGGCGCCAGCCGCAACGCGCGCCATGGCGAGCCACTCAGGCGAGACGAACGCGCCGGCCTGGACGTTCAGCGCCTCGAGAACCGGAGCTGCGGCGGGGTTCGCGTACAGCACAAGACCATCGAGGCCAATCCGAAGGACCGGGTTCGGATTCTCGTCCGGAAACCGGCTGATCGCCTGAACCTGGTCGCTCGTCAGTGCGGAGATCTCCCACTTGGCGACGCCATCTGACTCCGATGCTCCGGCCGACGGATACGGCCGACGGGACGCCGCTGCATGGCCCCATGGTATTTGGCCGGGGCAACCCGCTGATTCGCTCGCATCGTCGCTACGTTCGTGCGCCCGGACCGTTTGACCACTGGCCGCGCTGATTGACACTTACTGCGACTCAGTCTCAGTATTGTCGGCGATGCGACGTCGTGCGCTGCCTGGGCTGCTCCTGCTTCCGGTGATGGTGCTGAGCCTTGCCGCGTGCGCCGAACTGCCCGCCGGGTCGGCCGGGGCAACTCCGTCCCACGGCCCTCCAGTTGCCGTGGTCACCACATCGAGCGTCTTTGCCGACATGGTCCGCAACGTCGGCGGCGACCCGATCAGCGTGACGAGCCTCGTTCCGAAGGGGATCGACGTGCATACGTACCAGGTGACGCCGGCCGACCTTCGGGCGGTCTCGTCGGCGGATCTCTTCGTGATGAACGGCCTGGGCCTGGACGACTGGCTGGGGAAGACGATCCGGGCGGTCGGCAACGGCGCACCGATCCTCAAGCTTGGGGTCGACCTCCCGGGCGTGGCGATCCTGCCCGGCGAAACGGTGGATACCCAGAATCCGCACCTCTGGATGGACGTCGGCTACGGGATCGGGTATGCGGCGCGCCTTTCTCAGGCCCTTGTTGCCGTCGCGCCGGACAACACCACCGAGATCGAGTCGAGCACCGCCACCTATGTTCAGCGCCTCACGGAGCTCGATGCGTGGGTGCGCCAGCAGATTGACGCCATCCCGCCTGAGGATCGTCGTTTTGTACTGTTTCACGATGCATTGCCGTACTTCGCTCGCGCATACGATCTGACCGTGGTGGGCGTGGCCGTCGAGGCTCCCGGGCAGGACCCCAGCGCCGGTGAGATCGCCGCGCTCATCGATCGGATCAACGCGTCCGGCGTCAGGGCGATCTTCAGCGAAGCCCAATTCCCGACCGCGCTCGTTGACCAGATCGCGCGCGAGACCGGAGCCCGCGTCGTCTCGAATCTGTACGTCGATACGCTCGGGGACGAGCCGGTGTCGTCCTACGAGGCGCTGATCCGCTGGAACGTCGAGCAGCTCGTGGCGGCGCTTCGATGACGGTTCTGACGGAGCAGAGCATTCGGCTTGCCGATGTGTCGGTCGGCTATGACGATCAACCGGTCCTGGAGCACGTGGACCTCGCCCTGCAAGCGGGAGCCTTGACGGCCGTCGTCGGGCCCAACGGGGGCGGCAAGAGCACGCTTCTCAAGTTGATCGCCGGCCTGCTCAAGCCGTGGTCCGGATCCGTCGAGGTCCTCGGCGCTGAGCCCGGTGCCCACGCCCGTTCCGTCGCCTATGTACCGCAGGCCGAGTCGGTGGACTGGAGCTTCCCCGTCTGTGCCGGCGATGTCGTGATGATGGGTCGATACCCCAGGTTGGGACCGGTTCGGCGGCCAGGCGCCCGCGACCACGCCGCGGTCGCCGCCGCCCTGGCGCAGGTGGATATGAGCGCCTTCGCGCGGCGACAGATCGGTGCGCTGTCCGGTGGCCAGCGACGGCGGGTCTTTCTGGCCCGGGCGCTGGCCAGCGAACCGCAGCTCTACCTGTTGGACGAGCCGGTCACGGGCGTGGACGCCGCGACGCAGGAGGACCTCATGCGGGTCCTCGACACCGAGGCCAGGGCCGGCAAGACCGTCATCGCCAGCACCCACGATCTTGCCTCCGCCGCCGAACACTTCCGTTCGATCGTTGCGGTCAATCGAACGATTATCGCGCAGGGCGACGCCAGCCTCGTCCTCGACACGGACGTCCTGCTCAGGACCTACGGTGGCCACCTGCTGTTCGTCGGCGACCGGGCCGTGCTCATCGACGACGCCCACCATCACGACGAGGCCGCCGGCGGAGAAATCCACCATCACGATGGCGGCGACGCGTCCACGAGCCGTCGCCGATGAACCTGCTTCTGGAGCCGCTTGGCTATGAGTTCTTCGTCCGGGCGCTGGCTGCGTCGGCGATCGTTGGTCTCGTCTGTGCCGTGGTCGGAACGTACATGGTCCTGCGGGGGCTCGCGTTCATGGGTGACGCCCTCAGCCATGCCGCGTTCCCGGGCGTCGTGGCGGCCTACATGCTGGGCGCGCCGTTCTACCTCGGTGCCACGATCGCAGCCGTCGGCACGTCGCTCGCCATCGGCTGGATCACGCGCCGCGGGCGACTCCGCGGGGACACCACGATCGGCGTGCTGTTCGCGGGCATGTTCGCGTTCGGCATCTTCCTGTTCAGCACGATCCCGAACTATGTGGGCGACCTGTTCGGGTTCCTGTTCGGCGAGATCCTCGGGATCAGTGCGACCGACCTCGTCGCCCTGGCCGTCCTGGGGGTCGTCGTCCTTGGTGTCGTGGCCGTGCTCTGGAAGGAGCTCCTGTACTCGACGTTCGACCCACTGGGTGCCGGAGCTTCGGGCCTGCCCGTGGCAAAGCTCGAGTACCTGTTCCTCGGCCTCATTGCGGTGACCATCGTGATCAGCCTGCAGGCCGTCGGGATCATCCTGGTCGTGGCGATGCTCGTCACCCCGGCGGCAACCGCGCAGTTGGTCACGAACCGGTTCTCGCGGATGATCCTGGTGGCCGCAGGGATCGGCATCGTGGCGCCGTTGATCGGCCTGTACCTCAGCTACTGGACGAACACCGCGAGTGCGGCGCTCATCGTGCTCGTGGAGACGGCCGCATTCCTGTTGGCTCTCCTCCTCGGGCCAAGGACTGGACTGCTCCGTCGACGTCGACCGGCCCCGCATTCGGCCTGATGCCTCGACGGGTGAGAATCCGGCGATCGGTACGGTCTAGGATCATCCGATGACGGAGACCGAACCGGCCGCGACCACCTGGCATCATGGCATCATGGCCCGCTGGTGGGCCGAATTCGAGGCGCCGGATCCAGCGGAGCTGGCGTACTACCGCGCGGCGATCGAGCGCTTCGGCCAGCCTGTCCTCGACCTGGGGTGCGGTGCCGGACGCCTTCTTGTGCCGCTCCTCCGCGATGGGTTCGATATCGATGGCGCCGATGTCTCGGAAGACATGTTGGCGCAGGCTGTCAGGCTTGCAACAGCTGTCGGGGCAAACCCGAAGCTCAATGCGCAACCGGTCCATCAGCTCGAGACGGGCCGCCGGTATCGGACGATCTTCGCCTGCGGTGTCGTCGGCATCGGGGGAACACGGGCACAGGATCTCCTCGGGTTCCGGCGCGTCTACGAACACCTCGAGCCCGGCGGCGCCTTCCTCATCGGGCACACCCTGCCGACCGCCGACATGGATCCGGAGCGTTGGGCCCGCTGGCTGCCCGGCCGCCGGGGACCGCTTCCGCAGGAGTGGGGCGACGACTGGGAGCGCCGGAAGGCCGCCGATGGAGATGAGCTCGGCCTGCTGATGCGCCGTGCCGAATTCGATCCCCTGGAACAACGGCTGGTGCTGGAGATGCGTGCCCGCGTCTGGCGTCACGGTGAAGTCGTTGCTGAGGAGACGCACCGCCTGATCGAGAACGAGTACTTCGCCCAGGAGCTTCTTCTGATGCTGGAGGTGGCCGGCTTTCGAGAACTCGAGATGTTCGGCGCCTACGGCGGAGCGCCGGCCACCGCGGACGATTCTGCGATCGTCATCATTGGGCGACGGACCTGACCGCGCGGCTGACTCGCTCGCACGTCCTCGCGCTCGCCTGGCCGATCGTCCTCGCGCAGGCCGCGACCGCCACGACGGGTGTGGTGGATACCGTGGTGATGGGTCGCTTCGGCTCGGCCGTTGATCTCGCCGCCGTGAGCATCGGGGCCGTCTCGATCAGCTTCATCTACTGGAGCTTCGGCTTCCTGCGCATGTCCACCACCGGGCTGACCGCCCAGGCCGAAGGTGCCCGCGATCGCATGGAGAGCCGCGCCGTCCTGCTGCGCGCGGCGGTGATCGGGCTGGCGCTGGGGGTCGGTCTCATGGTCCTGTTCCCGCTCATCCGGACGGTGGCGCTCGGGGCGTTCCAGGCCGAGGCCGCGGTGGAGCTCGGGTCCACCAACTACCTCAACGCCAGGATCTGGGGGGCGCCCGCGGCGCTGGTCGGCTTCGCCATCAACGGCTGGCTGATCGGGACGGGCCGGACACGTGCGCTGCTCGTGCTCCAGATCGTGCTCAACGGGGTCAACGCCGCGCTCGATACGTGGTTTGTGGCCGGGCTCGATCTCGGACCCGCCGGGATCGGCGCGGGAACGGCCATCGCCGAGTGGGTGGCCCTCGCCCTCGGTCTGTGGATGGTGCGAAGCCAGCTCAAGCCGGTCGCCCACCTGTTCGAGCGGACGCGGATGGTCGCGCTGCTCGCCGCGAACCGGGACCTCATGATCCGGACCCTGGCGCTCCTCTTCTCGTTCGCCTGGTTCATCAACTCCGGAGCGCGAGCCGGGACCGCTGAGCTGGCCGGCAACGAGGTGTTGCTTCAATTCATCACGGTTGCGGCCTTCGTTCTCGATGCCTTTGCGTTCGTGGCCGAGAAGGAAGTCGGGGAGGCATTCGGCGCTCGCGATCCGGCGAGGCTCAGGAGGGCCGTCCGGCTCACCACGGAATTCGCACTCGGATTCGGCCTGGCCTTCTCCGCCCTCTATCTCGTCGGGGGGCGAGTGGTCATCGAAGGCGTGGTCGCCGATCCCGCCGCTCGCGCCGCGGCACTGGCCTTCCTTCCGTTCTGCGCCGTCGTCCCGCTGATCGGCATGCCCGCCTGGCAGCTGGACGGCATCTTCATCGGGACGACCCGCGGACGTGCGCTCCGTACGGCTGGCTTCATGGCGGCCGTCCTGTACGTGGCCGCGGATCTCATCCTTGCGCCGCGCTTCGGCAACACCGGCGTGTGGACCGCGTTTCTGCTGATGTACGTGTTCCGGGCGCTCTGCCTCGGAGCGTTCTGGCCTGGCCTGATCCGGGACACCGCCGTGCCTCGCGATCCGGTGACCGCCCTGTACCCAGCGGGGCGACCGCCGGACGACTGAGGCGCCCGATTTGACCCGGCAGGGATGATCAAACTGGACCAGTCGACGTCGACCCACTCGGAACGAATCACGAGGAGGACAGCCATGCGGCCACTCGAAATCGGGCTTGTGCTGCCGATGGGGGAGTCCTTCCTGGACGGGTCTACCGCTCGTTGGACGGAGATCCGCGAGTTGGCGGTCCGGGCCGAGGAGATAGGCTTCGACGCGGTCTGGATCGCGGACGAACTGCTCTGGCGCTCGCCGGGCGGCCCGACGCAGGGCTGGTGGGAGTGTGTGGCGATGACCGGCGCCGTTGCCGCGGCGACCTCGCGGATCAAGGTCGGGTCCTGGGTGCTGTCGGCCCTGCACCGGAACCCGGGTATCACCGCGAAGGCAGCTGAGACGCTCGACGAGATCAGTGGCGGCCGCTTCGTCTTCGGCCTCGGATCCGGCCATTCGGGCCGACAGGGCCACGCCTTCGGGCTGCCCGAGGATCACGTGTACGGCCGTTTCGAGGAGGCAATCGAGATCATCGTTCCGCTTCTGCGCGGAGGGCGCGTCGAGTTCGAGGGCACGTACCACGCCGCCCGGGACCTCGAACATCGGCCCGTGGGTCCGCGTCCCGGCAAGATCCCGCTCATGATCGGCGCCAAGGGCCCGCGGACGCTCCAGCTGGCTGTGCGCCACGCGGACATCTGGAGCTGGTACGTCGAGGAGCGGAGCGATCTCGAGGAGTTCGGACCGCGGCTGGCCGCGCTTGAGGCCGCCTGCGTCGAGCTCGGGAGGGATCCAGCCTCGATCGGCCGCTCGGCCGGGATCATCGTCGAGCCGACCGAGATCTCGGGTGCCGCTAGCGCCCTGGCGAGGCCGATCCGCGGCTCTGGCGAGGCTATCGCGGATGGACTCCGCGCCTTCGCCACCGGCGGATATACGCAGGTTGAAGCGCTCCTCTGGCCGCCGACGATCGCGGCCGTGGACGCGATGGCTCCGGTACTCGAGCTCCTCGACGCGGGCTGACGCGCCCGGCCGCGCCTTGCGGACTGGGCGACCTTAGGTACACTCAGCCCCCGCCGAGGCCCGATGGGAGACAAGACCGCGTGATCTGTTCGAATTGCGGCACCGAGAATCGCGCAGGCGCGAAGTTCTGCATGGAGTGCGCAACCCCGTTCGCGGCGGTTTGTTCGAACTGCGGTGCGGCGAACCTTCCGGCCGCGAAGTTCTGCTCCGAATGCGCCACGCCGATGGGCAGCCAAGTGGTCCCACGAACCACGGCTCCGGTCCCCCCGGTCGACCGAGATGCCGTTGCTGAGCGGCGACTCGTCTCGATCCTGTTCGCCGATCTCGTGGGCTTCACACCCTTCGCCGAAGAGCGCGACAGCGAGGACGTCCGGGAGATGCTGTCTCGCTACTTCGAGATCGCCAGTGACGTCATCAAACGATACGGCGGCACGGTCGAGAAGTTCATCGGCGATGCGGTCATGGCGGTGTGGGGAACGCCGGTTGCCCACGAGGACGATGCCGAGCGGGCGGTTCGTGCCGGTCTCGACCTCGTCGATGCCGTGCGCGCCCTGGGGCCCGCCATTCAGGCCCGGGCCGGCATCCTGACCGGCGAGGCCGCCGTGACGATGGGCGCCACCAATCAGGGGATGGTCGCCGGCGACATGGTCAACACTGCGGCGCGTCTCCAGGGCGTCGCCCAACCCGGGACCGTCCTCGTCGGCGAACCGACGATGCGTGCCGCGTCGGCCGCAATCGCGTTCGAAGAGGCGGGCGAGCAGACCCTCAAGGGCAAGCAAGCTCCCGTCCCCGCCTGGCGCGCCCTGCGCGTCGTCGCGCAGCGGGGAGGCCAGGGCCGGAGCGACCTGCCCGAACCACCGTTCGTCGGGCGTGATGAGGAACTCCGACTCCTGAAGGACGTGATCTCCACGACGGGCCGCGACAGGCGGGCCCGTCTCGTCTCGATCACCGGCCCGGGCGGGATCGGCAAGAGCCGCCTGGCCTGGGAGCTCGAGAAGTACATCGACGGGATCAGCGAGCTGATTCTCTGGCACCGCGGCCGCTCGCCCGCGTACGGCGAGGGGATCACCTTCTGGGCACTCGGCGAGATGGTCCGCCGACGAGCCGGTCTCGCCGAGGACGACGACGAGGCGACCACCCGCGAGCGGATCCGGGCGACCGTCGCCGAGTATGTCCCGGGTGACGAAGACCGGCGCTGGGTCGAGCCGGCGCTGCTCACGCTGCTGGGCCTGGAACCGGCGCCGCCCGGTGGCCGCGACGTGCTGTTCGCCGCCTGGCGCATCTTCTTCGAGCGGATCGCCGAGCGGGGCACGACGGTCCTGCTGTTCGAGGACCTCCAGTGGGCCGATTCGGGACTCCTCGACTTCATCGAGCATCTCCTCGAGTGGGCCAGGAACGCGCCGCTGCTCGTCATCAGCCTTGCCCGACCGGAGTTGCTCGACCGACGCGCCGACTGGGGGGCCGACATCCGCAACCTCACCCGGCTCGCCCTCGAACCGCTGTCCGACGAGGCGATGCGGGCACTCCTGGACGGCTTCGTGCCCGGACTCCCCGTGGACGCCGTGGCGGCGATCCTGGCCCGTGCGGACGGGATGCCGCTGTACGCGGTGGAGACGGTCCGCGCCCTTGTTGCCGACGGCCGCCTCGAGCGCGACGGCGCCGCCTATCGCCCGATCGGTGAGCTCGGCGACCTGGCCATCCCGGAGACCTTGCGCAGCCTCATCGCTTCGCGCCTCGACGCGCTCGACCCGACCGATCGCAGCTTGGTCGCCGATGCCGCGGTTCTCGGTCAGACGTTCGGCTTGGCCGGTCTCGGGGCGGTGTCCGGACACGATCAGGCCGAGCTCGAGCCGCGTCTCAAGACCCTCGTCCGTCGCGAATTGTTCGACCTCGAGATCGACCCCCGCTCGCCCGAGCGTGGCCAGTACCGCTTCGTCCAGTCGCTCATCCGCGAGGTCGCCTACGGCACCCTCGCCAAGCGGGACCGGCGGACCCGCCACCTGGCCGCCGC
>JBKKBB010000097.1:0-7040 GCA_046714395.1 Candidatus Limnocylindrales bacterium | reverse complement strand
CGACGCCGAGGGCGCGGATGATCGCGAGGGCCGCACTCCGGAGCCGTTGATGGACCGGATCCGAGAGCGTCTGGACGGGCGCAACGACGATGGAGTCGCCGGTGTGCACCCCGAGGGGATCGACGTTTTCCATCGAGCACACGGCGATACATGTGTCATCTGCGTCGCGCATGACTTCGTACTCGATTTCCTGCCACCCGACGAGGCATTTCTCAACCATGACCTGGCCGATCGGACTGGCCCGCAATCCACTACGGATGCGCTCTCGGTACTGGCGTTCTGTCTCGACGATCCCGCCGCCGGTTCCGCCCAGGGTGAACGCGGGTCGCACGATTGCCGGCAGGCCGATCGTCGCAAGGGCTGCATCCGCGGCCGTGGACCGAGCCGTCGGCGTGGGCCCCTCCACGACGAATGACGGCGCATAGGGCTGACCGAGGCGATCCAGCAGGGACCGGAAGGCCTGACGATCCTCCGCCATCTCGATCGCCCTGAGGGGTGTGCCGAGGAGACGGACGCCGTACTTGTCGAGGATTCCGGCTTTGGCCAGATCCATCGCCAGATTGAGGCCAGTCTGTCCGCCGAGGCCGGCCAGGAGACCCTCCGGACGTTCGATTGCAATGACCGACTCGATCGCCTCGATGGTCAGTGGCTCGAGGTAGACGGCATCCGCGACGCCCGGATCGGTCATGATCGTGGCGGGGTTGGAGTTCACGAGTACCGTCCGAACCCCCTCGGCGCGCAGCGCGCGACAAGCCTGCGTGCCGGCGTAGTCGAACTCGGCAGCCTGACCGATGACGACGGGGCCGGAGCCGATGATCAGGACCGAGGCTGGCTTCCGGGCCGGCGCCGCCTGGTTCATCCGCCTGCCCGCTGTCGCGTGGCGGCCACAAACCGATCGAAGACGGCCAGGGCGTCGAGCGGACCCGGGGCACCTTCGGGGTGGTACTGAACGGTTTCGATGGCGAGTGACCGGTGTCTCAGGCCTTCGACGGATCCGTCATTGAGGTTCACCTGGCTGACGAAGAAGGCCGACCGCCGTGGTAGCGAATCGCCCATCACCTGAACCTCGTGGTTCTGGGCGGTGACCTGCACCAGGCCTGACTCGACGTCGCGGACCGGGTGATTCGCCCCGTGATGTCCGAATCGGAGACGAGTGGTCTGCGCCCCAGCCGCCCGGGCGACGATCTGGTGTCCGAGGCAGATGCCGAGGAGCGGGCGCCCGTCATCGATGATCGCCCTTGCCAGCGCCACGTGCCCGTCCAGCCGAGCCGGATCGCCCGGGCCAGGCGACAGCACAACTCCGGCGATATCCGGCGCGAGGACTGTCGCCAGGCCAGCCGTGTGCGGGAGAACGCGAACGCGCACACCGCGCCGGACGAGGCTGCGGACAATGTTCGACTTCAAGCCGAAATCGACGATCGCAACGACCGGGCCCGGCGCATCCGCGTCGCCGAACTCGACCATGTCCGCGGGCGAGACGAGCCCGACGAAGTCCTGATCCTCCCAGCGCGGGACGGCCGCGGCGGCGCTGCGCGCCGTTTCCGAGTCGAGCTGGCCCGGCTCCAGGATGGTCCCGCGCAGGCTCCCGTGGGTGCGCAGATGGCGAGCCAGCGCTCGTGTATCCACCCCGGCAATCGCTGGAATGTGGGCACCTCGGAGCAACGCCGCAAGTTGGCGCGCGTCGTCCACGACGGCGGCCGTCGCATGCGCCACGACGAGCCCGCGGAGCCACGGCCGCACGGATTGGTCGTCGGCGATCAGCCGCCCGTAATTGCCGATCAGTGGATACGTCATGACCACGATCTGGCCGGCATACGAGGGGTCGGTGCAGACTTCCTGATAGCCCGTCTGACTGGTATTGACCACGAGGTCCCCGCCCGCCGCGGTCGGCGCACCGAACGCGACACCGGGGAAGATCGTGCCGTCTTCGAGCGCCAGCAGCGCGGGACCGAGATCGCCGATTCTGGGATCGACGACAGAGCTCGGGCGAGGCAGCGGGGGTCTCACGCGGACATGCCGCGGCCCGTGGCAAGGCACAAGGAACGGGCGAGTACCACGGGGCGTGGGGCGCGGCGAAGGTCGCCGCCGATGGAGCAGTACGCAGCCATCGATCTCTCCTTCCCGGCCTCACAGAACCGGTTCGCCGGCCTCACGGGACCGGCTTTCAAGGGTGCCCCAAGCGTAGCACGGGGCTGCCCCGGGTCCATGAGGCCGAGCTGAAGCATTGGCTGCTGAAACGTTTGATTCCTGCTCGATCGTGTACCGTGCGCCGATGACATCGCCATCCGTCCGGCCCCGCGCGCGTGCGCGCCGGCTCCTTGCCGTTGCCTCCAGCACGGTTCTGGTCGCGACGCTGCTGGCCTCGGCCGCGTCCCCGGCCTCCGCCGCATCGATCCGCCGTACCTGGCAGGCACAGCTCGCGGCCGGCGGCGCGAGCGGCAGCGCAACCTTGACGGCGTTCTGGACGGGCAACGGGACGCTTGGCCTCAACCTGGTCGGCCTCCCGTCGTCGGCGACCTACCCGGTCATCGTCTACCGGGGAACGTGCGTCACGCCGATCAAGATCGCGGGCCTCCCCGCGGCCGTTGCCGACGTGTCCGGCTCTGTCGCTACGACATCGCCGGTCACGAACGCAGTCATGAACGCGGTCTGGTCGGTCGCTCGGACCGGTCCGATCGCGATCAAGATCGGCACCGGGGCGTCCGCCCTGTGCCGTGGCATGAGTTTCGCAGTGGCAACCCGGATCGCGATCCCGAGCCTGAAGATCGACCTTCCCATCGTCAAACCCACCAGCAGCTACCCACCGTGCAACGTCGCGTTGTACCTACGAGAGCTGTCACAGCCGGGCGAGGCGGGTGTGGCCTTCATCTACTCCCACGCTCGGAAGGGGATGTTCCTGCCGCTGCTCGAGCGCTCGAAGATCAACAACGGGGCCAGCATGCTCGGCATGACCGTCAAGGTCTGGACCAGCAACAACCTCGTGACGACCTACCAGATCACGAAAGTCCGCCGGCACGTGACGTCCCTGGGGAATGCCTTCGATCTCGAGACACAGCAGCTCTGGATCCAGACGTCGGAGGGCCCGCGCGGGACGGATGGCAAGCTGATCGTCGTCGCGAAGCGGATCGGCGTCGAGGCGGCCAGCCAGGAGGCGGCACACCCCATCGCGCGTCCGGTGGCCTGCGGTTAAGGGGTGGAGTTGGTGAGCCCGGAAGGACTTGAACCTTCAACACAGTGATTAAGAGTCACTTGCTCTGCCATTGAGCTACGGGCCCGCGGCCCAGCAGTCTAGCGTAACCATGCCAGAAACCCCGGTGCGGCCCCGCTCATGGCAGCGCCTGTCCCCGCGCGCACGGGGATCGCGCGCGTCCTCCAAGGTCGATCCAGCGCTTTGGTCCGAAAGTACGGATTGAGACACTATTGACAACTTGGGCGTCTTGGCCATAGTGCAGGAAGACGAATAGGACGAAACAGGCTAGACTCAGGCAAAGGAGGTGGTCGTGGCTCTCGCTGAAGCCCCCGGGCTTGACGACCTGGCACGCAGCTTGACCCGGCCGTTTTACTCCCCTGCCGAGGTAGCGGCGCTCGCGGGCGTTTCGTCGTCCACGATCCTCAACTACGTGCACGCCAATCGTCTGGCGGCGGTCCAACTCTCTGAGCGGACGTATCGGATCCCCCGAAAGGCCGTGCTCCGACTCCTCGGGGCGGCTGGTACCGCCCCAACACTCGTCGAGGAGCCAACGAAGGACCCAGAGTCCTAGCACCCGATGCGAAGGTGATCGCAACGGATACGCTGACCGACAGCGAGGTCAGGGTTCGGCGCAACCGCCTGCGCGATCACCTCGACAGCTTCGGGGATCTGGCGATCCGCGACGTGGGTGAAAACAGGCCCAGGCGCCTGCTGGAATTCCGGCTCTCGGCGCCCGGCGACCCGTGCGACCAGGAAGTCGAGGCCGTCTTTCGTGAGTACTACGATCGCGCTGGAGCAGGTGCGTGGCGGATCGCCAAGTACACCTATGAATACCGCGATCTTCGGCGTGGGACGCGGCTCGCCTACCACCTTCATTCGCTGGACGGATCCCCGGAGCTCGTTCCGCACGCCCATTGCGGCGGCGAGGCGGGCGCCGAAACTGGCCACCTGCGCGCGGTGCCGTACGAGCTCATGGAGGCCAACGCCATCTTCATGAAACTCTACGCGGGGGACGCCGATCCAGACTGCGGCGCCTTCCTGCCCCTCGCGCTGACGCGTCCATAGGCCGTCCCGAACCAGGCTTGGAGCCGCGCTTCGCGTGCTTCCCCGAGGCTCATCGGCGCCCCTCGTCAGCGCGGCCCGACCCCGCGGACATCGAAGCCGGTTGCTGCGGCGGCGAGACCGAGCGTCACGTCGTGGGTCAGGAAGACCAGAGGCGGAATCTCTTCGCGGACCGCGAGCGCGCTCGCGAGATGGAGCGCATCGAGCGTTCGCACGAGTGTCGGAAACGGCTCCGCCGCGCGGCCGAGGATGCCGGCGTCGAGGGCGACGAGGTCGATGGCGTCGATGGTCTCGAGCATTGCGCGCCGGCGGTCGGCGACGGTGCGGTCGTCGAGGCCCGCCCGGATCCGCAGCCGGTCGATGGTCCGAAGGCACTCGACCCGGAGGAGCTCGCTGGAGATCGCGCGCTCGAGGCGGGACCATTCGGGCAGCGGATCCGGCTGCCCCAGGACGATCCGGAGGAGGACGGACGAGTCCACGTACGCGATCACCGTCGCTCAGCCAGGCAGCACGCGGTCGGCGCGCTCCTCATCGAGGATGGTCGCGAGGTCGACGCCCAGCTTCAGCGGCGCGATGCGACGAGCCCGGACCTCCGCGAGGGACCGGGGTGCCGGCCTGATTGTCGCCCTCCGCGCCGGGTCGACCGGCACGAGCCGGGCCAGGGGACGGGCACGATCGGTGACCTCGATCGTCTCGCCCGCCTCGGCGGCTCGCAGGTAGCGGGAGAGGTTGTTCTTCAGCTCGGCCACCCCAATGCGTCTCATGGGTATATCTGGCCACAAATGGCCATCTCGTGTCAATCGCCCGCACCGAGTCTGCGCCTCGCCGCTTACCTGGTGATCACCGCGTCCATGCCGCCGCAGCGCGCCACGAGCCCCCGCCCGGCGTCGCATCATTGCGCGATGGCGCGACCCTCGCAGACCCCGATTGACCCCGACATTCACCTCGATGGCGCCGGAGAGGCGCGGCTGCACCAGGCGCTGCGGCGGTGCTGGCATCCCGTCTGCCGGGTCGACGAGCTCGGCGAGAAGCCTGTCCCCGTCACCCTCCTCGACGAGCAGCTCGTGGTCGTGCGGCTGGGCGACGACATCGCGTGCTTCCCGGACCTGTGCGTCCATCGCGGGACGGCGCTATCGCTCGGCTGGGTCGACGACGGGTCACAGCCCGCCCCGGATGGGAGCGGCACGGTCGGCGAGCCGTGCCTGGTGTGCGCCTACCACGGCTGGAGCTACGACCGGCGCGGGATCGTGCGGCGGATCCCGGCCGTCCATGGCCGGTCGATCCCGGCTCGAGCCCGGGTGGAGCGCTTCGCGACCGCGGTCGCCGTCGGCCTCGTGTGGGTGCTTCTGGAGCCCGGGCCCGGCGGCTGGGAGGTGCCAGAGGCCGCCTATCCCCTCCCCGATGCCTCGACCTGGTGGGGCAGCGAGGGCATCCGGACGATCCCGATCGAGACCTACGACTGGGCCTGCTCGGCGGCCCGGCGGGTCGAGAACTTCGTCGATTTCAGCCACTTCCCGTGGGTCCACGAGGGTATCCTCGGCGATCGCAGCAAGCCGCTCAGCCCCGAGCACGAGGTCCGCGACGACGGGACGACGATCTCGTTCGACATCGCCCTCGAGGAACCGCAGGCGTCGGTCAAGGGCGACGTCGTGCCCGGCGCCAAGGTCCAGCGCGACCCGACGACCTACACCCTCCACCTGCCGCTGTCGGTGACGCTCGACCAGCGCCTGCCGGGCGGCCATCGGTTCGTCTTGTTCGTGGCCGTGGCGCCGCTCTCGGCCCGGAGCTGCCGGTCGTTCACCTGGAACGCCCGGACCTACAGGCTCGAACCCGAGGCCGACGCCGAGCTCGCCGCCTTCCAGACCCTCATCCTTGACCAGGACCGCCCGATCGCCGAGTCCCAGCGCCCCGAGGCGCTCCCGGTCGACCTCAGCGCCGAGCTCCACATCGCAGGACCGGATCGGGCGTCGATCGCGTATCGGCGGCGCCTGGCGGAGCTGGCCAGCGCCTAACAAGCCGCGCATGCGTCACGACACGAGCTCAGCGTTCCGCGGCGCGGGCGCGGTCGGGGAGGTCGATCGTGCGGCGCGGAAGATGGACGGCTGGCCGTGGATCGGCTGGAGGCCCACGACGAGCATCGGGCGGTCCGATTCCCGCGCGGAGCACCCGCTCGGATCCGAATTGACCTGAGGCGGCCCATGGCCGACGATGGGATCGCTCATCTCACCGCACGTCCGGCTCGACCGGAGCGCCCCCATGAACGCGAAGCGTCTTCGCTTCCTCGCCCGCCGCCATGGCGCGGGTCGACCCCCTCGTCCTTGCTCTCACGACAATCCGGCAAAGCCCTGCGATGCCGCGGTCCTTGCTACCGAGGTCGCCCGGAGTCGCGCCTGGATCGACTTTGCGTGCGACCTGCTCGACGCCCACATCTGGGGCTTCTCCGCCGGCGACTGGCAGGCCGCAGAGGGCCTGGCACATGCGCTCGAAGGATCGGATTGGCCGCCCAACTGGGAGCGTGATCCCGACAACGCAGCGCGCATCATCGTGGATCCGTCGGTCTGGCCAACGCGCAGATTGCCCGATGCTGAACCTGATCCGGCAAGGTCCTGACGGGCGCGCAACCGCCGCGGGCCTGATCGACCAAGTTCATCAAACCGGGGTCGTCCACGCTCGGCCGAACAGCCGAATCGACGGATATCGGGTACGGCCACGCTCGACCACAGCGATTTTGATGAACCAGATCGATCACGGCGGCCGACGCCCAATCCGCACAGGGCGCGGCGCGCGG
>JBKKBB010000096.1:0-2921 GCA_046714395.1 Candidatus Limnocylindrales bacterium | reverse complement strand
GTGATCGAGCTCGTCGTGCGCCCAGCGGTCCCAGAGGATCCGGGGCACCGGACCGAAGATGGCTCCGGCATCCGATCGAAAGGTGCCGGCCTGGATCAGGGCCACGGTCGTCCCGCCGCCGAGGGTCGTCGTCCAATGCACCGCCTCGTTAATGGCCAAGGGATCAGCCTTTTCGATCTGCTCGGAAGTCGCGATGGAAGGCTGAAGCCGTCGGCTCGGACTGCCCCTGATATCTGGAACCAAGTTCCGGGCTGCCGTACAGCCGATCGACCGGGCTGGACATCTGGAAGAAGCTGATCTGTCCGATCTTCATGCCGTAATACAGTGCGATCGGGAGATTGGCGACGTTCGAGAGCTCGAGCGTCAAGTTGCCTTTCCAGCCGGGATCCACATAGCCCGCCGTCGAGTGGATCAGGAGCCCAAGCCTGCCGAGCGAGGACTTGCCCTCGAGGCGGGCGACCAGGTCACCCGGCAGCTCCACCCACTCGAGGGTCTGTCCGAGGACGAACTCGCCCGGGTGCAGGATGAACGGCTCGTCATTCTCCACCGTGAGCAATTCCGTGAGGTCCGGCTGCGCCTGGCGAACGTCGATGTAGGCATATCGGTTGTTGCGGAAGACCCGGAAACTTCGATCGAGATGCAGGTCCACCGAGGATGGCTGGACGTCGGCCAGATCATGGGGCCGGATCGCGACCGAACCCGACTCGAGTGCCGCTCGAATGTCCCGATCCGAAAGGACGCTCACTTCGCCGACTCCTTCGGACTCCACTGGGCGTACAGGGTGTCCACCTCGCGCTTGAGATCCTCGAGGTCATCGAAGCTCTGGTAGACACTGGCAAATCGAATGTACGCAATGTGGTCCACCTCGCGAAGGTTTGCCATCGCCAGCTGGCCGATGCGCGACGAAGGAACTTCGGTCATCCCCTCAGCCCGTAGCGCCGCTTCGATGCCATCGGCGATCTCCTCCGGCGCGGACGCCGGAACTGGTCGCCGGGTGAGCGCCTTGCGGAGGCCCGCCACGAGCTTGTCGCGGTCGAATTCCTGTCGAACACCGTCGCGCTTCAGGACGACGAGGCGCGGCGCCTCGATCCGCTCATAGGTCGTGAACCGGAGGCTGCACCCGCCGCACTCGCGCCGCCGCCGGATCGTGGCGGCATCTTCAAGATCACGGGAATCGACCACCCGCGTCTCTCGCTCGCCACACTGCGGGCAGCGCATTCAACCTCCTCGGCACCACTAGGGGTTGTGGTGTGCATCGAGGATACCACTACATGGTGTGTGGTTCGGGGCAATGTCCGGTCAGCGATCGCGCTGTCCGAGGCGCCTGACCGGCGAGGCCTCCTCCGCCTGGCGAATCGCCGCGGCCGCATGCTCGGCGAATGATTCGCGGGCGTGAATGAGGTTCAGGTAACCGCGCTTGATGGACGTATCGGCCTCCGGGCCACGCTCGAGGCGATGCCCGGACCCCGCCAGCTCGCAACCGTGAGCGACGAGATCGAGCGCCCGCTCGGCCCGCTCGAGCTCGTGGACCATGCCCTGCCGATGGCCGCTCACGCTCGAGGGCCCGTCGAGGCGCTGCAGTTCCGCCCCATACCGCTGCATCGCGTCGATGGCGGCGATGAGCTGGTCGCGGATCAGGGCGGGCTCGGATTCGCGTCGCCGGACCGGGTCGATCGACCCGGCGATGTCGCCGAGGCTCTGCCCGACCCGCCGATTCAGGTCGGCCGTCCCGCTCCGGAACGATTCCGCGACGCGCGTTCGGTTGAGCGCGGAACCCGCGCGTCTCGCCGCCAGCGCGACAAGTCCAGCGAGCAGGACGAACGCGACGAGGGCGACGCCCTGAGCAGTCTCCAATCGCTCCCCCTGACAGCAAGCTGCGCTGCTGAAAGGCTATCCCGCGCGGTCGCGCAATGCCACCACGATTGCGGGCACGACCGCGAACAGGTCGCCCACCACCAGGAGATCCGCGAATTCCGCGATCGGCGCGTCCGGATCACGGTTGACGGCGATGATCGTCTCGGCCGTCTGCATCCCGACTTTGTGCTGGATCGCCCCGGAAATGCCGAGGGCCAGATAGAGCTGCGGCTTGACGATCTTCCCGGTCTGCCCGATCTGCTGGGCGTAGGGAATCCACCCGGCATCCACAGCGGCCCGGGTCGCCCCAACGGCACCGCCAAGCGCCACGGCCAGTTCGTTCACCAGCTTGAAGCCATCGGGTCCCCCGACCCCGCGCCCGCCCGAGACGATGATCCGGGCCTCCTCGATCGGCGCAGCCGCGCCGGCTTCCGCGACCTGCTCGACGATCTTCACCCGCGGGAGGGCGGCGGGACCGGATGGAGCAAGGGTCTTAATCGTCCCCGCCTTGCCGGCCGGGCTCGCCTCAACGGAATTCGGGCGGAGGGTGATGATCCCGCCGGGATCCTGGAACCCCGATGTCGTGATCAACTTGCCGCCGAATACGCTCATCAGCACGGCCGGGCCCGAGTCCGTCCAGGTGACGCCAGTCGCGTTGACCAGGATCCCGAGCTCCGTCAGCGCCGACAGGGTGCCGGCCACGTCGCGCCCATCCGGACCGGCGCCCAGAAGGACGACCTCCGTGGGATCGTCGCCGATGACCGAAACCGCCCGCTCCGCGGCGATCACGGACCAGGCGTGGCCCGCCGCGTCGTTGTCGGCGATCGCGACGACCCGTGGCAGATACCCGGCGAGTTCGCTGGCCGCCGCCTGCGGATCGGCGGCGACGACGATCCCGACCGCCTCGCGCCGACTGGCCTCGGCGAGCGTTCGCGCCAACGTCGCAACCTCCGCCGAGATCCGTGCCAGCGAGCCATCGCTGTTCGGCTCCGCGATCACCCAGATCGCGGCCATCAGATGATCCTCCGCGACGTGAGCAATTCGACAATCGCTGCCGCGCCTTCCTC
>JBKKBB010000095.1:0-3655 GCA_046714395.1 Candidatus Limnocylindrales bacterium | reverse complement strand
GCGATCTCGCGCAGGATGCGGGCGCCCGCACGCATTGGATCGGAGCGCAGCCCGGCATCGAGCGCGGCCCGATCGTCGAAGTCCATGGCAGCCGCCAGGACGAGGTCCGTCTCGGCACCGAGCTCCTCGGAGACGCGCCAGATCCGCGTGGCGCGCAGGCCGGGGGTCTCCGCAACGAGCGGCAGGTGCTCGTCCCGATACCGGCGCTCCAGCGTTTCGAGCGCGTCTGGGCCTCCCTCCGGGCGGCGATAGAGCACGAGCAGGGTCGTCACGCGGATGCTCCTTTCGTTGCGGCAGGTCGGCCGTCGCGGGCGATCGCGGCGGCGGCCCGCCGGGCGGCTTCGGCCTCCGTGGCGCGGTAGAAACCGGTCAGTGCCTCGTTGAACAGACCAGGCCGCTTGACGGTGACTTCGTGTCCGCAATCGGGTGCAACGAACAGGCGAGCTCCCGGGATCTGCCGGGAGATCCCCCAGGCATGATCCACCGGGACGAACGGGTCATGGTCGCCGCACACGATCATGGTTGGGGCGTCGATTCGATGCAGTTCCGCCGGGCCCAGGAGCGGCTGCGTGGCCACGTCGGCGGCAATCGCCGGCAGGAGTCGCTGCCACGCGCCGATCCCCTGGCCCGCATCGTGCCGGCGGGACAACTGGGCGGCCCAGGCAGGATCCTCGGCCTCGATCTTGGCCGGCTTCATCAGTCCGCGCATGACCGCGGTCCGCGGTTCCCGCTGGGTCGTGATCCCGATCGCGACCAGCGTCCGAACTCGATCCGGTCGACGGGCTGCGAATTGCAGCGCCGTCATGGCGCCCATTGAAAATCCGACCAGGTGGAACGACTGCAGCCCTAGTGCATCGACGAATGCGTCCAGGTCGTCCACGAGCCAGTCGTAGCGAAATCCGTTCGCGGCATCCCATTGCGTCCGACCGTGACCGCGCGCGTCGGGAAGATGCAGCAGGAAGGCTTTCGAGAAGAGCGGAATCTGGGCGGCGAAGTCCTCGCGCCCGAGGGACGTGGCCCCATGGAGCATGACGATGGGCGGCCCGGCGCCGATCAGGTCGTACCCGATGTCGACGTCGTTGGCGCGGAGCGTCGGCACCCTCAGCCCTCCGGCTTTCCTTCGACCGGGGCATCCACGGCGTGCTCGATTCGCAGGTAGCGGCGACGGAAGTAGAGCAGCGGTCCCAGGGCCGCCGGATCGTCCCCGGCGGCGTCCATGGCGTCCACCCGCCCGATGAACAGGTCGTGATCTCCGGCCGAAAAGGTCTCGACGACCGTGCACTCGAGCGTCGCGATGGCACCCTCCAGGAGTGGGAGGCCCGATTGCCCGGGTGTCCACGCGGCCCCGCAGAAATCTTCGCGACCGGGCTTCACGGCGGCGTGGGCGAAACAGTCCGACATCGCCTGCTGGCCCTCGCCCAGGACGTTGACCGCGTAGAGGCCATGCGCGCGGACCATCGGCGTGATGAATCGACTTCGATCGAGCGCCACCATCACCAGTGGCGGGTCCAACGAAACGCTCGACAGCGCGTTGACGGTGATCCCCGCCGGCCGGCCTTCGGACATGGTGGTGACGACGCTCACGCCCGTTGCAAAACGGCCCATGACCTGACGGAAGTGGGCGCCGTGGATTTCCATCCCGGCGAGTCTACGGGAGGCGTCTCGAAGCGGCCCCGGCGCCCAGGCGCCGATCAGGCGCCGGCGAGACGTTCCGTTGAGCTTGCGCCGATCCCGGGCGCCTCCACGACAGGCGGCAGGGTCTGCAGCGTCGCGCCGATGATGAGCCAGATCGGAACGAAGGTTGCGACCATGACAATCAGCAGGTCAGGTCCGGCACCTACCGGACCGAACCCGAGCACGGCCACGACCGCGAAGGCCAACCCGAGGAAGGCAGACCCGAGAAACGTCAGCGTCGCGGTCGCGCTCCAGGCGCTGTGCCACCAGGCCGACAGCACCAGCATCACGAGCCCGATCAGTGTGACAAGGCCCAGGGGGAGCACCCACGGTCCAAGGCCCCAGACAGGTGCTACGAGCAGGGCAGTCGAGGCCCCGATCCGCCCAAGGCGGGCGTTCCGGGGCAATCGAATCAGCTGACCGATGAGGCCGGCCGAAAGGAGGATCAGAGCGCCGAGCACGAACGGCATGCCGGCGGCGCCGTCACGATAGGAGCTGTTGCCGTCAACAACCAGGGGGCCGTTCGCGGCAATGATAAAGCCGACAACCCAGAGGATCGACCCGACAACGGCTGCCGTCCCGAGTCGCCGTGCGATGCGGAGATCTTCGAAACGCTGCCGTGAAACGGGCTCGGACCCGATGGCGTGGTCGACCGTCGGATCAACAAGCTCAGGATGGCGATGGGCGTCGACGGCCCCACGCAGCAGGTCGATTGAGGCTGCAATCCCGAGCGCACCGTCCCCAACGAGATCCGTCAGCTCATCGCCGTAGCGGGCGCGCCAGGCCCGCGGGTAGAACCGAATCAACTCGCTCATGACGTGGACCCAGCGAGGCGATCAAGAGCCAGTCGGGTGAAGCCGGACAGGCCTTCCAGCTGCGTTCGCAGGGTCGTGGCGCCGAGCGCGGTGAGCTTGTACGGCCGGCGGCGATCCTCCGGTTCGAGTGCCTCGATCATGCCGCGTCGCTCCATGCGTGCGAGCGCGCCGTACAGCGTGCCGGGCCCGAGTGGGGCTCCGGTGATCGCCTCGACGTCGGTCATGATCGCGTAGCCGTGCTTCGGCCCATCGCTGAGCGAGACGAGGATGTAGAGCGTGGGCTCGGCGAATCGACCGAACTCCTTCATGCCCTGATCGTTCTGGCTCATGGAACTGCCCCCGCAATGAGATGACTCACCAGACGATACATCGGTCGGCCAGTCTCCGACATCCGGACTACGAGACCGCGCCGTTCGAGGCGCGCCAGCGCCCCGAAGAGGGTCCCCGGGCCGATGGGGCCATCGAGCGTGCGGACCGCCTCCAGCAGGGCCGTCGCCCCGGCCGGAGCGCGACCCAACGCCACGAGGATCCAGAGGGCCGGTTCGGCGAACCGGCCCATGGCGACAGCCACGTTCAGCCTGCGACGATGATGCCGCAGGCGATGCGGCCGCCGCTGTTGCCGGTTGGATCGGTGACCTGGTCATCCCAGTTGGCGTGGATCACGAGGGCACTGCCGTTGGCGTCGAAGACGGACCGCAGACCGGGGGACAGGGTGGCTCGGTCGCTCGTGGCGTTGAGGTGTCCGTTGCCAGCCACATTGACGACGAGATTCGGCAGATCACCGGCGTGGGCGCCCGGCGGCACCGGGATCGCCGGTGCCGGGCCCGGTCAGACGGTCGGCATCGGGCCGTTCCCGATCGGCCAGTGGGTCAGGCATGGGACGCCCTCATAACGTTGCGAATGAGCGGGCAAATATTACCGCCCACGGTATATCGTATGACGATGTATAGCCCACCGGGCGGGCAGTGTCAAGGGGTGAGCCGACCAGTGTGAGCATCCCAGCGTCTGTGCTGGACACGGGTCGGCCCCACGTCCCGGGGGCGAATTCAATCGGTCGACGCAACAACCTCGGCAAACACCTCTGATGGTTTCAGCCAGCCGAGCGTTTGTCGAGGCCGGCCGTTGAGTTCTCGGGCGACGGCATCGAGGTGGGCCTGGCCGTAGAC
>JBKKBB010000094.1:0-3890 GCA_046714395.1 Candidatus Limnocylindrales bacterium | reverse complement strand
CGGCCTCGTGGTAGCCTATCGCCCGCCGCGGACGGAGAGGTCGCATAGAGGCCTAGTGCGGCGGTTTGCTAAACCGTTATGGGGTTACACCCATCGGGGGTTCGAATCCCCCCCTCTCCGCCAGATTTCGTCGTCGGCATCGCGTGCGCCCGTAGCTCAGCGGATAGAGCGTCAGGTTGCGGACCTGAAGGTCGTGGGTTCGAGTCCCGCCGGGCGCGCCAAAGTCGATCGGGATGACCTAACGGAGAGGTGTCGGCGATGCCGGACCAGCGTACCGGTGGGACACGTGGTCGCCGTGTGGTGGCGATCCTCGCGACGCTTGCGTTCGCCCTCGGCGCGTGCGAAGCCTCAGGATCATCCGCGACGCATGGCCCGGTCGAATCCCGGGCCCCGATGCAGAGCCCGATCAACTTCGGTGTCCCGAGCGCGGGTCCGCCGGCCACGGCCCTGCCTACCGCCAGCCCGATCAACTTCGGTGTCCCGAGCGCAGGTCCGTCGACCTCGCCCAGCGGGACCCCAGCCCCGCTGGCGCCCGGCCCGCTCGTCCGCATCGCCCTAGCATCGTGTTTCCGGCACTCTGCTGACGGCCCCGCTCTGGTCGATCTCCTTGCCACGGACCCGGACCTGCTCTTGTGGCTGGGCGACAACATCTACGGCGACACCGAGGACATGGCGACGCTTCGCGCCAAGTACGCGGTCCTCGGCGCGAACCCGCGTTTCAAGGCGCTCGACGCGATCCCCGACACGATGGCTATCTGGGACGACCACGATTTCGGATGGAACAACGCCAACCGGACCTGGCCGTTTCGCGATGCCGCCAGAAATGAGTTCCTGCGGTTCTGGGGCGCGGCGTCGGACGACCCTCGCTGGGAGCAGCCGGGCGTCTACGCGTCGCGAACCTTCGGGAGCGGCGACAGAACGGTCCAGGTGATCCTCCTCGATAACCGCTACAACCTCGATCCGTACGACTACGCCGGGACCGACCCGGGACGCACGATCCTGGGGGCGACCCAATGGGCCTGGCTGCGCGAACGCCTCGCGGAGCCCGCCACGATCCGGATCATCGGCAGCGGCATCCAGGTCCTCCAGGACTACGACATCGACGAGGAGTGGGAAGGCTGGCGCGACACGCCCCTCGAACGTGATCGACTCTTCGCGCTGATTCGGGACCTCGGGGTGCCGGGCGTCATCTTCGTCTCCGGTGACATGCACTTCGCGGAGCTCACGCGTCTTCCCGACGCGCTCGGGTATCCGACCTATGACCTGACTGCATCGGGCCTCGACCAGGTCGAGACCTGGGCCGAGGGTCAGTGGATCAACCCGAACCGGATCGGCCAGTTGCTCAACAGCGATCGCAAGTTCGGGATCGTTGAGATCGACTGGGGCCCCCAGGACCCCGAGATCCATCTCCAGATACGGGACGGCGCCCGTATCCACCTCGATCACGTGGTCAGGCTCTCTGAGCTCCGATCCGGCTGACCGGCCAGCCTGACGCTGTAGGCTGCCTGGGTGACGGGTGATCTCGACCCCCAGCTCGATGGTGAGGCGATCGGCGAAATGGTCCCTCGGCTGGTCCATGCGGTCGGTCGGAGGCGGGCCATCCGCGGGTGGGCGACCGTGGAGCTGGATCGTGCCGAGCGAGAAATCTTCCTCACAACGCCCGCGCTCGAGACGTTCCGCAATCCCGAAGCCCCGAGCGACGACTTGCTCGGGGCCAAGTGCCGGCTTGGCAACGATGGACTTGGCCCGGTCATGCTCCTTGAGCCGACGACCGAGGGACGCCTCGCGGCGGCCCTCGCGCGGCATGGGGAGGGATTTCTCGTCCTGTACCTGATCGTCGGCAACGGCGCCGATGAGCGAGCCGGCGCGGCCGGCTTCTCGCTCTCGACCGAGGCGGGAGGCCCATTCGGGCCACAGCGCCTTGTCCTGGGCGGCCCGCGCCACGGCCCGTTCCTGATGCTGGCCGGCTTTGACTGATCCGCTAACCGCCCAGGCCGACCAGCAACATCGGCGATCCAAGCCGCCCGTCGTAGCGGGGTCGAAAGCGCTCGACGTTGTACATCTTCTCGACGTCAACGCGCCGCGCCGCAACGCCGGTTGACTGGAGCTCGACGTAGGCGTACTTCCCATCGCGGATGCCGACCATCTGCCCGAAGATGCCGTCGGCCACCAGGTCCATGGCCACGTTGGCGAAGGTCGAGGCGACGATCTGGTCGAGGGCGTCGGGTTGGCCGGACCGGAGGTCATAGGTGAGCTCGATCGCCAGCGACTCGATCCCCGTGCGCGAACTGAGCTCGCTGGCCAGCGTCTCCCCCACGTTCGCCTTGCGTCGATGCCCGAAGGCGTCGGCCGGCCCGAGCTCCGGGATGTCCGCACCTTCCCAGATCGCACCCTCCGCCGTCACGACGATCGCGTAGCGGCTCGGGGAGGTCCGATGGTCGTCGGCGATCACGTCGGCCAGGCGGGCGATGTCGTAGCGCACTTCGGGGATCACGCAGCGAGCCGAGGTGACATAGGCTGCGAAGAGGGCCGAGAACCCGGCATCACGACCAAAGATCCGGAAGACCCCGATTCTCTCGTGGCTCCCGAGCGTCGTCCGCTGGCGGTCGATGAGTTCCTTCGCCCGCGTGATCGCGGACGAGAACCCGATGCAGTACTCGGTTCCGGGCGCGTCGTTGTCCATCGTCTTGGGAATGGCCACGAGTGGGACGCCTTTCCCGGCGAGGACTCGCGCGAACGACAGCGTATCGTCGCCACCGATCGCAACCAGGACGTCGATGCCGAGCTGGTCGAGATGGTCAAGCACGATCGAGGTGAGATCGTACCGATCCTCACCGATCTGGAGTCCCGCCGCCTGGGCCGGATCGAGCCACGCCGGCAGGGCCTCGCGCGGCATCTTGGCGGGGTTGGTCCGGGAGGTGTGAAGGATCGTTCCACCGGTCCGATCGATCGTCCGGGTGTTGCCTCGATCCAGACGTCGGAGATAGTCCGGATCGAGTTCTGGACCGGGCTGGACGTGCGTCAGACCTTCCCAACCCCGGCGGATGCCGACGACCTCGGCACCTAGTTCTGTCGCCCGGTAGGTGACGCTCTTGATGACGGAATTGAGACCAGGCACGTCGCCGCCGCCGGTGAGGATCCCGATACGCTGCGCCTGCTTCATGACGACGCATGCTAGCCCGCCGTGCGGATCCGTGACGGTCGCGCCCGCTTGCGCCGGGCATCGTCCGCAAGCCGCTGGTCGATGTCGCAGTTCATCGGCCGGGTATCATCGGGACATGAACTACGAGCTCTACATGGGTGAGGCCCTGGCCGAGGCGAGGAATGCCGTGGCTCGCGGGGAGCGTCCGCATGCTGCCGTGGCCGTGATGGACGAGGCCATGGTGTCCCGGGGGCATGAACGCGTCCGCGAGACGAATGACCCGACGGCGCATGCCGTGATGGTCGCCCTGCGCGAGGCTTCGCGGCGGCTCGGGACGGCCCGGCTGCAGGACGTCACGATCTTTTCGACCGTCGAGCCCTGCGCCATGTGCGTCGGTGCCATGCTCAACAGCGATGTCGAGGCCCTGGTCTTTGCCGCACCGGATCGCGAGTTCGGCGCGGCGGGCAGCGTCGTCCAGCTGGCCGACCACGCAGCCATGGGCCGACGGATCAGGGTTGTCAGCGGGATCCGCCGCGACGAAGCGGAGGAGTTGCTGGCGTCGGCCAAGGCCGGCCAGACCCCGGTGCCGGCTCGCTGAGGCGACCGCCGCGCCAGTTCGAGGTGCAGCGGCTGGGCGTCCGACCCTCTGCTATCCTCTCGCGCGGAGAGGTGTCCGAGTGGTTGATGGTGCCGCTCTCGAAAAGCGGTGTGCGAAAGCACCGCGGGTTCGAATCCCGCCCTCTCCGCC
>JBKKBB010000093.1:0-3452 GCA_046714395.1 Candidatus Limnocylindrales bacterium | reverse complement strand
TTTCGATGCTGTTGCGTCGCGACATTGTCCAGTGGCCAGCGCCGTGACCTATCGGAGCCCGGCACGGCCCCGATTCTTGTCGCACTCGTGACGGGCGCGCAAGAGTGCGACCTCCGGATGGGAGAACGTTGACTGCTGGGCAAGGCCGACGGACGGGCAGAGCCGTCCCGCCCCTCGACGGTCAGTCGGGGCGCCGCGAGCCGGTCTCCGCCGCGAGGCGCGACGCGAGATCCTCCCAGCCCACGGGGGGAAGCTGCTCACCGGCCCGGGTGCGCGGCGACGCCGTTCGGTCGGCGATCTCGCGATCTCCGAGGACCATCATGTACGGGACCTTCTGTTCCTGGGCAAGTCGGATCTTGTTCTGCATCCGGCCATCCGACGCGTCCACCTCCACCCGCAGGCCACGGCCGCGCATGACGGCGGCAAGCTCGCCCGCGGCTTCGAGATGACGATCGGCGATCGGCACGATCACGGCCTGCACCGGCGCCAGCCAGAGCGGGAATGCACCGGCGAAGTGCTCAACCAGGATTCCGATGAACCGCTCGAGGGAGCCATAGATGGCGCGATGGATCGCGATCGGGCGCTGCGGGCTGCCTTCCTCGTCAATGTAGCTGAGGTCAAAGCGCTCGGGGAGCATCACCAGATCGACCTGGATCGTGGCCATCTGCCACTCCCGTCCGAGCGCGTCGTCGATGTAGATGTCGATCTTTGGAGCGTAGAACGTACCGTCTTTCGGTTTGACCACGTAGTTCGCACCAGCGCCGTCGAGGGCCCCCTTGATGAGACCCTCGGCGCGTTCCCAGAGCGCCGGATCGCCGAGGGCCTTGTCCGGCTTGGTGGCGAACGCGAAGCGGGGCTCGAGGCCGAACCATGAGTAGGCCTCGCGGACCTCTCCGAGCAGTGCCTCGATCTCGCCGGCGAGCTGGTCCGGGCGCACGAAGATGTGGGCGTCGTCCTGGATGAACTGGCGAACGCGGGTCAGGCCCGACAGCGTCCCGGAGCGCTCGTTGCGATGCAGCCGGCCGTACTCGTTGTAGCGCAACGGCAAGTCGCGATATGAGCGCAGCTTGGACCGATAGATGATCGTGCTCTCCGGGCAGTTCATGGGTTTGAGGCTGTATTCCTGCCCCTCGGTCTCAAGCCGGAACATGTTGGCGTCGTACAGGTCCCAATGCCCGGACTGCTGCCACAGCTTCTTGTGGACCAGGATGGGCGTCGAGATCTCCTGGTACCCGCGCCGTTCCTGGAGTTCCCGCATGGCGGCCTCGAGCGTCCGCCAGACGCGCTGGCCCTTGGGGTGCCAGAACGCGGATCCGGGGCTGACGTCATGGAAGCTGAACAGGTCCAGCTGGACGCCGAGCCGGCGATGATCGCGCTTCTTCGCCTCGGCGCGCCGCCAGAGGTATTTATCGAGCTCCTCCTGGGTTCCCCACACGGTGCCGTACACCCGCTGGAGCATCGGCCGCTTCTCGTCACCTCGCCAGTACGCGCCGGCGACCGAGAGGAGCTTCAGCGGGCCGATCCGGCCGGTGCGCTCGACGTGCGGTCCCTTGCACAGATCGCTGAACTGGCCGTGTTCGTAGAACGAGGTGACCGGCGAAGGCTCGCCGGCTGCCGCCGCGCGAGCGGCCAGGTCGTCCAGGATCTCGACCTTGTACGTCTGGCCCTGCCCATGTGCCGCCGACCGCGCGTCTTCCAGGGCGACTTCCTTGCGAACAAAGGGGTGGTCGGCCGCGATGCTCTCACGCATGCGCACCTCGATCGCCTCGAGATCATCGGGGGTCAGTGGGCGAGGAAGATCGAAGTCGTAGTAGAAGCCGTCGGCGATGGCCGGCCCGATCCCGAGTTTCGTCCCCGGGAAGAGCGCCATGACTGCCTCCGCCAGGACATGGGCAGAGGAGTGGCGCATGGCATCGATCTCGTCGTGCCCGCCCGCATCGAGCAGCTCGTCTGTCGAGCCACGTGCTGGGGCGTCGAGCGCCTCCTCGTCGTCGTGATTGGTCGCTTCGGCCATGTCGAGCTGCCTCCTGGAAACGCAGAACCTCCCGTCCGACAGGACGAGAGGTTCATTCCTCCCGCGGTTCCACCCGCCTTTGCGAGCCGTTCGCGCCGCTGCGCTCCGGTTCGCACGCTCGTACCGCGCTAACGGGCGGACCCGGACCGGTTCCCCGGTCGCTCACGGGTGGTGCACTCGTTCGGACGATCGCCGGGCTTCCAGCCGTGACCCGGCTCTCTGGAGATCGATGCGATCGACGCGTGTCCCGATCATCGCTTCTTGTGGCCGCCCTCCGCGGCGGTCCGTGGTGGGCGGTACTGGACTCGAACCAGTGGCCTCATGCATGTCAAGCATGTGCTCTAACCAACTGAGCTAACCGCCCGCGGCACGGAAGGTTAGCACAGCAGCGCGGCAGTTCCCGGAGCCCGAGACGCGGCTCGGACGCCGGAATTTGCCCCTCGTTCTGCGCCCAGATTATGGTGCGTGGCCGTGCGCAGGACGGACCCGCAGCGGCAGGCCATGATGCGCGGATGGGAACGGCCGACCAGTACGCATTGCTTGACGCCGGCACGGGGCGACGCCTCGAGGCGTTCGGACCACTGGTCGTGGACCGGCCGGCACCGAGCGCCAACACGCCTCGGCTGAGTCCGGCGCGTTGGGCCGGCGCCATCTCGTTCCGGGCAGGCCGTGGCTGGGCCGACGCGGAAGGGAGTCGACCGGCTGTGGATTCCGCGGTCGTCTGGCTGGGCGGAGTCCAGCTGACGGCGCAGCTCGGGCCAGGCGGACAAGTCGGCATCTTCCCGGAGCACGCCGTGAACGCGGCCTGGTTGCGTCAGGCAATCGTGAGCCGTTTCGACGGCGAAGGTGGACGGGCGCCGGAGGTCTTGAATCTGTTCGCCCATACGGGCCTGCTGTCCCTCGTGGCGGCCGATGCCGGCGCCCGAGTTGTCCACGTGGATGGCTCGCGGCCGGCCGTTCAGTGGGCCCGCCGGAATGCCGAGTTGTCCGGCCTTTCGTCACGGCCCATCCGCTGGCTCATCGATGACGCCTTCGGGCTCGTTCAACGAGAAGCACGCCGGGGTCGAACGTATGCGGGGATCCTGCTCGACCCGCCGTCCTACGGGCACGGCGGAGGGCGCGGCGCGGGCTGGCAGTTCGAAACGGGCATCGGCGCGCTGCTCGAGGCGTGCGTCGCGATCGCTGAGCCGGATGCGTTCTGGATCCTCGCTTCGCACACGCTGGGCTGGGACTCGACCCGGCTCGCCTCCACGCTCGGGAAGGCGCTCGGTCGGGAGGGTGGTCCTATCGACGGGCGACCGTTGGAGCTCGTTGCGGAATCCGGGTCCAGACTCAGCCTGGGCGCGACGGCACGCGCAGATCCCCTTCGCCTGGACCCGCGATGATAGTGCCGTGGATGTGATCGAGAGCCCCCAGAATCCGAGGATCCGGGCGGCCC
>JBKKBB010000092.1:0-4748 GCA_046714395.1 Candidatus Limnocylindrales bacterium | reverse complement strand
TACGCTGCCCTGGACACCACCGCCCGATCACCCATGGAAGCGGGTCCGACCTGGCAGCAAGCTCTACCACCAACGACTGACAGATTCACTCGGCAGGTGAACTGACAGATTCACTCGGCTTCGACAGCAGTCCGATCGCGAACAGGTACCGGACCGGGCGGATAAGGGTACCCCCGGCAGCCCACTGAGCGCCGATCGGCGGCGGTCCCGGGACGTCGCGCGGAGGCCTGCCTCTGGTAGGCTCCACCGGATGCCACCGATCCGACCGATGTCGGCCGTCGAGCGCTTTCTGGAGCGTCTTCTTGAGCGGCCGAGCGCCCGGCTTTTCGGTACCCGAGTTCAGCCGCTGCAGCTTCAGCGCCGGATTGAACGGGCCATGGAGTTGGGTCGGCGTGCCGAGCGCAGCATGGTTCGCGTTCCGGACCGCTTCACGGTCCGGCTTCCGAGCGCCGATCTGGCCGCCCTTGATCGCGTCGGCGACCTCCCGGTTGACCTTGCATCGGGTGCGCTCGAGTGGGCGCGTCGGAAGGGTTACGTCCTCGCCGCGAGGCCACACGTTGCGATGCTCGGGTCTGAGACCCTTCGTCAGGGTGACATCGAGGTGGAAGCGCACTTCTCCGAGTTCCCTGGCGCACAGATTGGCCCCGCGGCTGGAGACCTCGGGCAGACCCGCGTGTTCCGAGCTCCGGTCGTCCGTGCGCCGCGGGCCACCATCGCCGTCCGCGAGCCAGGCGGGCGCGAGCGGACGATCGTGACCGACGGAGGCCCCCTGACGATCGGCCGGGGAGGCAGCAACACCCTTGACCTCACCGACGATCGCGTCTCGCGGCAGCACGCGCGACTGCAGGCCCGGGGCGGCGTCCTCGTGATCACGGATCTGGACTCGACCAACGGGTTACGCGTGAACGGAACGCGCCAGACGGACGTCGCGCTGGGCGAAGGCGATGTCGTCGAGGTCGGCAACACAACCCTCAGGATCATCGCCGTGGACGACGGGCTGTCGGGCGTCGCGGCCGATGTCCGGCTCCGGGAGACGGACTGAGATGGACGGAACCGTCATCGCGATCTGGATCCTGCGCCTCCTGTTCCTGGCCGGGCTCTATCTCTTTCTGTGGGCCGTGGTCCGGGTCCTGCTTCGAGACCTGCGAGCGGCGGCACGCGAACCGGGCGCTGAACTGGGTCGCCTGGTGATCCTGGCCTCACCAAGCGGGGAGCCCGCGGTGGGGGTCAGCTTTTCGCTCGATGCAGTGACGATCGTCGGTCGGGACGTCAACGCCACGATCGTGCTCGACGATGAGTTCGTGTCCGGCGAACATGCGGCGCTGACCTATCGCGGCCGGATCTGGTACCTCGAGGACCTCGGCTCAACGAACGGATCGTTCGTCAACGCCAGTCCAGTCGACGGGACCGCCCCGCTCGTGTTCGGCGACGAGCTCCAATTCGGAAACGTTCGGGCGCGCCTGGAGCGGGCCCGCCGGTGAGCGCGGTGACGATCGGCCTGCGTCGTTCGTCGGTCCGCCCACGGTTCCGGGGGCGCGAATTCGGGCTCCTGGCGATCGTGGGCCTGATCATGCTGATCGGTAGTGCGTCGCTCGCCGCGACGCAAGCGTTCATCGGCCGCCCGGACCCGACCGCGGCGCCCTGGCTGGCTGATGGTCTTGCCCTGGCCTGGTTCATCGGCGGCCTGTTCGTCGCGCACGCCGCTCTCGTGCTGTCCGGGCGCCGCACCGACCAGGTGCTCCTGCCCACAGTCGGGATGCTCGGCGGGATCAGCCTGCTGCTGATGGAGCGTTTGCCCCAGGATCTCGTCGGCGGACTCGGTCTCGGGCGCAGCCAGCTCATCTGGCTGCTGCTGTCGATCGGTCTCATCGCGACGATCGGGGCGGTCGTACGCAGCGACGCCTGGCTTCGCCTCTACAAGTACAGCTGGGCCGCCCTGGGCGTGGGCCTGCTGCTGTTGACCTTCGTCTTCGGCCACGATGTCAACGGCGCACGCCTGACCCTGTCCGTCGGTCCGATCAGCGGACAGCCATCGGAGCTCCTCAAGGTCATCCTGGTCGTGTTTCTGGCCGGCTATCTGTCCGAGAATCGGCCACTCCTGATCGAGGAGTCGACGCGCTTCGGACCGCTCCGTCTTCCACCCCTCCCGTATCTCGCGCCGATGACGGCGATGTGGGCGATCGCGCTCGCCATCGTCGTCGTGCAGCGGGACCTCGGGGCGGCGCTGCTGTTCTTCGTCGTGTTCCTGCTCCTCCTGTACGTCGTGACGGCCAGAGCCTCGTTCGTGGTGCTCGGTCTCGTCGCCCTCGTCCTGGGTGGTGGAGTGCTCTATTCGTTGGTGCCCCACGTCCAGGTTCGAGTGGACATCTGGCTCGATCCGTTTGCCACGGCCGACGGAACGGGCTACCAGATCGTCCAGTCGCTCCACGCCTTCGCGCGCGGCGGATTGATCGGCACGGGGCTCGGAGCCGGGTTGCCGACGGTCGGCGGCCGGCTGCCGATCCCGGCGCTCCACACGGACTTTCCGTTCGCCGCGCTGGGCGAAGAACTCGGGCTGGTCGGAATCATGGCCATCCTCGGGCTGTACCTGGTCGTCATCGAGCGCGGTCTGCGAATTGCGGCCTCAGCGGCGGACGACTTTCGGGCGATCCTTGCTGCCGGTCTCAGCCTGATCATTGGCGTGCAGGCCTTCATCATCGCGGCTGGCAACCTCAAGCTGATCCCGTTGACCGGGATCACGCTGCCGTTCATCAGTTACGGCGGCTCGTCGCTCCTGACCAACGGCCTCGTGATCGGCCTGCTGATCGCCCTGTCGGACCGCGGCACGGAACTCCCGGCGACATCCGACGGACGGTCCAGCCGGCGTCGCCGGAATCGGTGTCCCGCGTGACCGCTGAGGACGTCGGACCGGGTGGCACGACCACGGGCATCGTGAGCAGCCCAAGGATCCGTCATCCGGGTATCGGGGCAACGCTGGGGCGGGTAGGCCTGGCATTGTCCATCGCCTTCGGAGGGCTCGCCGCAGGAGCCGGCTACTGGCAGGTGATTCGGTCCGCGGAACTGTCGTCGGCGCCCGACGATGCGGCGGTCATCGCCGCCGGTCGAAACGTCGTCCGCGGCGAGATCACCGATCGGACCGGCAACCGTCTCGCCTGGACGGTCCTGGATGGCAATGGGGAACCGTATCGGCTGTACCTGTCGCACTCGATCTCCGGCGTCATCGGCTATGCGTCGCGCGCCTTCGGGAGCGCCGGTCTCGAGCGGGCCTACGAGGCACAGCTGACGGGGATCACGGCAGCGGATCCGGTGCAGGATCTGGTCAAGAAGTTCAGGTCCGAATCGTCGGATCCGCAGTCGATCCAGACCACGCTGGTCGCCGACCTGCAGCAGGCGGCCGTACGGACCCTCGGAGCGGATCGGGGCGCCGTCGTGATGCTGGATCCGCGAAGCGGTGAGGTGCTCGTGCTGGCTTCCACCCCGATCTTCGACGCCTCCGCGATCGCCGACCCGGAAACCTCCAGCGCTACCTTCGCGCAGCTCCAGGCGGACCCGGCCAAGCCGCTGCTCCCGCGCGCCACGCAGGGACTCTACGTACCCGGATCGGTGTTCAAGATCGTGACCGCGATTGCGGCCCTCGGATCGGGTTCCGTGTCGGCGGACACGACGTTTCCGGAGCAGGCGGCTGCGGAGCGGGCAGGTCTGCTGGTGTCCGGGTACCGCGTGGTCGATGGCCATCACCCGGCGACCGGAACCACCGCCCTCGATCTGGTCGGTGCGACCGAGGCGTCGTGCAACATCTGGTACGCCCTGGCCGGCCTCGAAACGGGCGGCGATGCCCTCGCCGCGTGGGCCGAGAAGCTGGGATTCGGTGCAGCGATCCCGTTCGACCTGCGTACCTCGGCCTCCCAGGTCACGAACGGCGGCGGGGGCTTCGGCGGGGGCTTTTCGGACCCCGTAGAGCTCGCCAATGCAGCCTATGGCCAGGCAGAGACCCTGGTGACTCCGCTGCAGATGGCCCTCGTGGCCAGCACGGTCGCAAACGACGGGCTGCTCATGCGACCCCATCTCGTCCAGGCGTTCAGCGGGCAGGCCGGCAGCGTCAGGGTTGAGCCCGAGCCCTGGCGGCAGGTCCTGCCACCCGATCTGGCCCGGGACATCACGGCTGCGATGCGGCAGGCCGTCGAAGGCGATCTCGGCCGCCAATTCACGACCGGGGCGCGGGTGGCGGGCATGGCCGTAGCCGGGAAGTCGGGCACCGCCGAACTCGGGGGCTCGGGCGAGTCGAACTCCTGGTTCATCGGCTTCGCCCCGGCGGAGGACCCGGAAATCGTGATCGCGATCGTGGTCGAGGGGGGTGGCCGGGGTGCGGAGCGGGCAGCCCCGATGGCCGGCGACCTGCTGGGCGTCTGGAAGGCGTGGGCCGGCCGATGATCCATCAGGTGCCGGTTGCTCATGGCCGAGGCTGCTCCCAGAGCAACCGCTCGACGGATGATCCGGCCGGTCACGGTGGGAACCTTTCGGACCGCTCGGGCGTACCATCCACCGACGCCGTGCGCCCCGCATCGACATCCGGGCGCCCAAACCCAGCCGAGGGAGACGCATGACGAAGATCCAGGAGACGGGCGACAAGGTCATTGCCAACGTCGAGCGCGTGATTGTCGGCAAGCACCGAGAGGTTCGACTCGCGCTCGTCGCGCTCCTGAGCCGAGGCCACCTGCTCATCGAAGACGTGCCGGGCACCGGCAAGA
>JBKKBB010000091.1:0-3951 GCA_046714395.1 Candidatus Limnocylindrales bacterium | reverse complement strand
TACCGCTCGAGATACGACTCGTCCGCGGCGACCCGGAGGGGCGAGAACCCGTAGGCGGGCACGCCGATCCGGGCCAGGGTCTTGTTGTCGGTCGAGTACGGAGCCATCACCGGGAGCGGGATGCCCTCCGGATCGTGGTCAAGCACGGCCTCGGCGAGAATCCGGTAGAGCGGTGAATCCGCGGTCGCCTCGACGGCCGGCGCGGCCGTCAGGAGATCGATCCGGCAGACCGCCGCGAGCTCGGGCCCAAGCCGCGCGATGATGTCCGCGCGCATCGCCGGCTCGTCCGTCCCCGGCAGCAGCCGGCAGTCCAGCTCGATCACCGCTTCGCCGGGGATCACGTTGTACTTCACGCCGGCATGGATGACGTTCGGGGAGATCGTGTCCCGGAGGAGCGCTCGCATGGCCCGCGCGTACACGGGAGCGCATAGCCGCTCGATCGCGGCCTCGGTTCGAGCGACCTCGTTGCCGGCCGTGGCCCGGAGGAGGTCGGCAGCGCTGCCACCCAGGGCCTCCGCCGCCGCGTTGAGGAATGCACGCATCAGGTTGGTTATGCGCGGGACGCCCGGCACCGACAGGCGGGTGATCACCTCCGCAGCGAGGACCGCGGCATTGTCCGGTCGAGGCATGGAGCCGTGGCCCCACGTGCCTCGGACGGTGATCTGGTAGACCGCGTAGCCCTTTTCGGCGATCTGGATCGGATAGAGGCGCCGCCCGCCCACGTCCAGGCTGACCGCCCCGGACTCGTTGAGGGCACCCGCGGCGAGCAGGTGCTCCGGGTGGTGCTCGGCCAGCCAGCCAACCCCCGCGGCACCGCCGGCCTCCTCGTCCGCGGTGACGGCCAGCAGGATGTCCCGACGGAGGCCCGGAATGGGATCCCGTGCCGGGTCCAGACCCGCGGCGCTGGCCTCCTCGGCGAGCAGACGAACCACCTCGATGTCCATCGCGACGAGGTCCTTCATGTCCACCGCGCCTCGTCCGTAGACGTAGCCGTCCGCGATCTCCCCGCCGAACGGGTCGTGCGTCCAGCGGTCCGCTGCCGCGGGCACGACGTCGAGGTGCGACAGCAGCAGCAGGGGATCACCGGCAGACCCGTCGCCGCGCAATCGCGCCACGACCGATCCTCGACCCGGGACCGGCTCAAAGACCGTGGCGGGAATGCCGCTGGCGCCGAGCCAATCTCGGATCAGGCGCGCGGCGTCAAGCTCGGGTCCAGGAGGATTCGGCGGGTTGACCGATGGGATCCGGATCAGCTCGCACAGGCTATCGACCACCCGCGCGTGGGCAGTCTCCCATTGGTCGGCGGTGAGATGGTCGCTTGGCCGCGCCGTCCCGGGTGGCGCCACTCAGAGCCCTTTCAGCAGATTGCCGACGATGCCGAGCACAAAGCCGGAGAGGATGACGATGACGACCATGACCAGCAGCAGCCGAAGGTAGCGCCGCTCCTCCGCGCGACCGGCCTCGGGATCGGGATCGCGCCCGCCGGCGATGTACGGCGCCGCCAGCCCGCGTTTTCGGGCGTGCTGATTTCGCTCCGTGTCGTAGGCCTCCGGATCCGGAGGTAGCGGTTCGTCGGCCAAGGGGAGCGGTTCGTCGGTCATCCGGTCAGCCGACTTCGAGCGCCTGCCGGAGCCGTCGGCCCGTGGTCACGGCGCCCTCCGACGCCGACGATACGAGCGCCGCGTACTTGGCCATGACCCCCGACGAATAGCGGGGCAGAGGCGGCGTCCATTCGGCCCGTCGGCGGGCGAGCTCGGCCTCGTCGACGTGGAGGTCCATCCGCTTCGTCGCGACGTCGATCTCGATTTCGTCGCCCTCCCGGACCAGCGCGATGGGCCCGCCGAGGGCCGCCTCCGGGGCAACGTGCCCGATCATCAGCCCGTGCGTCCCGCCGGAAAACCGGCCGTCGGTGAGGAGTGAGACCGAATCGCCGAGGCCCTCCCCCACGAGCGCGGCGGTGACGCTGAGCATCTCCTGCATGCCCGGTCCGCCGACCGGGCCCTCGTATCGGATGACCACGACGTCGCCCGCCACGATCTGCCGGGCGGCCACGGCCTTGAAGCAGTCGGTCTCCGAATCGAAGACCCGGGCGGGCCCGCGGTGGTGGGTCCGCTCATGACCGGCGAGCTTGACCACGCAGCCATCCGGGGCGAGCGACCCTCGCAGGATCGTCAGGCCGCCGACCTCCTTGATCGGCGTCTCGATCGGGACCACGACCTTCTGGCCTTCGGTCTCGACCGCCGCGGCTGCGATCTTCGCGATCGTCCGGCCGTCGACGTTCTTCTCATCCGGATGCAGCAGGTCCCGTTTCAACAGCTCGCGCATGACCAGCCCGATGCCGCCGGCGTCGTAGATGTCCGCCGCGGTGTACCGCCCGCCGGGGCGCATGTCGGCGACGATCGGAGTGCGATCGGCAATGACGCCGAACTCGTCGATATCGAGCGGGATCCCGAACTCATGGGCGATCGCCAGGAAGTGGAGAACGCCGTTCGTCGAACCGCCGGTCGCGGCGATCGAGGCGATCGCATTCTCGATCGCCTTCCGGGTGACGATGTGCTTCGGGCGAATGTCGTGCCGGACGAGGGTCATGGCCAGCTCGCCGGCCCGGCGCGCCGCCTCGTCCTTCCTGGGGTCCTCGGCCGGAATCGCGTTGAGGCCGCCCGGCGAAAGCCCGAGGAACTCGAGCGCGGTGCTCATCGTGTTCGCGGTGAACTGGCCGCCGCAGGCGCCGGCGCCGGGACATGCGGCGCTCTCGATCTCGTACAGCTCTTCGATCGAGATCTTGCCGGCCCGGTACGCACCGATGGCCTCGAACACGGACACGATGTCCAGGTCGCGGCCCTTGTAGTGGCCCGGGTAGATGGTCCCGTTGTAGAGCACGAGGCCCGGCACGTCGAGGCGGGCGAGGGCCATCGCCGCGCCCGGGAGCGTCTTGTCGCAGCCCACCAGGCAGACCACGCCATCGAGGAGATGCCCACGAACGACGAGCTCGATCGAATCGGCGATCACCTCGCGGCTGATCAGGCTCGCCTTCATCCCCTCGGTGCCCATCGACACGCCGTCGGAGACGGCGATCGTGTTGAATTCCATCGGGGTCCCGCCGGCCTCCCGGATCCCCTGTTTCACGAACTCCGCCAGCCGGCGCTGGTTCAAGTTGCAGGGCATCGTCTCGATCCAGGTCGTCGCCACGCCGACCAGCGGCCTGGCCAGGTCGTCGTCGGTGAACCCGACGGCCTTGAGCATCGCCCGGGCGCCGGCCCGATCGGGCCCGTCGGTCAACGCGAAGGAGTGGCGTTTGCCGGGATCAGTGGGGCGGCCGTAGGGGAGCGGTCGATCGGACATTGCGCTGCCTTCGAGTCGTGCGGGTGGGTGCAGACACCAGTGTACGAGCCGGGCTATGCTCGCTGGGAAATGAACCGCAAGACCGAGATCCTGGCCGGCCTGCCGCTCTTCTCCAAGCTCGACGGGCGCAGCGTGGACGCGGTGGCGACGCTCGCCCGCGAGGTCGCGGCGCCGGCGGGTACGGTGCTCATGCGTGAGGGCGAACCTGCCGAGTCCTTCTACGTCATCGTCAGCGGCACCGTCCACGTCCAGCGCATCGGCGGCCTCGTCCGTTCGATGTCTGATGGCGGATTCCTCGGGGAGATCGCCCTCATCAAGACGAGCGAACGTACCGCGACGGCGACCTGCGCCACCGATTGCCAGCTCCTGGAGCTTGGCAGTTTCGAGTTCGGCCGGGTCATGGCGACGTTTCCTGACGTCCGGGCAAGGGTTGAGGCAGCCGTCGCTCGGCGTCCGCACGCCGACGATGGAACCGGCGGCGGCTAGACGCAGTTCCCAAGGACGTTGTTGACACGGAACCGCCGCGGGCCTGATCGACCAAGTTCATCAAACCGGGGTCGTCCACGCTCGGCCGAACAGCCGAATCGACGGATATCGGGTACGGCCACG
>JBKKBB010000090.1:0-3165 GCA_046714395.1 Candidatus Limnocylindrales bacterium | reverse complement strand
GCAGTGCCAGGGACCTCGGGGCCCTCGTCGTCGGGCACTTCGAGCGCGACGCGAACGACAGCGTGCCGCGACTTCGCTTCGCCGGCAAGATCGGATCTGGCCTCAGCGCAAGGACCAGGAAGGAGCTTCGCGAGCGTCTGACGGACCTCGAAGTCAAGGTATCGCCGTTCGATCCCCCGCCGCCGAAGGACTACACGGGTCGCTGGGGCGGGGATCTCGCGAGGGTCCGCTGGGCGCGGCCGGAACTCGTGATTCGGGCCGAACTAGGTGGCTGGAGTCGGGACGGAATCGTCCGCCAGGGCTCGTTCAAGGCGATCGAGATCGGTCGGGATCCCCTCGGGGTCACGCGCGAGCGCGCCGTCGAAACAGCCGGCGCCATCCGGGCGGTCGAGGCCGAGCATCCGACGATTCCGGGAGTACCCCCGCCCACCGCGAATGCCCTGCACGTGCCGACCGGCCAACCGGCCACCCATCTTCACCCCTGGGCAGCCACACCCCAGGAGCTGGCGGCGCTCGACGCCCTGGGGCGGGAGGGCGTCTGGAGTGTCGGGGGCGTCGACCTGAAGCTGACCAACCTCGACAAGGCGATCTTTGCGCCGAAGCCGGGCGACCCGGCCGGCCCGATCACCAAACGCGAGCTGGTCCGCTATTTCGCGCTGATCGCCCCGGTCATGCTGCCGCATCTCGCCGAGCGGCCACTCAACCTGCACCGATTTCCCGATGGCGCGGACAAGCCAGGGTTCTGGCAGAAGGACCTCCGACCAACCGATCCGAAGTGGCTCCGGCGCTGGCGCGAGGTCGGCGTCGAGGCACGCGATGCCAATGAGCACGTCGTGGCCGACCGGGTGGGCACGTTGTGCTGGCTCGGCAACCAGGCTGCCTTCGAGGTCCACGCCTGGACGGCGCGGCTCGACGCACCGCTCCGGCCGACGTTTGCGCTGATCGACGTCGATCCCGGCACCAATACCACCTGGGACGAAACGCTGGTGCTGACGCGGCTCTTCCGAACCGCGATGGAGCACCTGGGCGTTCGAGGCTACCCGAAGGTGACCGGCCAGCGGGGGACGCAGATCTGGATCCCGATCGTCCCTCGTTATGACCACGGCGAGACCTCCGCGTGGGTCGAGAAGCTGTCACGAGCCGTCGGCGCGGTCGTCCCGGACCTCGTTTCGTGGGAGTGGACCAAGGGCGCCCGGGGCGGCAGGGCACGTCTCGACTACACGCAGAATGCCTCGATCAAGACGCTCGTTGCTCCGTATGCCGTGCGGCCGGCGCCGGGTGCGCCGGTCTCGGCGCCGATCACCTGGGACGAACTGGACGACCCTGAGCTGCGTCCGGACCGATGGAACATCAGAACACTGCCAGACAGGGTGACGCTGGTTGGGGATCTGTTTGCCGCCGCTCAGACGGACCTTCAGGAGCTGCCGCCGGTCTGACGCTGGACGCTGGCCTGCCACGCTGGCGCACGTGTCCGGATCGGCCGTGCCGGCCGCTGGGCCGCGGTGTCCTACCATCGACTGATGGCATCCGACCGAACCCCAGAGCAACGACCCACCAACCGGCTCGCCGGCGAGACCAGCCCGTACCTCCTCCAGCACGCCCATAACCCTGTGGACTGGTTCCCGTGGGGTCCGGATGCACTGGCTCGAGCCAAGCTGCGGGATCGCCCGATCTTCCTGTCGATCGGCTACGCGGCCTGTCACTGGTGCCACGTCATGGAGCGCGAGTCGTTCGAGGACGAGGCGACGGCCAGTGTGCTCAACGATCGGTTCGTCGCGATCAAGGTGGACCGTGAGGAGCGGCCGGATCTGGATCAGCTGTACATGGGAGCGGTCCAGGCACTGACCGGCAGCGGAGGTTGGCCGATGTCGGTGTTCCTTACTCCGGACGGGAATCCGTTCTACGGCGGGACCTACTTCCCCGATTCGCCGCGCCACGGGTTGCCGAGTTTCGTACAGGTCCTCGAAGGGGTCAGCACGGCCTGGCGAACGGACCGCGCGCAGGTGGAGGCGGCAGGCGTCAGGCTGGTCGGGGCGCTTGTGGAGCAGGCTCGACTGCCGGCCGTACAGGCCGGGCCGACGCCGGACCTGCTCGACACCGCCGCCGTACTGATCGAGCGAAGATTTGACAGCGTGACGGGTGGCTGGGGCAGCGCACCGAAGTTCCCGCAGCCGATGACCATCGAGTTTCTGCTGACGCGGGCGGCGGCCAGGGGCGGAGCCGCAGCACTCAGCGTGGCCCGGCGCGCGCTGGATGCCATGGCCGCGGGTGGCATCCACGACCAGCTCGGTGGGGGGTTCCACCGCTACGCGACCGACGCACGCTGGCTGGTGCCGCATTTCGAGGAGATGCTCTACGACAACGCGCAGCTGGCCCGGGCGTATGTCCACGCCTGGGCCGTCACGGGCGATTCGGCATATCGAGACGTCGCCTGCGGTGTGCTGGACGCGATCCTGCGCGACTTCTCGAGGGCCGACGGAGCCTTCGCCGCGAGCCTCGACGCGGACACCGACGGAGTGGAGGGAGCGACGTACACCTGGGACGCAGGCGAGATCCGCGCGTTGCTGGGCGCCGCCGCCCCGCTCTTCGCCACCGCTTACGGAGTGACCGACGGGGGCAATTGGGAAGGCCGCACGATCCTGTCCCGGGTACGCACCGACCGCGAGCTTGCGCAGCAGTACGGGCTCCAGGACGACGGCGTCCGCGACACCCTTGCGGCTGCGCAGGCCACCCTGCTCGAGGCACGTGCCGCTCGACCCCAGCCGGCCCGCGACGACAAGGCGCTCGCTGCCTGGAACGGTCTGGCCATCGGTGCGCTCGCCGCGGGCGCTCGCCAGCTCGATCTAGCCCGCACCGGAGGCGATCCGCTGGCCGCCGGTCGTTATCTGGCGGCAGCGACCCGCGCCGCTGAGGCGATCACGGGTGGGTTGCTCACGCCAGCCGGCCGGCTTGGCCGGTCGTGGAAGGACGGTCGGTCCACCGGCCAGGGGGTTCTTGAGGATTACGCCGCGCTGGCCGAGGGCATGCTGACCCTGTACGAAGCCGGTCACGACGAGCGCTGGTTCGTGGTCGCCCAGGGCCTCGCCGACCAGATCCTTGCCCGCTTCAGCGATCCGGACGGCGGCTTCTTCGATACCGCCTCGGATCATGAACGGCTGGTCGCCC
>JBKKBB010000089.1:0-9729 GCA_046714395.1 Candidatus Limnocylindrales bacterium | reverse complement strand
GCTATGTGGGCCCGGAGGCTTCACGGATGGAGCCGACGACGGGACTCGAACCCGGAACCTGCGGTTTACAAAACCGCTGCTCTACCAATTGAGCTACGTCGGCGCGGCGCATGGGCACCTAAGGGTGGTCCGAGCGCCCGCGAATGATAGGGCCGGGCCACCGCGACGGTCAAGCCGAGTCGACCGGCCCCCCTGGGAGCAGGTCTTCGTCGCCCGGATCGGGCATCGCACCCTCGCCTTCCGTATCGATGGAACTGGCGGTCACGGCCACCTCGTTGACCGCGGCGTCGTCATCGCCTATGGCGTCGTCATCGACGGGCGTGACCGCGACGGCGGAAGCGGCGCCGGTCGGCCGGGCGCCGGGCTCGCGCTGGCCGAGTGCCTCGAACAGCAGGACCGAACCGGCGACGGCCGCGTTGAGGGATCCGATCGCGCCACGCATCGGAATCCGGACCATCAGATCGCACCGTCGACGCACGGCGGGCGCGAGCCCATGGCCCTCGCTCCCGATCACGATGGCGATCGGGCCGCGCAGGTCGGCCTGGCGCGCGCTGAGTGGGGCCTCGGCCTCGGTCCCGACAATCTGCAACCCGCGAACATGAAGGTCCGTCATGGCCGTGGCAAGGTCGTCCACCGGACAGAGCAGCAGGTGCTCCGTCGCGCCCGCCGAGGCCTTGATCGCGGCGGGGCTCAGCGGGGCCTGCCGGATGGTCGGGAACAGGACACCATGAACGCCCGCGGCCTCCGCACTGCGAAGGAGCGTCCCAAGGTTCTGCGGATCCTCGAGCGAATCGAGGACCAGCACGAATGGTGCTTCGCCGCGCTCGATCGCCCGGGCCAGGATGTCCTCGGGCGCCGCGAACACGCGCATCGCCACGACGAGGGCCACGCCCTGGTGGCCGTCGAAGCCGGCGATCGAGGTCAGCGTGCCGCCCTCCACCTCGACGATCGGGATGCGCAGAGTCGTCGCGTGAAGGACGATCCGCTCAAGCGCCAGACGACGCTGCTGCGTGACCAGCAGTCGCAGAGCGGGTCGTCGAGCGGCGAAGGCCTCCTCGACGGGGCGGCGGCCGGCTACCAGCTCCTCGTCCGGGCCGAGCTGGTCGGCGATGGAGACTGCGGCCGACGGAAACGGCCGACCGGGCGGCCACTGGCCCGGACGCCCTTGGGGCTGCCGGTAGCCGGGTGGGCCGCCGAATCGAGGCGGCGAGCCGGGGCGCCGATCGAACGTCTCTCGATCGGGCCCCCACGGGCGCTCAGACGGTCCACGTCCAGGGCCGGACGGCGGGCCACCATGGGCTGGCCCGGGACGCCTGTCTGGTCCCGGTCGTGGGCCGCCTGGCCCGAATGCGCCCGGTCGCGGGCCGCCGGGGCCAAGACCGCCCGGTCGCGGGCCGCCGGGGACAACACGGCCCTGGCCCGGACCACCAAGCCGGGGGCCACTCCGGCGGCCGTCGTCGGGTCGGGGCGCTGCACCCGACCGCCCGGAGCCGGGCCCGGGACTCGGACGGCTGCGATCGGTCCTGAACCCGCCGGGCGAGGCCGGTCGCGGGCGTTCGGGTCCGGGTCCCGAGGCAGGCCGCCGATGGCCGTCATCGCGACGGCCAGGCCGATCTGGACGCGGCCAATCTGGACGCGGCCGCGGGCTCATGCCGAACCCTCGTTGCGGCGCCAGCGCTGCCCGTCCCTGGTGTCCTCAACCCCGATCCCGCGGGCCAGCAGCTGGTCGCGAAGGGCGTCCGAGCCCGCCCAGTCGCGCGCCTCCCTGGCGGCCCGGCGGGCCGCCAGCAGCGCAGCGGATTCGGCGTCCAGTTGGGCGGCTTCATCGGGCAGAAGGCCCAGCACGGCGTCAAGGTCCCGGAGCGACGCGAGGGCCGTAGCCGCGTCGGCAGACGAAAGGGTCCGGGCATCGATCCGTCGATTCAGGTCACGGACAAGATCGAAGAGCGCGGCGAGCGCGGCCGAAATGTTGAGGTCGTCGTCCAGGGCCGCATCGAACGACGTTCGCGCCTCGGCGAGCACTCCGGGCAGGTCCTCGTCGAGCGGCCCATCGTGGTGATAAGCCTCGAGCGCCGCGACCAGGCTGTCCAGCCGCTCCACCGCGGCCCCGGCGGCCGCCAGCGAGGCGTCGCTGTATTCAAGCGACTGACGGTAGTGTACGGACAGCAGCGCGTAGCGGAGCGCCCGAGGCGACAGGCCGGCCGCGAGCAGGTCCGCCACGCGGGCGAAGTTGCCCGTTCGCCTGGCCATCTTCTCGCCGCCGAGGCGCAGATGGGCGCAGTGCAGCCAGGTCCCGACGAAGGTCTTGCCGGTGGCCGCCTCGCTCTGGGCGATCTCGTCCTCGTGATGTGGAAAGATCAGGTCGACGCCGCCCGTATGGATGTCGAAGCTCTCGCCGAGGTGGCGCATGCTCATGGCGGAACACTCGATATGCCAGCCCGGGCGCCCGGCGCCAATCCCCGTCTCCCAGGAAGGTTCGCCTGACTTGGGGCCCTTCCACAGGGCGAAGTCGCGGACGTCGTCCTTGCCGTAATCGTCGGCCACGACCCGCTCCCCGACTCTGAGCTGGCTCGGGTCGAGACGCGCCAGGCGGCCGTAGGCGGGCCACGATGAAATCCGGAAGAAGATGGAGCCGTCGTCCGTGCGGTACGCGTGCCCGGCCGCCATCAACGTCCCGATGAGCGAGGCCATCTCGTCGATGTGACGCGTCGCCCGGGGAAGAACATCGGGCGGGGTCATTCGCAGGGCGGCCGCATCGGCCAGGAACTGGGCGATCCAGCGCTCGGTCATATCCTCGATGGATTCCCCGGCCGCAGTGGCGCGCTCAATGATCCGGTCGTCGATGTCGGTGAAGTTCATCACCCATGTCACGCGAACGCCCCGGTGGCGGAGATGGCGGACCAGGAGATCGGCGAACAGGAAGGATCGGAAGTTCCCGACATGGGCAGGGCCGTACACGGTCGGGCCGCAACTGTAGATGCGGGCGTGGCCCGGTTCGATGGGACTGAACGGACGGGTCTCGCCGGTCAACGTGTCGTGGAACCGGATCGTCATGGTTTTCCAGCCTTCCTCGTCCCGCCGATGCGGGAGATGTCGGGCAGGCGCGCGACCACGGTCACGGTTGCACAGGCCTCGATCGCTCTGCCAGCGCCGGTGGCCCCGTCGAGATTTCCCGTCGACGCCTTGACCCCGACCGCTGCCGTGGACACCCGCAGGATCGCGGCGATCCTGGTGCGCATCGTCTCAAGGTGCGCCGCCAGTCGGGGTCGCGCGCCGGTGATCGTCAGATCCACCGATTCGACGCCCCAGCCCGCCCGCTCGACGAGACGAACGACGTCGTTGAGCAGTTCTGCACTGCTGATCCCTTGCGGGGTGCTGGTGTCCGCGGGAAAGAGGCGGCCGAGATCGCCCAGCGCCGCCGCACCCAGGATCCCGTCCGCAATAGCATGAAGGGCCGCATCTCCGTCCGAATGTCCATGCAGGCGCGGCGCTCCGAGGATCTCGACGCCGCCGAGGATCAACGGCTCCCCCGGTCCGAACGGGTGTGAATCGACGCCCTGACCGACCCGCCGATCGAGGCGGCCGACGAGCAGCGCTTCCGCCCGTGCCAGGTCGGCGGGCAGGGTGACCTTGAGATTCAATGGATCTCCAAGGATGTGGTGGACGCGGATTGTACAGGCCATCAGGAGGGCGGCTTCGTCGGTGAACCGGGCGGGTCCGGAGGGCGGATATCGGCGGAACGCATCGTCGAGGAACTGGCGGCGAGCACCCTGCGGCGTTTGGGCGATAACGAGGTCGGTCCGATCCACCGGTTCGCCGAGCGATCCATTGGCGACGCGGCGAATGGTGTCCGTGACGGGCAGGATCGGGATCGCCGCCCCATGCTGGCCGGCCGCCTGCACGATCTCGGTGACGAGATTCGGGGGTACGAGCGGGCGCGCACCGTCGTGCACGATCACGATCCTGGCCGGGTCTGGTGACCCATCGTCGAGCTCCCCGAGAGCGGCGAGGCCGGCCGCGACGGAGGCCCCACGATGGTCGCCGCCGGGAACGGTCGCCACGACCGAGCTGGGCAGCAGCGGGCGCAGCGCATCCAGGGCCGGACCCGGCCCCATCACGAGGACGATTCGGCCAACGGCCGGGGACGCGGCCACGGCTTCAATCGTCCGGACCAGCAATGGTCGTCCGGCGAGCGGGGCCAGGCGCTTGTCGACACCACCCATCCGGGTCGACGATCCGGCGGCCACGACGATGGCGTCCGCGAGGCTGACGATCCGGGAGGCCACGCCCGGCTTCCGAGCCATCGGCAGGTCAGTCTTGACGAATCTGGGCGAACACCATCCGCCCGGCGACGGTCTGGAGGACACGCGTGACGGCCACATCCACGTCAGCGTCCATGAACCGGGCGCCGGCCTCGACCACGATCATGGTTCCGTCGTCCAGGAACCCGACGCCCTGGCCCGATTCCTTGCCCGGCTGAATGATCCGGATCCGGAGCTCCTCGCCGGGAAGCAGCGCCGGTTTGACCGCGTTGGCCAGCGAATTGATGTTCAGGACCCGGACGCCCTGGAGTTCCGCGACCCGATTGAGATTGAAGTCATTGGTCAAGACCGCGCGGCTGAATCGCTTGGCCAGGGCCACCAGCTTCGCATCGACCTCGGCGAACTCCGGAGCGTCATCGTCGACGATCTTGACCGGGGTCGGTGAATCCTTCTGCATCCGCATGAGGATCTCCAGGCCGCGCCTGCCGCGATTGCGCCGAAGGGCGTCCGGACTGTCGGCGATCTTCTGCACCTCATCGAGCACGAACCGCGGGACCACGAGTGTTCCATACAGGAACCCGGACTCCACGATCTCGGCGATCCGACCGTCGATGATCGCACTGCTGTCGACCAGGATGTGGGGACCGCCGGCCGTGGCCGCCGCCGCTGGGTCGGACCGACGGATCAGACCAACGGCTTCGGCGGCGATGAGCAGATCCTGGCGCTTCGCCACCGTCAGGCCGACCATGCCTAGTCCGAGGAAGATCGAAACCCCCACCGGGAGCCAGAGTCCGAACGGGGGGTCGAAGGCCGACAGGGGCGATCCCAGGAGCAGCCCCATCAACAGGCCGATCAGGAGGCCCAGTACGGCCGTCACGAACTCGGCGGTGGACATGTCCTGGACGCCGCGCACCAGCCGTCCCGCGGGCACCACCGTCAGGTACGGCAGCACCGAGAACCCGAGCACGGTCCAGGCGATCAGCCAGGGCACGATGATGACGCCGGTGCCGGAGACGTCACGAAACGGCACCGGATTGGTCGCCACGACGACGATACCGATCAGGCCGCCGAGGGCAGCGCCGAGAATCCGAATTGAGCGATTCACGGTCCGTCAGCCTAGCACTGGATCAATGGTTCGCGGCACTCCGCTCGGTGGGCTTGTTGCCCGGACCGGACCGCCGGACCCACGGCCACCCGAATCGCCGACGCCGAGCGCGATGCCGATCGCGTCGCGGATCGTGTCCACGGCATGGACGGTCAGTCCGGGGATGTCGGGGGCGGCGGCGCGACGACTGGCCGGAACGATTGCGTGGTCGAAGCCGAGCCGAGCCGCCTCCCGCAACCGGCGCTCCACTCCGGCCACCGCGCGCAGCTCCCCGAGCAGACCGATCTCACCAACGGCGACGAGGCCGGCACGGACAGGTTGCTCCCGCAACGAACTGGCCAGGGCAAGGGCGAGCGGAAGGTCGAGCCCCGGCTCGGCAACCTCGATGCCCCCGGCGAGGTTGGCATAGACGTCATGCGTCCCCAGCGCGACGCCAGCCTTGCGTCCGAGGACCGCGAGGATCAGCGCCAGACGGTTGGGATCGATCCCAGAGACGCGCCTGGCCGCGGTCCCGTAGCCGGCCGGCGCCACGAGCGCCTGGACTTCCACGAGGAGCGGTCGGGTTCCTTCCATGGTGGCCGCGACGACGCTGCCGGGTGCGGGGCCGGCGTGCTCGACCAGGAATGCACGGGCCGGGTCGAGAACCTCCTCGAGACCCTTCTCACCGAGCTCGAAGACGCCGATCTCCTCCGTCGACCCGAAGCGGTTCTTGGCCGCCCGCAGGAGGCGGAGCACCCCCGAGCGATCCCCGCCGAGGTCGAGGACTGCGTCGACGAGGTGCTCGAGGGTCTTCGGGCCCGCGATCGATCCATCCTTCGTGACGTGGCCCACGAGGATGACGGCGATCCCCTCGCCCTTCGCGAGCTCCATGAGTCGGAGTGCCGATTCACGCACCTGGCCGACACTCCCAGCGGGTCCGTCCAGTTCCTCGACCGTGGCGGTCTGGATCGAGTCGACAATCACCAGTGCCGGGCGGGTCGCCCGGGCCACCTCCGCGATCCGGCCGACCGCAGCCTCGGCCAGGATCGCGATTGCGCTGCCGGTCGCCCCATCCGTGAGGCCGAGGCGAGCCGCCCGAAGCTTGACCTGGGCGGCGCTCTCCTCGCCCGTGACGTACAGGACCTGGCGGGTTGGCTCGGCGCTCCGCGCGATGCCGGCGGCCGCCTGAAGGAGGAGGGTGGACTTTCCGACGCCGGGTTCACCGCCGAGGAGCACGAGTGAGCCAAGGACCAGGCCGCCGCCCAGGACGCGGTCCAGCTCGCCAATACCGACGGCCATGCGCGGCGCGGCCGGCGCGCCGACGTCGGAGAGCAATACGGCCGCTGCGCCGGAGCCGGCCTGCCTCGAGGCGACTGCACGGTCGGCCTTGCTCGGCAGCCGAACAACCGTCTCGACCAGGGAATTCCAGGCACTGCAGTTGCGACACTGGCCTTCCCAGCGGAGGAATGCCTCACCGCAGGTCTGGCAGACATAGCGGCTGCCAGCCCGAGCCATCTGCGCCCCTAGGAGACTTCGACGGCCGTCTTCGGCTCGGCGGCGTGGATCTCCAGGCCGGAATCCTCGCTGTGGTCCACGACAATGGTGGTGCCGGGCTCGTAGCGGCCGAGCAGCAGGTGTTCGGCGAGAACGTCCTCAACGAGGTTCTGGATTACGCGGCGCATCGGCCGGGCGCCAAAGGCAGGATCCCAGCCGAGCTTGATGAGGTGGTCCTTGGCCGCCTGGCTGACCTCGAGGTGCATTTGCTGGGCGCGCAGGCGATCCTGGACCCTGATCAGCATGAGGTCGACGATCTGCCGGATCTCGTCCACCGTCAACGACCGGAACACGACCGTCGCATCGATGCGGTTCAGGAACTCCGGGCGGAAGTTGTTCTTCAGCTCGGCCTGGACCTTGTCACGCATGATCTCGTACGAACTCTGCTCACGGGCTTCGTCTGAGTCGGCGACGGCGCGGAACCCGAGGGAAGCGCCGCTCTGCAGTTGGCGGGCACCCAGGTTCGAGGTCATGACGATGATGCAGTTCCTGAAGTCCACGCGGCGGCCCTTGGCATCTGTCAGTTGGCCGTCCTCCAGAATTTGCAGGAGGATGTTGAAGACCTCCGGGTGGGCCTTCTCGACCTCGTCCAGCAGGACGACCGCGTAATTCTTGCGTCGGACGGCTTCGGTCAGCTGGCCGCCCTCATCGAATCCAACGTAGCCGGGTGGTGCACCGACCAGGCGGCTCACGTTGTGGCGCTCCATGAACTCGCTCATGTCGATCTTGATCAGCGCGTCCTCGCTCCCGAACATGAATTCGGCGAGCGCCTTTGCCAGCTCGGTCTTCCCGACGCCGGTCGGACCGAGGAAGATGAACGAGCCGATCGGTCGCTTGGGATCCTTCAGGCCGGCTCGGGCGCGCCGGACGGCCTTGGAGACGATCTCGATCGCCTCCTGCTGACCGATGACCCGGTTGTGCAGCGCATCCTCCATGCTCAGGAGGCGCTCCGATTCTTCCTGGGCGATACGAGTGACCGGGATCCCCGTCCACATCGCCAGGACCTGGGCGATCTCTTCCTCGTCAACGGTCGGGGCGTCCCCGGCGATCGTGGCCTGCCACGCCTCGCGCAACGCGTCGACGCGCTCGCGGACTTCCGCCTCGGATTCGCGGAGTTTGGCGGCGGCCTCGTACTCCTGGGCATTGATCGCGGCGTCCTTCTCCTTGGTCACGCCCTCGAGTTCCCGCTGCGCTGCCCGGAGGGCCGGCGGGGCGGAGGCATGGCGGAGACGAACGCGGCTGGCGGCCTCGTCGATGAGGTCGATTGCCTTGTCCGGCAGATGTCGATCGGTGATGTAGCGGATCGACAGGTCGGCGGCGGCTTTGACGGCCGCGTCGGTGATGGTGACCTTGTGATGCTGCTCGTAGCGCTCCCGGATCCCGAGCAGGATCTCGATCGTCTGCTCGATCGTCGGCTCCTCGACCATCACAGGCTGGAAGCGCCGCTCGAGCGACGCATCACGCTCGATGTACTTGCGATAGTCGTCCAGGGTCGTGGCGCCGATACATTGCAACTCACCGCGAGCGAGCGGCGGCTTGAGGATGTTGGCCGCGTCGATCGCACCCTCGGCGGCCCCGGCGCCGACGAGCGTGTGCAGCTCGTCGATGAAGAGGACCGCGTCGTTGGTGTTCCGAAGCTCCTCGATGATCTTCTTCAGGCGCTCTTCGAACTCGCCGCGGTACTTGGTCCCCGCGACGAGCGAGCCGATGTCGAGGGTCAGCACGCGCTTGTTCAGCAGGATGTCCGGTACGTCCCCGGCGACGATCCGATGGGCAAGACCCTCGGCGATCGCCGTCTTGCCGACACCGGGCTCCCCGATCAGGGCCGGATTGTTCTTGGTCTTGCGGCCGAGGATCTGGATGACCCGCTCGATTTCCTTTTCCCGGCCGATGACCGGATCGAGCTTGCCCGCGCGTGCCGCGTCGGTCAGGTTGATCCCGAGCGCGTCGACGGTCGGCGTCTTGGACGTGCGCTTGGTCTCCTGGGCGGGCCCCACGGATGACGACTGCGAGAGGACGCGGATCACCTCGTGACGAACCTTGTCCAGGTTCACCCCGAGTGACTCGAGCACGCCTGCCGCGATGCCCTCGCCTTCCCGGACAAGGCCGAGGAGCAGATGTTCCGTGCCGATGTAGTTATGACCGAGGCGGCGGGCTTCGTCGATCGCCAGCTCGATGACGCGCTTCGCGCGCGGCGTCAGCCCGACCTCACCCACGACGGGGCGGTCGCCCCGACCGATGATGAACTCGACGGCCGTCCGGACCTTGGCGAGTTCGACGTTCATGTTCTCCAGCACGCGGGCGGCCACGCCCTCGCCCTCGCGCACCAGTCCCAGAAGGAGATGCTCGGTCCCGATGTAGTTGTGGTTGAACCGCTGCGCCTCATCCTGCGCGAGCGTCAGGACCTTGCGCGCGCGATCCGTGAACTTGTCGAATCGCTCCATCGGTTTCGAACGCCCGTTCCCCTTCTACGCACCTTGGCGCGCCGCCATCCTAGCACGCAGCACTTTGGCAACCCGCCGGTTTACGCTGCCATTGACCTCGGGACGCCTGATCGGGCCCCACGGCGGAGACGAAGACGCGGCCGCGAACTGTGCGGGCGGCATTTTGGATCGGGCCACCGAAAAGTAAACGACCCGCCGGGGTCCGACGGGTCGTGGGCGTTCGATGCGCTAGTCGCGATCAGGCCTTCTTGGTCGACGCCTTGACGACCGGCTCTGCCGCTGCCTCGGGCTCTGCCGCTGCCTCGGGCTCTGCCGCTGCCTCGGGCTCTGCCGCTGCCTCGGGCTCTGCCGCTGCCTCGGGCTCTGCCGCTGCCTCGGGCTCTGC
>JBKKBB010000088.1:0-4781 GCA_046714395.1 Candidatus Limnocylindrales bacterium | reverse complement strand
GGGGCCCCCCGGCGGCCCGGCCGGCCCGGGGGGGCGCCCGGCAGGAGGTGCAGCACGGCCAGGTCGCCCGGGCGACCTGGCATCCGCTGGCCGGCGGCGCGGCCGTCCGGCGTGGCAAGGTCAGCCTCGAGACGGACGACGTCCTCGTCCTGTGCGCAGCTACGGAGGATCTGCCGATCCACGCCCAGTGGCATAGCGTGGAGCTCGACGCTGGCCCGTATCACGTCACGGGAGAACTGCCGAGCCTGCCCGGCTTCGATCCGGGCCGCGCGCTGGCGCGCCCCGGCGGGCCGTTCATCCTCCTCCGGGACGTGCGGGTCGGCCTGACCGGGAATCCCGATGGCGGATTCGTGGAGCGCGGTCAGGCGCTGGTGAATCGCTATGCCGTCGAGCGGGTCGTTGCCGACATCGACCTCGGCTACTACTTTCCCGGGGCCGGGTTCAGCAGTTCCGCGGGCCGAGCGCCCGCCTGATCAGCCGCGCGTGCCGCTCCTGGAGTGAGGCCTCGTCTCACTGCGATGCGGGTAGTGGTGCCCGCGCGCCGGACGCGCCTCGTGAACGCCGCCGCGCAGCGGCTGCGGCTCGGCATTGCGGTCCGGGACGAACCCCTCCTCGACGGTCCACGGGATCGCCATCTTGAGGAGACGTTGGACGCCCCGGAGGAGATCCGTCTCGTCGATCGAAACAAGGCTGATCGCGTCGCCGGTCGCTCCGGCCCGGCCGGTCCGGCCGATTCTGTGGATGTAGTCCTGGGCCTGCCAGGGAAGCTCGAAGTTCACCACGTGCGGCAGATCCTCGATGTCGAGCCCCCGCGCGGCGACGTCGGTGGCCACGAGGACCCGGATGGTGCCGGCCTTGAACGATTCGAGTGCGCGGGTCCGCTCCGGTTGGGACCGGTCCGAGTGGATCGCCACGGCCTCGAGCCCGCGTCGGTCCAGGTACGTCGCCAGCCGCGTCGCGCCGATCTTCGTCCGCGTGAAGACAAGGACCTGGCGCCAGTCCTCCTTGGCGATGAGGTGGGCGAGCAAGGCCTCCTTGCGGTCACGATCAACCGGATAGACGAGCTGTCTGACCGACTCGGCGGCGATGTTCCGCGCGGCGACTTCGACGATTTCCGGGTGGTTCAGGATGGAGCCGGACAGGCGCCGGATGTCGTCGGAGAAGGTGGCCGAGAACATCAGGTTCTGGCGCTTCGGCGGCAGGAGCTCGATGATCCGTCGGATGTCGGGCAGGAAGCCCATGTCCAGCATCCGGTCCGCTTCGTCGAGGACGAGGATCTCCACCTGGCCGAGATTCACGGTTTTCTGGCCGACGTGGTCGAGCAGGCGTCCCGGGGTCGCTACGAGAATCTCGACGCCGCCGCGCAGCTCCTTGATCTGCGGCTCGATCGGGATTCCACCGAATACGACGGCGGGACGAAGGGGCACGCTCCGGCCGTAGGTCCGGACGCTCTCATCGACCTGCATCGCGAGCTCGCGGGTCGGGACGAGGATGAGTACCCGAACCGGGTGTCGAGCCGGCGAGAAACTGGTGTTGGCGTGCTGGCGGAGTCGATCAAGGATCGGCAGCACGAACGCCGCGGTCTTGCCGGTACCGGTCTGGGCCGCCGCCAGGACATCGCGTCCGGCGAGCACATGGGGGATCCCGGCTGCCTGCACGGGGGTCGGATCCGTGTAGCCTTCCTCGGCCACGATCCGAACGAGATCGGCCGACAGGCCGAGCGTATCGAAGGTCAAACTTTCTCCAGATCTCCCGCGTCATTCGTCCGCGCCTGCAGCGCCGGGACGTCGACCGGGCGGCGCGAGAATACCGGATCGAGCCTCGCCGTGTGTGGATTCGGTCTCCGCTACGATCCCTGATAGCCCGGCGGCTCCTCCGCGCCGGCGGGGTACCATCCGGCGCATGACCACCACCGACCGCCTCTTTCTCACCGGCAAAGAAGCTGCCGACCGGCTCCTCTACGCGGACCCGCTGGCGCTCCTGATCGGCTTCGCTCTGGACCAGCAGGTCACCGTCCAGAAGGCGTTCTCCGGGCCACTGGACCTGCGGACCCGGCTCGGGCATCTTGACGCCGCGAGCATCGCAGCCCTGGATCCGGCCGAGCTGGATCGCGTGTTTCGGGAGCGGCCCGCGCTGCACCGCTTCCCCGGCGCGATGGCCACGAAGGTCGGTCAGCTCTGCCGCGTCGTCGCCGATGACTACGGCAACGACGCGCGTCGGATCTGGAGCGAGGCGCGTGACGGCCGCGATCTCCAGGTTCGACTCATGGGTCTGCCCGGTTTCGGCGAGATGAAGGTCCGCGGTGTGCTCGCGATGCTCGCCAGGCGACTTGGCGTCAGCGTGCCGGGGATCGAGGACGTGCTGCCCGGCTATCCAACCCTCGGCGACGTCGATTCGCCAGAAACGCTCGCGGCGTATCAAGCCGCCAAGCGCGCCCGCAAGGCCGACCTGCGGGCGAGCGGGAAGTCCTTCACGCCCTGACGACGAGCCGGACTATGCCGACCGGGCCGCCTGACCGGTGCGATCGTCTCGAACCACGGTCCCGCCCTTGATGACCACGGCGGGAGCGGCCAGCCTCGTGACGTCCTCGGTGGGGTCGCCCTCGACGGCGATGAGGTCGGCGTAGCGTCCAACCGCGAGACTGCCGACGCGATCCGACCAGCCCATCATCTCGGCGGCATTCACGGTCGCCGAACGGATCACCTCGAGCGGCGACATCCCCAGCCGGACCATGATCGGGAGCTGGCGCCCGACGAATGCATGCGGGTACACACCGCTGTCCGTACCGAAGGCCATGCGCACCCCGGCCCGGAGTGCCCGCGTGAACCCGGTTCGCTGCGCCTCGGTCGTGGCCGTGTTCTTCTCGAGGGTCTCGGCCGGCCACCCGTCACGCTGGCCGACCTCGTTGATCCAGTCGCCGTCGTAGACGTCGGCAACCATCCAGGTGCCGTTCGCGACCATGGCCTCGATGCTCGCGTCATCGATGAGCGACGCGTGTTCCACCGAGCGCACGCCGCTTTCGGCGGCGATCTGGATGCCCCGCGCACCGTGAGCGTGAGCAGCGACGTATACCCCCAGCTCCGTCGCCCGTCGGACGGCGGTCCCGATCATCGCGGCGTTCAGCTCCACGTCGTCGACGCGCGTCCCACGAGTGAGCACCGCGCCGGTCACGATCAACTTGATCGCATCGGCGCCGCCGCCTACCAGCCGTCCCACTGCCTCCCGCATCTCGGTCCGATTGCGGACCACGCCGAGTCGAAGCTCCCGCGGAATGGCGATCCCTGGATCGCCGGTCCTCGCCGCCGCCGTAGGGCCGAGTGATCATCGCGCCGACGCACTGCATCCGCGGTCCGGGTGTGGCGCCTTCGTCGATCCGCCGGCGCAGTGCGACGTCCAGCAGCCCCCGATAGGAGCCGACGTCTCGAACGCTCGTGACGCCCGCCAGGAGCGTGATGAGGGCATTGCGCTCGCCGGCCGCCAGCTCCGATTCCGCGGTCTCGTGAATGGCCGGGATGCCCGCGAACTCGAGGTTGCCGATCAGGTGGCTGTGCGTATCGATCAGCCCGGGCAGGACGGTGAGCCCGGCGAGATCGATCCGCCGAACCGACCCGGGCTCGGGCCGGGGTTCGTCGGGTCCCAGAACAGCTGCAACGACACCGTCCCGAACGAGGACGGAACGGCCCTCGCGTGCCTCGCCGGACGCGGGATCAAGCAGCCGGCCGGCATCGACGAGCGCGAGATCAGTGGCCATGGACGGAGCGTACCGGACTGACGGTTGACAGCGCGTGGTGCGCAGGCGATGATGACCCGGTCATGGCACGAATGAATTGTACAAAGGTGCCAATCTGGATTCCCTCGCGGCCTCATCGGTCGCAGCGGGGCATCCGTTGACTCGCGTCGCAAACCGCACCGCGCTCGTCCAGGTGAGCCGGATGTACTACGAGCTCGGCGAGACGCAGGAGTCCATCGCCGCCTCGCTCGGCGTGACCCGGCCGCAGATCTCCAAGCTCCTCAAGCAGGCCCGAGCGCAAGGTGTCGTCGAGATCCGGATCGTGGATCGCACGGAGCACCCCGGCAACGTCGCGGAAGAGGTTCGGCGTCGGTTCGGCCTGCAGGCCGCCCATCTTGCCCCGACGCTCACCGGGGAACACGAGCGGACACGTCGGCGGGTCGGGCGCCTCGCGGCACAGGTGCTCACCACCACCGTGCGTGACGGCATGATCGTCGGGGTTGGTGACGGTTCGTCCGTGGCGGCCCTGGCCGACGAGATGGACCCGATGACGACGCCCCTCGCTGCCGCGGTCGTTCCGCTGTGCGGCGGGTTCTGGGGCTCGGCCGGGGGACGCGAGCCCTTTCGCCGGATCGCCGACGCGTTGGGCGCGACGGCCCACGGCCTGCTCGCTCCCGGACTGCTCGACGACGCCCTGACGCGCGACGCGCTCATGGCTCATGCGGGCATTCGCGAGGTCACGGGCCTCTGGGACCGGCTCGACGTCGCCGTGTTCGGGATCGGCGGCCCGGCCTGGAGTGAGGCCCTCGTGGGCCCTGCTGCGTGGCGAGAACTCCAGGCCCATCGAGCCGTCGGCGAAATCCTCATCGCGCCGTTCGACCAGGACGGACGATTTGTCGGCGCGGCCCTGCGGGACCGGACGATCGCCTGTGATGCACGACGCCTGCACCTGGTTCCGACCTCGATCGGGATCGCCAGCGGGCCGACGAAGATCGGGCCGATCCTCGGGGCGCTCCGGGCGGGCGCCCTGAACGTGCTCGTCACCGACCTG
>JBKKBB010000087.1:0-4251 GCA_046714395.1 Candidatus Limnocylindrales bacterium | reverse complement strand
TGCTGCGCGCCACGCGATCCGCCGATCTCGAAACTCCGATCGGTGCCTTCCTGCGCCTCGATGACGGCAACACCCCGGCTTATCTGCTCGAATCGGTCGAGGGCGGCGAACGCCTGGGCCGCTACTCCTTCCTCGGCGTCGGCCCGCGGCGGTTGCTTGAGGTGAGGAATGGCCGGGCGAGCATCCAGGACCGCCCGGTGGGCGTGACCGCCTATGCCCCCGATCTCCCGATCCGTACCTTCGAGGCGCGCGATCCGCTGCAGGCCCTTCGCGAGTTCATCCCGCGACGGCGCGTCGCGCCGCGCGAGGGGATGCCGCGTTTCACCGGAGGCGCCGTCGGCGCGCTGGCCTACGACGCGGTCTCGATCTTCGAGCCCACCGTCCCGCTCCCCGAAGCGGATCCGACGGGTGTCCCGACGGCCGCCTTCATCGAAACGGACCTGGTCATCGTCTTCGACCACCTGACCCACACGCTGTCGGCCATCGCGTCGCTGCACACGGAGGCCCCCGATTTCGAGGGCCGCTATCGGATCGCCGAAGCGGCGATCTTCGAAGCCCTCGAGCGGACGTCCCGACCGTCGGCGTCGGAGATGGCCGGGGCCGGGACCCGGGGGAGCTCGGCCAAGGGGTCCGGCACCGTTCCCGAGGCGGCGATCGAATCGAGCCTCGGCCGCGACGAGTACATCCGCGCCGTGGAAGTCGCAAAGGACGCCATCGCCGCCGGGGAAGCGATCCAGGTCGTGCTCGCCCGACGCCAGTCGTTCGACCTCCCGATCGACCCCGCAACCGGCAAGCAACTCGACGGCATCGGCCTGTATCGGAGCCTTCGACGGGTCAACCCATCGCCCTACCTGTTCTTCACCCGTGTCCCGGCGTTCGAGGTCGTCGGCGCAAGCCCGGAGCTCCTCGTCCAGCTTGACAACGACAAGCTCACCACCCATCCGATCGCCGGTACACGACCCCGTGGCGCCGACGCGCGCGAGGACGCGCTCCTGGCCGAGCAGCTCCAGCGTGATCCGAAGGAGCGCGCCGAGCACGTGATGCTTGTGGACCTCGGTCGCAACGACCTCGGCCGTGTGGCTCGGGCCGGCACGGTCACGGTCTCGAAGTACATGGAGGTCGAGCGGTACAGCCACGTGCTGCACCTGGTCAGCCACGTCGAAGCGCGCCTGAAGCCGGATCTCGATGCCCTCGATGCGTTGCGGGCCGTCTTCCCTGCCGGCACGCTGTCCGGCGCACCCAAGGTCCGGGCCATGCAGCTGATCGCGGCTGCGGAGGGCGAGCGCCGGGGGCTGTACGGTGGAGCGGTCGGCTACCTCGGCTACGACGGCAACCTCGATACCGCCATCACCATTCGGAGCGCGGTCCTCAAGGACGGCCGGGCGCACATCCACACCGGCGCCGGGATCGTTGCGGCCAGCGTGCCCGAAAAGGAGTTCGAGGAGACCGAGCATAAGGCCGCCGCGCTGCGGCGCGCGATCGAACTGGCAGCAGCCCCCAACCAGCGAGGCCCGACTGCGGTCCCGACTGTCGCGACCGAAGCGGCGGGAGATCCGCCGACCGCGCCACCCTCCGAGGCACCCGGATGATCCTCGTTGTCGACAACTACGACAGTTTCACGTTCAACCTCGTTCAGGCTCTCGAGGCCAGCGGGGCGAACGTGACCGTCCTCCGCAACGACGCCATCGACCGAGCCGGTATCGAGGCGATGGCGGATGATCCGGCCGCGAACCTCAGGGGGATCGTGATCTCGCCGGGGCCGGGCGATCCCACCGCTGCCGGCGTGTCGATGGATGCGGTCCGGGTCGCGGCCGACCGCGAGCTCCCGTTGCTCGGCGTGTGCCTCGGGATGCAGTCGATGGCCGCCGCCTACGACGGCCGGATCGTGCGCGCGCCGACGCTCGTTCACGGCGAAGCGTCCGAGGTCAGTCACGACGGCGCTGGCCTGCTGGCCGGCATGCCACCAAGCTTCATGGCCGCGCGCTACCACTCTTTGTGTATCGATCCTGAGACACTCCCGGCCGAATTCCGGGTGACGGCGATCTCCGAAGTCGACCGCGTGATCATGGGGATCCGCCATGTCGCCCTGCCGATGGAGGGAGTCCAGTTCCACCCAGAAAGCGTGCTCACTCCCCAGGGTCCGCACCTTCTCGCGAACTTCCTTCGACTCGCCGGGGATGGGGATGCGTCCCTCCTCGACGATGCGTCGGGTTCGTTCGCGACCGCCGGCCTGGCCGATCCCGACCGATGAGCGGGCAGGTTCGCGCGGCCCTGGCGGCCGTCATCGAAGGGCGGACGCTCGACCTCGATGAAGCACGTGTCGCCATGGGCGAGGTGATGGACGGCGACGCCACGCCGGCCCAACTCGCGGCATTCCTGGTGGCACTTCGGATGCGCGGCGAGACGGTCGATGAGCTGGCGGGATTTGCCATGGCCATGCGCGAACGCGTTGTCCGGGTCGAAGCGCCACAGGGGACGATCGACGTCGTCGGGACCGGCGGCGATGGGTCGGGCACGTTCAACATCTCCACGACCTCCGCGCTGGTCGTGGCGGCGGCCGGGGTGCCGGTCGCAAAGCACGGCAACCGGGCGATCACGTCGCGCTCGGGCGCTGCGGACGTGCTCGAAGCACTCGGAGTTCGTGTGGATCACACGGCAGCAACGGCGGCCGCGGACCTGCGTGCGTTCGGGTTCGCGTTTCTGTTCGCGCCCACATTCCATCCGGCGATGCGCCATGCGGGTCCGACCCGGCGCGAGATCGGTGTACGGACGGCGTTCAACCTGCTTGGGCCGCTCACCAATCCGGCTGGCGCGCGGCGCGCGCTGCTCGGGGTCGGCGACGCCTCGGCCGCGCCGCGGATGGCCGAGGTCGCCAGGCGTCTCGGCACGGATTGCACCCTCGTCGTCAACGGCGCCGGCGTGGACGAGCTCCCGCTGGACGGCAGTGGCGTGATCCGTGCGGTCACGCCTGACGGAATTCGCGAATCACTGGTGGATCCGGCCAGCCTGGGCCTGCGTGCCGCGGCGACCAGCGAGCTCCATGGAGGATCGGCCGAGGAGAACGCCGTCATGACGGTCGGCGTGCTCGAGCGGGGCGTCGGCGCACGCCGGGACGTGGTCCTCCTGAATGCGGGCGCGGCGTTCGTGGCCGCGGGCCGGGTGGCCGACTTGCGCGATGGGATCGGCCTGGCCGCGGACACGATCGATACGGGAACCGCGCGGCACCTGCTCGAGCGGTTGCGAGATGCGCGGCGGGCATTCGAGGCTGCGGCCGAAGCGACGGGAGGATCGGGCGCGTGAGGAAGACGCTGCCTCGTCCGGCGGGCGGCCCGGGCCAGCGTCGCGCCCGCGCCGGGGTCGTCGCGGAGATTGCCGCCCGGCGGCGTACGGATGTCCGTGTCGAACTTGCGAGCCTCGATCGGTCCGAGCTGCGCCGCCGGCTGAAGGCAGCTCCAAACCCGCGGCCGATCGCCGAGCGGCTCGCCGCACCCGGCCTGCACCTGATCGCGGAGATCAAGCGTTCTTCGCCCTCGGCCGGCGCCATCGCAGCCGATGGCGAGGACATCGTGGCTCGAGCCCAGGCGTATCAGCGTGGTGGCGCGGCCGCTATCTCCGTGCTCTGCGAGCCGCACTGGTTCGGGGGTTCGGTTGAGGATCTATCGGCCGTGCGCGCGGCCGTGTCCGTGCCGGTCCTGGCCAAGGAGTTCGTCGTGGAGGCGCGGCAGCTCGATCTCCTTCGAGCCGCGGGTGCTGATCTCGTGCTCCTGCTCGCGGTCCTGCATCGAGGACCACGTCTGGCGCGGCTCGTCGATCGGGCGCTCGACCTCGGCCTCGCGCCGCTCGTGGAGGCACACGACGAGCCCGAGCTCGAGGCGGCGCTCGCGACTCGGGCACGGCTGATCGGCCTCAACAACCTCGACCTCCGTACGCTCAAGGTCGACCCGGAACGAGCCGTCGCGCTCCGCGCGCTCGTGCCGGAAGACCGCCTGGTGATCGCCGAATCCGGCGTGCGTGACCCCGCGACGCTGCGCGGATGGCGGGCGCTCGGATTCGATGCCGCGCTCATCGGAGAGGCGCTCGTCCGGTCAGCCCATCCGGCCGCTGCGACGGCGGCGTTCGTGTCCGCCGGCCGCGCGCCCACGGATCCGGCGAACCTGGACCGTGTCCCGTTCGTGAAGATCTGCGGGATCACGGATACCGCGGGCATCGATGCCGCCGTCCGTGCCGGTGCCGACGCGATCGGGCTCAACC
>JBKKBB010000086.1:0-8661 GCA_046714395.1 Candidatus Limnocylindrales bacterium | reverse complement strand
CGTGGCCGTACCCGATATCCGTCGATTCGGCTGTTCGGCCGAGCGTGGACGACCCCGGTTTGATGAACTTGGTCGATCAGGCCCGCGGCGGTTCCGTGTCAACAACGTCCTTGGGAACTACAACTAGCGGGCCGCCTCGTCCTCCGCGATCGCTCGAGGGATGGTCAGGTTCAGCAAGACCGGCGCCACGACCGTCGTCAGGACCACCGCGACGAGGACGGCACTGAACAGCGCCGGCGTCATGAGGCCCAGGGAAAGACCCAGGCCGACGACCACGATCCCGACCTCCCCACGGGGGCCCATCCCGATGCCCACGGTGAGCGAACTCCACCGCCCGGTCGGCCAGGCGCCGATCACACCCGCCAGTAGCTTGGTCGTAACACCGATCACGGCGAGCACCACGGCCGCGATCGCGAGCCGTGGATCAAGGAGCGCGCCGAGGTCCACCTGGGAGCCCGTGACGGCGAAGAAGAAAGGGGTGAAGATCGAGGCCAGCGGCTTGATCTCATGCTCAATCTCATCCTGCGCCTCGGTCTCGGCAACGATCAAGCCGGCGACGAACGCGCCGATGATCGCCGCCAGTCCGATGAAGCCGCTGAGGATCGCCAAGCCAAGCATGAGCACAAACACCGGGACCAGCGGCGAATCGGCGAACAGCGGCCAGGTAAAGACCTCGCGGCGAAGGCCGCGCGCCCGGCGGGCGATGGCGAAGCCGAGGATTACGAAACCGATCGCCCCGACGACGAGGCCCAGCGTCGCGATGGAGAGATCGCCCTCGGCCGCACCCGAGACGATCCCGATGAGGATGAGGGCCAACACGTCGTCGATGACGGCCGCGCCGATGATGATGCGGCTGAAACGCCGGTCCAGAACACCCAGCTCCGTCAGGACCCGGCTGGTGATGCCGATGCTCGTGGCCGCCAACGCCAGGCCCACGAAGGCCGCGTTCGCGGGCGGCTCGCCCGTCACCAGCGCGTACGCGGCGCCGGCGGCGATCGGGAAGATCAACCCGAGGACGGCGGTGATCAGCGCCGGGCGGCCGACTCGTAACAGCTGGTCCGTCTTGATCTCGAGGCCGACCGCAAACAGGAGGATCACCACGCCGATCTCGGCCAGGACGGTCGCAGTCTCGCCGGGTATCACCAGCCCCAGGGCATAGGGCCCCACGAGGAAGCCGCCGGCGAGCTCACCGACCACCCCCGGCTGGCCGAGCCGCCGGAAGACCTCCTCACCCAACTTCGCGGCCAGGATCAGGATGAAGAGCCCCGCGAGGATCCCGAGGGACTCTGGTGAGCCAGCCGCGGGCTGCGGGAAGTCAACCAGGCGCGTCGGATCGATGCTGGCGATGATCGGGGTCATGAGGGCCGAGCCCCGGATGGGTTGGCGCCACCGACGTCGATCCGTACGCACGGCTCGCCACCCTCGACCCAACCGTCGTGCGCGGGCGCGGTGGGCGGGCTGAAACACGGGTTACCGGCACTCATCCGCATAGTCTGCCCGTCGGGAGCCACGGTGTGCGTTCGGCCGGCAACGACATTTACCCCAGATGAGCGGGCGCATACGCGGATCGCCGAGTCAGGCCTCCCAGCCGACAGGTCGCCCGCGGTTCTGTTCGGTAAGCCAGCGTTCCAGCGGGGCGAAATACTCGAGCAGGGCGGTGGCATCGATCTCCCGTTCGCCGGTCAGCGCGAACAGCGCCTCGGGCCATGGTCGACTCCGGCCCATGGCCAGCATATCGGCGAGCCGCTTGCCTGCGGTGGTGTCGCCGTGGACCGAGTAACGGTGCAGGGGTCCCTCGTGGCCCGCCTGACGAGCGAACGCGCGATGGATCTGGAACTGCAGGATGAATGCCAGGAAATACCGGGCGTAGGGCATGTTGGCCGGGATGTGGAACTTGGCGCCTGGATCGAAGTCCGCCTCCGTGCGGGTCACCGGTGGCCGTACGCCCTGATACTTCCGCACCAGGTCCCACCAGGCGGTGTTGTACTCGGCAGGCCCGGTCTCGCCCGAGAACACCTGCCAGCGCCACGTATCCACCAGAAGCGCGAATGGCAGAAAGGCAACCTTCTCGAGTGCCTTGCGCAGGAGCAACGCCACGTCGTTGTCGTCTGACGGCTCGGCGGCAAGGAGCCCCGCGCTGACGAGGTAGCGCGGGGTCACTGACAGCGCGATCACATCGCCGATCGCCTCGTGGAACCCGTCGTTGGCGCCGTCTCGGTACAGGACGGGCTGTTCGCGATACGCGCGCTGGTAGAACGTGTGACCCAGCTCGTGGTGGATCGTGATGAAGTCCACGCCGGTGATCTCGATGCACATCTTGATCCGCACATCCTGATCAAGATCGATGTCCCACGCGCTGGCGTGGCAGACCACGTCACGGTCGAGGGGCTTGATGAACATCGAGCGTTCCCAGAAGCTCGCGGGCAGCGGCTCGAAGCCCAGCGACATGAAGAAGCGCTCTCCATACCGGACCATCTCGAGCTCGTCGACGCCTTTGTCGCGCAGCAACCCCGTGAGATCACCGCTCGAATTGCTCCCTTCGGGCTCGAGGAGTGGGCAGATGTTTTCCCAACTCTGGCTCCACATGTTGCCGAGCAGATGGGCCGGGATCAGTCCGTCGAGCGGCACCGTTTCCGGCCCATACGCCCGCGCAAGGGCGGCACGAGTGTGGGCATGCAGTGCGTCGTAGAGCGGCTTGACCTGAAGCCAGAGGCGTTCCAGATCCTCCTCGAACCGGTCGGCGGGCATGTCATAGCCCGATCGCCACAGCGCCCCGAGATCGGCGTATCCGAGGTCGCGCGCACCCTCGTTGGCCAGTGACACGAAGCGAGCGAATGGCTCGCGCATCGGCGGTGAGATCGTTCGCCAACCGCGCCACGCGTCGAGCAGCTCGTCGGGATCACGGCTCTCCGCCATCGTCCGCGACAGCTCGACCAGGCCCTTGCCGTTGTAGCTCCCCTTGCCGTACATGCTCTGGAGAGCGGCGCTCGTTCGGGTCAGTTCCACCTGCGCCTCATACGCGCTCGGTACGGGCAGCCCGAGGGACAGCTTGATGAGCTCGATCTGGCGCGCAAGGTCATCAGGCAACGCCAGCCCATTGAAGCGGGTTGCCTCGGCGGCCAGAACCATCATGGCGGCGCTCAGCTCTCGCGAGGCGTCGGCTGCGAGCGCCTCCGTGTCGTCGGTGATGAATGTGTTCTGAACCCAGGCTGCCCGACCCGCCTTGATCGATAGCCGGAAGAGCTGCTCGTTCGCGCGCTTCACGAACGACGCGGCGTCTTCTATGAATGTGTCCGGGAAGGCAGATCGCGTCGTGCTGTCGCCGCGAGCGCCGATCCGGGGTCGGTCCTGGCTAGCCATCACCGAGGTCGACGATGCGACCTTCAATGCGTCCCACGTCCGGGTAGTCTTCGCCGTGCTCCAGGCCGAGCGCCGGGACACCCAGGCCGAGGGCCGCTGCGTCGGTCAGGAAGAGGTACGGCCGGAACCCGATCCGCGATTGGACGGTGTTCTTCAAGAGACGGTGCGCGACGTTCACCGCGGGCCCGAGGAGTTCCGTTCGGGGCCCGACTGTCTGGCTGACCACCTGGCCCCGATGGAGCACCATCTTCAGGTCGAGATTGCTGACCACCGGGCAGGCGGTACAAACGTGATCACTCGCCAGTGTGGCCTCCGCACGGCGGGCTCGAAAGGCCTGGTACAGGGTCTGGAGCTTGTTCAGCACCGCCTCGCCCCGCCCGTCGAGGTCCTCGGCCGGCGCGACGGCGAAGACCGCGTCGCCTTCCAGCTTGGCGATGTCAAAGTCGGGCTCGACGCCCTCGACCACGGCATCGAGGAGAGCGCCCAGCACGGTGTATCCGGCCGGGATGCCATCCGAGAAGTCCACGCCGTGCGCCTGCTCGACACCCCCCATGAAGCCTGTATAGCCGGAGATGTCGGCCAATAGAAGGTAGCGCTGGCCGGCCGTCGAATCTGATTGGGTCGATGCACTCATGAGCACCGCCGATCCTACTCGACTGGCTGCCGGAACGAACTTGACGGTGGAGCCGAGGGCTCGGCACGTCGACGATTCCGTGTTCTCGGCGTTAGTCGCGGTATAAGGTCAACCAGCACGGTCAGGGCGCCTGGATGCGGTCCGCCGTGACTGACAGGTGATCCGCCATGAGTGCTCCGTCTTCGAACAACGTCCGACCCGAGCGGGCGACCCTCCTGGCCTTCATCGGGGTGGTGATCTTCGGCGGGGCCAACGCGATCGGGGTCCGGCAGACCGTTCAGGAGCTCGCGCCCTTCTGGGGCGCGACGATCCGGTTTGCCCTGGCCGGTCTGATCCTGCTGGCGATCGTCGCTGCGACGCGCCGGAAACTCCCGCGGGGACGCAGCCTGAGCGGGGCTGCCCTGTACGGCGCGGTCGGGTTCGCGGCAAGCTACGGTCTCGCCTATAGCGGCCTCCGCGAGACCCCGGCTGGCACTGCCATGGTCCTCATCGCAACCACTCCGCTCGTGACGTTCGGCCTGGCAATCCTGCAGAGGCAGGAGAAGTTCCAGCTGCAGGGGCTGGTGGGTGCGATGATCGCCCTGGCGGGTGTCGCGTTCGTGTTCGCCGATCAGGTGAGTGCCGACGTCCCGATCGGCTCGCTCGTGTTGATCGTGCTTGCGACGGTGGCCATCGCCGAGACCGGGGTGATCGTGAAGTGGATTCCGAGGAGCGATCCGTTCGCGACGAACGCCGTCGCCATGCTGACCGGGGCCGGGATCCTCGCGGTCCTGTCGCTGCTGACAGGCGAGGCTTGGGTGGTCCCCGCCCAAACTGCGACCTGGGCGGCGATCGGCTATCTGGTGGTCTTCGGATCCGTGGTGATGTTCGCCCTGTATCTGTTCGCGCTGGAGCGCTGGACTGCCTCGGCCGTCTCGTACCTGACCCTGCTCATGCCCCTCGTGACCATCTCGCTGGCGGCGGTCCTCACCGATGAGCGCATCTCGCCTTCGTTCCTCATCGGCGGGTCGGTCATTCTGGCCGGCGTGTACGTGGGCGCGTTCCTGAAGATCAGGCCCGGTCGGTCGTCGGCTTCCAGTCTGCCGGAGTGTCTACCGGTGGATGCCTGCGCGGAGGCCATTCCGACGGGTTCATGAGCAACGGGTGGCCGGACGAGCCCCGTGTTCCGACTAGGTCTGGCTGTTCGCTGATCTGTCGCGCGTCGCATCTCGCGAACTCGCCTTGGGGCCGGGCGGCTCGCCCGACACCAGTGCGACGAGCCGGTCAACCTCCCGGTTGGCCGTCGCACGCGGCTCGCGATCGACCCACCGGCGGTCGATCCAGCGTCCGAGCGGGCCGAGCGGAATCGTGTACTCGGTCAGCAGATCGAGATCTGTCCCTCCATCCTCCGATGTAAGTGTCGCCACCATGCGATACGAGCCGCCGAGCGGGGCAGAGCCCACGGTCTCGTGCAACCAGGGCGGCTCGGAGCGTTCGATGATGGTCCGGAACCTCCATGGTCCCCGGATCACGAGCGTGTACTGAGTGCCGGGAACCTCCAGGGGTCCGGTCGGATTCGCGACCGCCTCAGCGTCCATCCAATCCGCGACGAGCACCGGGTCCGTGAACGCCCGGAATACGCGCTCGGGCGGGGCGCTGATGTGGCGAGTGATTCGATAGCGTCCCATGCTCCCCCCAGCCGTCGTTCCCGTCGCCGTGCGGCCGATCGTCACGGGCTCGTCCGTCGCGAAGCCGCGTACCCCAACAGAATCCAGCCGACGGGAACGAGCCCGAACACCAGCATCATCGCTTGGACCGCAGCCGACGACGAGTCTTCGCCGACGAAGGGCGCCATCGCGACAGGGACAAATGCGCCGGCAAGCACCAGCCAGGCGCCGAGCGGCGGCAAAGCCCGCGAACGGATCAGCACCAGCGCGAAGCCCAGGTTCCCGATCAACCACGCGACGCTGGCGCCAATCCCAATGAACATCGCCGGGCCCTCGGGCAGGTCCTGCTGCGCGGCGCTTATCTGATTCGTGGCGATGAAGTACACCGCTACCGCCACTGTGGCGATCGCGCCCAGCCCGGAGAGCCACGCCGCTACCAGACCGAATCGTCCGGTCGCGGGCCTGGTCCGCCAGTACAAACCGGGCACCGCCGCTCCAAGGAGCACGATCCCGGGGAAGATGCCGTAGAAGGCAGGGGACGTCGGCGAAAGCACCAGGATGATCAAGATGGCCACGAGCAGCGCCCCGCCGGTCATCGCCAGGAGTCCGGCCCAGCGCCCCAGTGCATCCATGTACCGTTCCAAGTATTGCTCCTTTGCTTCGGGGACTCTGGGCGAGTATAATTGCCTGAACCAGTTAGTCAATAGAAGGGTTTTCGGATGCCCCGGGCGTATCGGATGGGAAAGCGATCGGCGGACAAGGCGGCCACGCGGGCACGCGTCATTCAGGCCGCGGTCGAGCTGTACATCGAGCGCGGCATGTCACGCACGTCGATGAACATGATTGCGCGTCGCGCGGATGTCGCCGTGGCGACCGTGCTCAATCATTTCCCCACGCGTCACGAGCTGGACAGCGCCCTCGTGGAACGTGCCCAGGCCGAGATGCCGATACCTGACGTCTCCGTATTCGACGGAGCCGATACCGTCACCGAGCGCGTCAGACGGCTAAGCCAAGCGTCAGGGCTGTTCCTGGAGAAAGCGGAGCCTTGGTACCAAATGTGGCTCCGCGAACCGATGACGACCGGCCCATGGGCACGGGCCGGAGTTGACGCCGGAGCGGGCTGGGATCGCCTCTCTCGGCTCGCGCTTGGCCCGCTTGCCGACGATCACGAGGCAATGGCAATCCTGCGGGCGACGATGGAACCAGGTTTCGTCAGTTCGGTTCGTTCGACGGTCGGCTCGACCGTCGAGGCGGCCGAACTGATCGCGGCTGCCATCGGACCCTGGCTCGAGTCGAAGGCCTGAAGCGATACATTCCGTCAATCGGCCGGCTTGCGGCCGATCAAGAGGTAGGCCGCAACGCGACCTTTGCCCTTCATCGCAATCTCGCCTCGGTCCTCGAAGCGGTACCGGTCTGGCAGGAGTCGAGTTGTCGCCTCGGTGACCTGGATCCGCCCGGCGACGCCGTGTGATTCCATCCGGCTCGCAGTGTTCACGGTGTCGCCCCACAGGTCGTACAGGAATCGGTGCCGGCCGATGACCCCGGCCACGACCGGTCCGCTGGCTATTCCGATCCGGAGGGTGAGCCCCAGCCCGGACGAATCGCACAGGCGGGCCATCTCGGTCTGCATCTCGAGGGCCAGCTCGACCACCGCCACGGCATGATCCGGGCGCGGCTCGGGTAGCCCGCCGACGGCCATGTAGGCGTCCCCGATCGTCTTGATCTTCTCGAGCCCGAGTTGCCGCGTGAGGCCGTCGAAGGCGCTGAAGATCTCATCGAGGACGCCGACGACGCGCTCCGGGCTGGTCCGCTCGGCGAACGGTGTGAAGTCCGCGATATCGGCAAACAGGACGGTGACGTCCTCATGACGGTCGGCTATGACGCCCGGCGTGTGCTTCAGTCGATCGGCGATCGATCGAGGCAGGACGTTCAACAGGAGCCCGTCCGAGCGGGCGAGCGCCGCGTCCCGCTCGCGGACGGAATACTGAAGCAGGAGGTAGGCGGTCAACGACACGGCGACGACGTTCAGCACAAAGAACGCCACGACGATCGGTTCCGGGATCGATGCAGGCGACGACGAGAGGAATGGGTCGGCGAATCCGGATCCCACCGTCAAGGCGACAAAGGCGACGAACCAGGGGATCGCCTCGCGAGCGGTGTAGAAGAACAGCGCACCGAACGCCGGGATGAGCGCCCAGAGGCTCACGACGCTCGAGGCGACGTAGCCGCCGAGGCTCCACTGAAGCACGAATGGCAGGATGAGCATCATCAGCATGTTGCTGAATCGGAAGATCCGGAAGTCCTTGCTCCGAACGAAATACGCGAGGCTGATGACCGTGGCGATCTGGTAGCCGAACGGGATGGCGGCGGACACCGGCAGGCCGAGGGCCAGGTAAACGCCGACCCAGATCAGGGCGAGCGTCGTCACAGTCACGGCCGCGAGGGTGAGCGCGACCTTCTGCATCCGGACTGCGTCGCTGTCGCCAGGGAGAACGCCGAGCGTGGCGAATCGGGCGAGCAGTCGGCGAAGCATGATCGGCGTCCGGGTGGCGGGCGCGTCCGGTCGCGAATCCATCTCGGAAGGATACAGACCGCTCATCTCATGAAGACCGTGATTCGGCCGACCGAGCCTCGCCGGCCGACCACGCCTGGCCGCCTCCCGCCGTGATCGGAGGCTGGCTCGGCAAGTTCACATGGCCCCGGTCGTAGCCGACGCACCGCGGCGAAACACAGCGGGGCGCGGTGCAACCACGGAAGCAGCCCATTCCCTGTGCCCACCCCCAGTAATCCTGGCTTGTGACCACCCCCGGAGCACTCTGCGGGTCGCCGGCCGCGGATGGCAGCGCCGAGATCCCCAGCTCCATCAGATTCCTCGATCGCGGGGTGGGTTTCGTGGGTGGCCGCTGCCACGGCCTCCGCTCGTGGGGTGCTCGGGCGGGCTCGACCCCCGCCCGAACCCGGATAGTGCTCCCCGGAGGAGCATTGGCCAGGGAAGTGGGGCCGACCCGTGTCCAGCACAGA
>JBKKBB010000085.1:0-10916 GCA_046714395.1 Candidatus Limnocylindrales bacterium | reverse complement strand
TGGCTTCCCGCCCGTCGGCAAGCAGGACGTCCGCCGATTCCAGCACGGACGATACGTCGGCGCCATGGGCGCCGGCATTGGCCCAGATGGCTCCGCCGACCGTGCCCGGGATCGCGAGGCCGAATTCCAGACCGGACAATCCGGCCTTCTGGGTCTCGGTGGCCGCGCGCGCCATCGGCACACCCGCGGCCGCGATGTAGCGGCTGCCATCGACCCGGCTCTGCTCGCCGCGGACCCGGATCACGAGACCGCGCACGCCGTGATCCGAGACCACGACGTTGCTCCCCCGCCCGAGCAGCAGGAAGGGCAAGCCGCGAGTTCGGGCGAAGCGGATCAGACCGCGCAGCTCAAAGCCGTTATTGGCCGTCGCGAGGAGGTCGGCGGCGCCGCCGACGCGCATCGTGGTCAGGCGGGCAAGCGGCGCGTCCCGTTCCGCGCGGACCCCGACGCGTCGGGCGATGTCGGCTGCCACGGCGGCTCCGTCGATGGCCGCGGCCTGGTCCGTCATGCCCCGGCTCCGCGGGCAATACGCTCCACGGCCCCGGCGTCGGGCGGGCTGGCGCGCTCGGCCAGGGCTAGCAGGATCGTGGCCACGGCCTCCGCAGCACCGGGCCGCCCCACGGCCCGCGAGGCCGCCGCCATCCGGGCGTGCGCTGCCGGATCGTCGAGGATCCGGATCGCCTCGAGCAGCGCGGGCCCGTCAAAATCGGCGTCGTCGATGAGCGTGGCTGCACCCGCCTCGGCCAGAACCGCCGCATTTGCCCGTTGGTGCCCACCGGCATGCGGATACGGCACCAGGACCAGGGGTACGCCGACGGCGGTCGCTTCGGCCAGCGTGGATGACCCGGCCCGCCCGATCACGAGATCGGCCGCCGCCAGCATCCGCGCCATTTCCTCGCCCAGGAACGCGGCCGGGCGATAGCGGGAGCGCAGCGCCTCGGGCAGGGCCTCCCGGCCGCGGACGGCCGCGGCGTAGCCTGCGTCACCAGCCACGTGCACGACGTGGACCCGCCGCACCAGCTCGGGCAGGGCCGCGGCGACGGCCTCGTTCAGCCGACGGACGGCCTGCGAACCACCGAAGACCACCACGAGTCGCTCCCCGGGCGCGATGCCGAGGTCGGCTCGGGCCGCGAGCGCATCGACGGACCCCAGGTCTCGGATCGGGGTGCCGGTCGCCACACACGGACGCCCCTGCTGGCCGGAACCGCGCCCCAGCGCGTCGCAGGTCAGGGTGGACGAGACGGCGAGCACCGATGCGAGCCCGGCCGTGGCGCGGACACTCCGGCCCGGCACCACATTGCCCTCCCAGAGCAATGTCGGGATGCGCAGGATCGATGCCGCGAGCAGGACCGGGACGGCGACATAGCCGCCGGTCGTGAAGATCGCGGCGGGCCGATCGCGAGCCAGGATCGCCAACGCCTGCGGGACGGACAGGGCCAGGCGAACCGGGTCAAGCCCGAGATGGACGTCCCGCTCGACGCTCCGCAGCGAGCGCAGGACAAGACGGCGCAGCCGGATCTGAGCCGCGGGCACCAGCCGCGCCTCGAGGCCCCGATGGCCGCCGAGCCAGCGGACGTCAGGCGGATTCGATCGGCGGCGCAGCGCGTCCACGACGGCGAGGGCCGGGTAGATGTGTCCCCCGGTTCCCCCGCCCGCGATCAGCAAATGCATCTGACTCCTGCATTGGGCCCTCGACCGTTTCCCGCGAGATCGACAACAGGATCCCGACGGCCGCGAAACTGATGATGAGCGATGAGCCGCCGGCACTGATGAACGGGAGGGTGATCCCGGTCACCGGCAACAGCGCCACGACGACGCCCATGTTGATGAAGGCCTGGATGCACAGCCAGGCGGTGATGCCCACGGCGAGCAGGGCTCCGAAGGTATCGGGTGCGCGCATTGCCGTCCGGATGCCCGCATAGGCCAGGACCATGAACATGACCACGACAATCGCGGCCCCGATGAGACCGAACTCCTCGCCGATGATCGCGAAGATAAAGTCGTTCCAGGCATTCGGCAGATACAACCCGCCGGCCAGCTTCGACTCGCCCAGTCCCGCTCCGAAGAGTCCGCCCAGCGCGAGCGCCAGCAACCCCTGGATCGTGTGAAAACCCGCCCCAAGCTGGTCCTGCCAGGGGTCGAGGAACGTTCGGATTCGCTCGATCTGGTAGTCCCGCAACCCGACGACGATCGCTGCCAGTACCCCGATGACGGCCATCGCGCCGAAGTGCCACAGACGGGCGCCGGCCACGAAGAACATCGTGAACGCCGTGGCCGCGATGACGGTGGTGGTGCCCAGGTCCGGCTCCTTGAACACGAGCGCGATCACCGGCACGGTGATCAGCAGGAACGGCACCGTGCCCGAGCGAATCCCGCTGATCCTGGTTCCGCGGGAGCTCATCCAGTGGGCCAGATAGATCACCAGGGTCAGTTTTGCGATCTCGGCCGGATGAATCGCCGGCAACGAGCCGATCGCCAGCCACCGGGCGCTGCCACCGACGACGCGATTGAGGCTGGGCACGAACACCAGGATCAGGAGCACGATGCCGACCACGTAGACCGGCATCGACACGAGTCGGAGGATCCGATAGTCCACCCGCATCATCAGCAGCATCGCGATCAGTCCGAGCGCCGCCCACAGGATCTGCGGCCCCACGATCGCGAGCGAGTCGTCCTGGAGGATGTATGCCCGCATGGCCGATGATGAGTAGACCATCAGGATCCCGATTGAGGCCAGCGCCATGACCGCCACGAGGATCGACCAATCGGGCTGATGGCGGACTCGCTTGAGGACGTTGGTCCTCGCCTGTACGGAGGGCCGGCGCATGCCGGAGCGTTGGCCATCCCGGCCGGATCGGGTCCGCGCGGCCCGGACCCCGTCGGACGCCGGACCACCAATTGCCCGTGGGAACGATCGACCGATGAGCCCCATCAGCGGCTCCCGTCCGGCACTGATTCCCCGACCCCATCCGCCTCGGCTTCGGCGATCCGTTGCACCGCGTTCTTGAATGCCCGTCCGCGGGCGGCGTAGTCCACGAACATGTCGAAGCTCGCGGCCGCCGGCGACAGCAGAACGGTGGCGACGCCGGCCCCCGGACGACGTCCCCAGTCAGCCACCGCCGTTCGGGCCGTTGTGGCGATCCGGGTGGCGATGACGACGGCCGCGTCCAGGGATTCGGCCTGCTCGATGTGTTCGAGTCCGGCGGCGCGGAACAGATCCGCCAGCGTGTCGGCGGACTCACCGATCAGCACGGCGGCGCTTGCGCGCGTCGCCACAACGGCGCTCAGCGGCACGAGGTCGACGCCCTTGTCGCGCCCGCCGGCGATCAGGACGATGGGACCTGGAAACGCCTCAAGGGCCGCGATCACGGCGTCGGGCTGGGTCCCCTGCGAGTCGTTGACATAGCGGATCCCGTTCACGACTGCGACGGTCTCGAGACGGTGCTCGACACCGCGGAAGCGCGCCGCCTCGCGGCGGATGGCGTCGGGCGCCACCCCGAACAACAGAGCCGCGGCGACCCCGGCGAGCGCGTTGCGGAGGTTGTGCCTGCCCGGTATCGCCAGCTCGTCGATCGGCATGATTCGACCACCCGGACCCGTCGCCCCGGGACCGCCACCGGCGACCGGGAGGCGCTCCACTCCGGCCCCGACGATCCAACCGTCATCGACGCCGACACCCCCCGGCACCGGGCGCTCCAGCCGGTACAGCACCGACCGCGCGGTGCCAAGGCCTGCGTAGGCGGCCACGACCGGATCATCGGCGTTCAGGACGAGCGCCCCGTCGGGATCCACGAGCTCCGCGAGCCGGCGCTTTACCCGCCGGTAGGCCGGCACCGATCCGTGACGATCCAGGTGATCGGACGTCACGTTGGTGTAAAGGGCCACGGTCGTGCCGCGTGACAGCGTCGGGAGTTGCAACTCGGACAGCTCGATGACGGCCCGATGGTCCGCCCGCAGGTCCGCGAGTCGCTCGATGAGCGGCGTCCCGATGTTCCCGCCCAGGACCACGGGATGGCTCGGGTCACCCGCGAGGACAGCCGCGGTGAAAGCCGCCGTGGTGGTCTTGCCCTTCGTGCCGGTCACTCCAATGGTCGGTGCGGGACAGAGACGGAGGAAGAGATCCGGCTCGGACACGAGCGCCGGGACAGGTGGCGCCGCGGCCGTCGCCGCCGCGACGATCCGAGCGGCCACCAGCTGCCCCAGGGCGGCCCGGAGCCGCGGCTCCGTCGTCGGAAAGTCGGGACTGATCGAGGGCGAGGTGACCACCAGGTCCGCTCCGGCCCAGGTGATTGCCGGATCCACCGCCGGGCCGAGGGCGAGGCTCACCGGACGGCCCTGGAGCGCAGCGACCGCATCCTCGAATTCGCTCGCCGGACGGCCGTCATAGATCGTCACGAGCGCGCCGGCGTCGGCCAGGAAGCGGGCCGTCGCGATGCCCGTCCGGGCAAAGCCGAGCACGGTCACCGGCCGGCCTCGGAGCGCGCCAGCCCGGATCGCTTCCAGGGACAGCGCGGCCAGGTCCACGGGTCCCGGTCCGGCCACGGCGTCGCTCGTCACCGCGATCACTGCAGCTGATCGATCGAGGCGAGGAAGAGGGTCACGCCGAGCAGACCCGACAGGATCCCGACGATCCAGAACCTGAGGGTGATCTTCTCCTCGTCCCAACCCGACAGCTCGAAGTGGTGATGGAGCGGCGCCATCTTGAACACCCGGCGGCCCTTGGTCAGCTTGTAGAAGCCGATCTGGATGATGTCCGACGCCGTCTCCATGACGAAGACGAAGCCGATCAGCGGCAGCACGAGGATCTGGCCGGTGATGAGCGCGATCACGGCCAGCGTCGCGCCCAGGGCGAGCGAGCCGGAGTCGCCCATGAAGATCTGAGCCGGATGGACGTTGAACCACAGGAACCCGAGGAGCGCGCCGATGATCAAGGCGCACAGGAAGGCGAGGTTCGGCTGATTGCCGAACGTGCCGTCGGGTTGTGGGACGACATTCAGCAGCGCGATCAGCATGAACGCGACGAATGCAAAGATCAGCGTCCCACCAGCCAGCCCGTCGAGGCCATCCGTGAGGTTCACCCCATTGCTGGCCGCGACGATCGCGAAGGCCGCGAAGGCGACGAAGATCCATGGCGCGATCCCGACGGCGCCGATGAACGGGACCGCGATCTCATCGATTGAATACGTGGACTGGATCTGGTAGGCCACGACGCCGGCAACGACGACCAGCCAGAGGATCTTGTGGCGGGCACGGATCCCCTCACCCGTTCGGGCGTTGAGGAAGTCATCCGCGGCGCCCAGGACGCCGACCAGCAGCAAGGTGGCCAGCGGGGCGATGATGGCGCGCTGCGGGAATCCGCGGAGCACGTAGAACAGGACGAGGACGACGACGATGATCAGCAGTCCGCCCATGGTCGGCGTACCGCCCTTGGCGAGATGCGCTTCGGGACCCTCGATCCGGATCCGCTTGCCCATGCCCGCGAATCGAAGGAACCGGATGTACGAGGGCATCAGGATCACCACCAGGGCGAACGCGAGCAACAGACCCTGGATCAGCTCAACGGTCATTGCAGGCTCGTTCGCAAGTCGTCAACCAGACGATCCAGCTCTGCCCCGCGCGACGCCTTGATCAGCACGACATCGCCCGGTACCAGCCGAGCGCGTAGCTCCGCGAGCGCCCAGACTCGATCGGAGGCCTGCACGATCGCCGATTGAGGAAGGCCCGCCGCACGGGCGCCGGCCGCGATCCCCCGGGCGCCGGAACCAACCGTGACAAGCAGGGCGCAGATCGTGGCTGCGACGCGACCGACGGCCCGATGCCCATCGGCGGCGGCGCTGCCGAGCTCGAGCATCTCACCGAGCACGGCGACCCGGCGACCCGGTAGTCCGGCCAGGATGTCGAGCGCGGCGATCATCGACGCCGGCGACGCGTTGTAACTGTCGTCGACGACGGTCACGCCGCCGCTCGTGAAGTGCTGACCGCGATGCGGGGCCGACCACCCTGCCCTGAGCGCGACCGCGGTCGCCGCAGGGGTCATCCCGATCGCGCTTCCGACTGCGGCGGCCGCCAGGGCGTTGTGAACCGAGATGCGTCCAAGGGTCGGGATCGTCGCGGCGGTCTCGACCGGCCCGTGTGTCGTCATGGTGCGCAGTTGAAATTGCATCCCTGCCGTCCCGGCGGATCGAACTCGACCCGCCGACACATCCGCGTCACGGGCGAATCCGTAGGTGATCACCCGCGCCCTGGTCCGTCGGGCCAACCCCCGGACGCGCTCGTCATCGGCATTCAGGATTGCCACCCCATCCGCCGGAAGCGCCTCGATGAGTTCGGCCTTGGCGTTCTCGACCGCCTCGATGGTGCCGGCTCGACTCAGGTGGACCCCAAGGATGGCGGTCACCACGCCGATCTGGGGACGGGCGAGGCGGGCCAGCAGGGCAATCTCGCCGCCGGTATACATGCCCATTTCGAGGACTGCGTGCGCGTCGCTCGGACCGAGCCGCAAGAGGGTCAGCGGAACGCCGATCTCGTTGTTCTGATTGCCCTCTGTCCGAAGCGTGCGGCCAACGGTCTCAATGACACCGGCCACCGCCTCCTTGGTCGAGGTCTTGGCGATGCTCCCGGTGACACCGACGACCAGCGGGTCGAATCGGTCGCGCCAGCCGGCGGCGATGGCGTGCAGCGCCGCAAGCGGGTCTGGCACGACGACGATCGTCACGTCGCCAAGCGCGGCGAGGTCCGCGGCGTCCGGTTCAACGGCGACGAGCAGGGCCGCTGCGCCGGCCATCGCCGCCTCGCGCAGAAATCGATGCCCGTCGGTCCGCGCGCCCGGCAGTGCCACGAACAGTTCACCCGGCCTGACCAGGCGGGAATCGACGGCCCCGCCGCGGATCGCGCGATGTGAATCGCGGACGAGCCGGCCGCCGGTCAGATCGACGATGTCCGCCGTCGCGAGAGCCTCGGGTCGCGTCCCGCCGGCGGAGGCAGCGCGACCGGCTCGCGATGACGTCGAGGCGTCGGACACGTGTCGAAGTGTCGCACAGCCACTCCTCCACGGGCGAGCGGACGAGGGCGCCTGCGGGGCCATCAATCGCCGACTCGTCCGGACGGCGCCTCGAGCGGCGGCAGCTCGGGCAGGAGACCCGTGACGCCCATCGCGTCCGTGGCGATCCGTCGAAACAGCTCGAACGACATGACCGGCATCTCCAGCTGGCCAACTCGTCGGACGGTGGGTCTGCCTTCGTTGATCCGGACGGCCACCACGAGATCGGGATGGCCGACCTGGCGTCCGACGTAGCCAACGAACGAGAAGTTGAAGACGCCCGTCTTCCAGTTGGCGATGGCCGAATCCCAGATCTGCGCGGTGCCGGTCTTGCCGCCCACGAAGTAGCCGGGGATGAGCGTCCGATCCTTGTAGTACGGAACGGACGTCACGACGTGATTCATGAGGTTGGTAAGCTGCGGCGAGACCTTCGGATCGATCACCCGTCCTCGGTCGGCGACAAGCACCGGTTGGCCGTCGATCGCACCCACGACGTGTGGCGTCACCAGCGTTCCACCGTTGACCATCGCCGCATAGCTGACCGCCAGCTGCAGGGTCGTCACGGCGATGCCCTGTCCGAAGCTGCCGTTGGCAAGATCAATCTCGCGCCACCGCTTCTCGGCCGGGTCGCGAACCAGACCGGCAACCTCTCCGGCGGTGTCAATGCCAGATTTGGCCCCGTATCCCAGACGCGTCCAGACCTCATGCAGCGCAACCGCTGAGGCCTGCACGGTCGGCGCGAGCCCGAGGGCCACCTTCGACGCGACCACGTTGCGGGACAGGGCGATCGCGTCTTCGAGGGTCATCAGCCCCATGGCCTTGCGATCCGCGTCGTCGATCTTCGCCCGGCCGTTATCCAGGCGGAGCGAGCCCGTGTCGTCAAGCTTGGTCTTCATCGTCACCGTACCCGACTCAAGGCCGGCGATGACGGTGAGCATCTTGAAGACCGACCCAGGCTCGTATACCTCGGACACCACAGGATCCACGAACCGATCGGGGTCGCTCGTGGCGACCGTCGCGTAGTCGTTGGCGTCGTACGACGGATAGGTCGCCTCGGCCAGGACGGCACCCGTGTACGGGTCGATGACGATCGCCGAAACGCTGTGCGCCTTGTCGGCGAGCCAGGCCTGAATCAGTTCCTGTTCCACCGCGAGTTGAAGGCCGGCGTCGATGGTGAGCGACAGGTCCACGCCGGGCGTGCCGGCGTCCACGATGTGCTGGGTCTCCCGGACCGGCTGCCCATTGGCATCGCGGTCGGACTCGACGATCGTGGCAGTCCCTGCCAGCAGATCCTGGTAGTAGCGCTCAACGCCGTATTGACCCTGGCCATCGCGGTTGACAAACCCGAGCAGATGGGCCGCCAGGGACGTCAGCGGACCACCACCCGACTGGGGGTAGTGGCGGATCTGCGATGACTCCACCGCGAGACCGACGATCCCCTTGGCCCGTGCTGCCGCGAAGATGACCTCGGTGTCCTCGGCCGCGAGATCCCGAACCGCGACGACGTAGGCCCGATCGCTCTCGAGACGCTGGCGCAGGCTCACCACCGCGGCAATGTCAAGGCCGAGGTCCTCCGTGAGCAGGGCGATGAGCGCCTCCCGATGGTCTCGTGACAGGCGCCTTGGGTTGGCGATCAGGCGGTCCCGTGTCAGACTCGCGGCCAGGGCGACCGTGCCGCTTCGATCGTAGATGCCGCCTCGTATCGCGGGGATCTCGGTCCGGAGGTAGATCTGCTGATGCGCGCTCGCGGCGAGGTCGTCGCGGCGCACGATCTGCCACCAGCCGAGCCGAGCCACCAGCGCCCCGGCGAAGAGCGTGAAGACCAGGAGCAGAAGGATCAGGCGGCCGCGCGAATCGGTCCGTCCCAGGATCATCGGAAGACTCCGATCGCGCTATCGAGCCGGAATGATCAGGGGCGCGCCGAGTTGGCCGAGGCCGTTGTCCAGCCCGATCTTGCGAATCGCCGGCTCCGAGCCGAGGCGGTCGAGATCGGAGCGAAGGTCCAGTCGAAGGGCGTCGAGCCGCTCGTACTCGGATCCGAGCCGCACGATGTCGTAACTCGTGGCCTGCACACGCACGCTCTGGCTCAGCGACATGAACGCCAGCACGAAGGCCACCACGATCCCGGCCAGCATCGTGCCGACGCTCGTCGGGCGTCCGGCACGGACCAGCCCGCCTCGGGCGTTCCGATGACCCCGGCCGAACGTCGGCCGTTCGAGGTCGAACGTCGGCCGCCGCAGCTCGAAGCCGCGGCGCCGGGCGCCCGCGTAACCGGCCATCAGCCGAGGATGCCGAAGCGCAGTCGGGGCGTCCTCGGATCCATGAACGACAACGGATCGGCCTGGCCGACGTCCGACGATTCGGCCCAGTTCACCTCGGGCCGGCCACGATCGACGCGTCGCTCGTGGCGCTCGTGGACTTCGTGCTGACGACGTCCATAGGCCCGCCGACGGCTGGTCTGATGACGCTTGCTCACGGGACCCTCCTCCCCTGGTGGCCGTCCGGCGGCTCCTCCCCGCCGGTCCGTTGACGCGATGACTAGGCGGCGAGACGCTCCGCGGCCCGCAGGCGGGCACTTCGAGCGCGTGGGTTGACGGCGAGCTCCTCCTCGCCGGGCACGACTCCCTTTGGTGTCACGAGACGGACCCGAGGCGTGCGACCGCAGACGCACACCGGGGCTTCGGGCGGGCAGACACATCCGCGCCGCTCGAGCTGAAAGAAGCGCTTGACGATCCGGTCCTCGAGCGAGTGGTAGCTCAGGACGACGAGACGACCTCCCGGACGGAGAAGGTCGAGGGCCGCCGCCAGCCCCGCGCTCAGCGCATCGAGCTCCTCGTTGACCGCGATGCGGAGTGCCTGGAAGACGCGCGTGGCCGGGTGGATCCGGCGGCGACCGGGAGCCCGGGACGGCGCGACTCGTTCGATCAGCTCGGCGAGTTCCTGCGCGGTCCCAATCGGGGCGGTCCGGCGCGCTTCCACGATCGCACGAGCGATCCGGCCGGCAAACGGCTCCTCGCCATAGCGGCGGAACAGCGCGGCCAGTTCATCGGCGCTGAACGCGGCCAGGATCTCGGCTGCCGGGATCCCGCGGCTGGTGTCGAAGCGCATGTCCAGCGGACCGCCCGCTCTGAAGCCGAAACCGCGGGCGTCGTCGACGAGTTGATGGCTCGACAGCCCCAGGTCCAGGAAGCACCCGTCGACAGCGCCGAATCCGGCCCCAGGTGCCACCGAGGCAAGATCCCGGAAGTTCGCCTGACGGAGCTCCAGGCGATCGCCGAATCGTGGCTCGAGGCGAGCGCGAACTCTGGCGATGGCCGCCCCATCGGCATCCAGGCCGAGGAGGCGGCCATCAGGATTCGTCGCCTCCAGGATTCGTTCCGCGTGACCGCCGCCACCGACCGTTCCATCGATCTGCAGGCTGCCGGGAGCTGGCGCGAGCATCGCCACGACCTCGTCGATGAGCACCGAAACGTGCCCGGCGATCCTCGCGGATCGTGCATCCGTCGCCGGGTCCGAAGGTCCTCCCTGGGGATTCATCTGGTCCACCTAGATCCCGAGGCCCTGAATGGCCTGGGCAAAGGTCTTCGGGTCGTCCATCGCGCGGCGGTAGTCCGCCCAGGTCTCCGGAGCCCAGATCTCTGCGTGATCCCGGGCCCCGACGACAACGGCATCGGTCTCGAGCCCGATCCCCTCGCGAAGGTAGGCCGGCAGAAGTACCCGTCCCTGACGATCAAGGTCCGTCTCGTTGGCGCCGGCAAAGATGCTTCGGCCGAAGAGGCGGGCCGAGGCGTCGGTGAGAGGCAAGGCGGCGATCCGCTCGGCCAGGGCTTCCCACCCGGATCGTGTGTGGATCGCAAGACAACCGTCGATCCAGCGG